>NZ_UCNL01000011.1:0-143316 GCF_900473955.1 Synechococcus sp. GEYO
ACCTAGAGCGCATGGCCCCAGGGCGCCTCTAGCCAGAAGCTTCGACCCCTTCCTTAACAACCAGCGCACACTTAGCACCGGCAAACTTGATTCAGCTCAAGCTGATTGCACACTGCGAGAGGCGCTGAACCTGCATCTGAATCATGGTTTTTTCTGCCTTGGCGATTGCATGCACAACCGTTGCCTGCATTTCTGCTGTTGTGATGTCTGGCCTGGTGATGCCTGAGCCTGCATTGGCTCACAGCAAAGGCCTCTACGCAACAGAAGCCGAAGCACGTGAACGCGCTAAACAGATCGGCTGCAAGGCTGTTCATGAAAACAACGGTCGCTGGATGCCCTGTGCAGATGAGCGTGAATTGCATCAACAACTGCGTCAGCAATGAAGCGCGTCCTTCATTCACAGCGTCAGGCACGACGCGTTCACCGCTGGCTTGTTCCCATTGCAGCGGCACCACTCCTGCTCACGGCAATCAGCGGGTCGCTATACAGCGTTTTGCTGGAGCAAGGAATTGATGCATTCTGGTTACTCAAGATTCACACCGGCAGATTCGGCTGGCTGAATCTGCAGTCGTTCTATCCAGCGCTGCTGGGAGTGCTCACCGTTGTGATCACAGCATCAGGACTCACACTTCTGATGAAGCCCCGAAGTTGAAGAGCCCTTGCGAACCGGCTGATCCACGGAGTGCAAACCTGACGCCATGACTGTTGGGACTGAATCTCCCGAGTTGCTAAGCCGTGAACGAACGAACAACAACTAACAATGAGTCGATTCGCTTACAGCTGCGCTGCGATCGGGTTGATTGCAGGCATCAGCGTTGCAGGCCTGCCAGCAGGAGCACAGACACCGACTTACTGCGAACCTGATGTTGGTTCACCGACGAATCTCAAGACCATCAAGCATGGGCTGCTCGAGGGCTATCTGGCTCCCAATGCCGTACCCGATTCGCTGAAGCTTCTGCCGGCGCATCCCATGAAGGGGTCCATGGCCTACGACCTGGATGTGGCCAATGCCGAATCAACCTTCCCGCTACAGGGAGGCCCACGCTGGGAAGTGGCAGCGATTGATGCCAATCTGCATTTCCCTGAGGCCGCAGCGATCTACTCCTGCGCTCTGGGCGTGCCGATCACCGAGGAAGGAACACCAAGGCTTTACAACCTGCTGCGACGCACACTGACCGACGCCGGTCTGGCGACCTACAAGGCCAAAAACAACTATCAACGCCCCAGGCCGTTCATGGTCAACGGCAAGCCAATCTGCACGCCCGACGAGGAAACCCTGCTGAGAGGCGATGGCTCCTACCCATCCGGCCACACCGCTGCAGGATGGGCATGGGCACTGGTTCTCAGTGAGCTCGCACCGGAACGTCGCGATGCAATCCTGGCCAGAGGCATTGAGTACGGGAAGAGCCGCTACATCTGCAACGTGCACTGGCTGAGTGATGTGCAAGCCAGCCAGATCATCGCCTCAAGCACCGTGGCTCAATTGCAGAACGATCCGGTCTTCCGCGCTGATCTGCGAGCCGCCAGAGCGGAAGTCCAGGCCATGCGCCGTCAAGGCACGTCCCCTAACGGTGACTGCGACCTGGAGCGAAGAGCCTTACAACCCTGAGGTTGTGGTCCATAGGGCCACTGTTCAATCCACTGATCAGGCCACTCGCTCATTGCTGGTGGCCTTTCGAACCAGCACTACTGATGGAGCGAGGCACGGCAAATCTTTGCAACATCCATTGGGAGACCACTGCTTCAGAGCGAAGCTGGAACCATGCACGAAGTCGAATACCTCGACGTCACCATGAACCTTCGTTCCCGGATCGGTGGTATACCCGAAAATCTCCACGTCAACCTGAATGGCCGCGACGTTCGCGTCACACTGGAACGTCGCGGTCCAGAGAACGGCGAGCTCTGGCTGCTGCTACCAGCTTTAAGCACCGTGTCGAGCCGGGGCGAGTGGCATGACTTTGCTGATGCGATGGGTGAACGATGTCAGCTGGTGAGCTTCGATTGGCCGGGATTTGGAGATAGTGAACGTCCAGCAATGGCTTACAACGCCAATGCTCTGCGTGAGGCTTTAAACGGCATTCTTCAACACCTTCAAGGTGCTGATCTGAACAAGATCAATGTTATGGCGGCGGGCCACAGTGCTCCGATCGCTCTCGGCCTCGCCGAGCAATGCTCTCGGAAATGGGCACAGATCGTGGTGGTTGCACCCACCTTCCGAGGTCCGCTTCCAACCATGACCGGACGAGCAGGGCAGAGCTTCAACTGGGTCAGACGGCTGGTGGAACTGCCACTGATCGGACCGCTTCTCTATCGACTAAACACCAGTCGAGCGATCCTGAAACTGATGCTGCGTCGCCATGTCTGGGTCAATCGCAACCTTCTAACGCCTCAACGCCTGCGTGAGCAGCAACAGATCAGTCGGCAGCCGGGAGCTCGTTTTGCGAGCGTGGCGTTTGTGAGCGGGGGTTTGGATGCGGCCTCCGACTCCCGCTGGTGGCTGGCACAGGTTCAGAACTTGCACTGCCCTCTGCATGTGGTGCTAGCCAACGAAGCACCACCTCGCTCGAAGCAGGAGATGTTGACGCTGGCAGACAAGGCCGATCGTGTCTCTGACATCGATGGACGCTTGGGGCTGCATGAGGAATTCGGCCAAGAACTGGCGCAGAGCGTCAGCGCCAACTGAACCAGTGGCAGGGTCCAGCAGACCCTTGGCATCAGCACTGCTCAGACAAAAGCTTTAAACTCGTGTCAATTCTGCATTGACGCAGCACTGGTTCACCCTCTTCCGTAATCGCTATGGCCTCCTTCACCTGGAATGAATCCACCCTCTCCGCAGATTGCGGAACCCTTGAAGACATGGCTGAACGATTCGAAAACACAGCTGCTCTGATGAGGCGTCTTGCTCAAACTGGATTCGCTGTCAAACAGCAAGAAGGTGCCAGAAAGATCATCCACGCCAACGACGAGATTTTTGAAAGTTTTGGATTTGTGATCGAGGAATAGGACGGGTCAGGTTGGTCAAGCCAAACAACCCATTCATTCCTGCCCTCCCAGTAGATCCTTTTTCAATGCGGCGATTCGCGCGAACACTTCTGCTCGTCGATGCTGCAGCAACAAATTCGATGTAATCAATCGCACGACAGCAACCAGGCCAATCAGCTCAGCGACGCCCTGGAACAAGCCACCGACAACCGGCAGATTATTCATTGAGCTCAAAAACGTGCTGACAAACGACAACAACAAGCCGAGAATCACAGAGCCGAAGACAATCAGAAAGATCGGGTAAATCTGCTTAAAGCCCTCAAGATTCAACTGTTTCAGCGAATCCAATCCAAGCGAAAGCTGTTGGAGGAGGTGAGAGACAGAGAGTTCATCTCCATGATCTTCTGACTCCAAGGATGATGGAGCTTCAACAGGATCCGATGGAGACTTTGCAATCTCAACATTTTGAACTTCTTCAGCCTCAATGGGGTCAAGCCCGAGATTCAGTTCGGCAGCATCAACAGGCTCTTTGAACGGCAAGTCGCCACTTTGACCAGGACTTTCAGCCACCTGCGCACCTCAGCAATCAAGCTGCCAATATGCGGGAGAAGGACATGCATAGAACAATAAATTCAGCAAACAAAAACTCTCACAACAAATCTCATCAAGACCCAGCAACAAAAACACAATACTCAACAATTAGCGCAACAAAGATCCATCTTGTTCTCGCAAACTGCCGTCCCAGTCCCATCAGGGAGCCATGCATGGCAACGATCAAGTCCAGATAGCCACAACAGCCATCACCGCGAAGCCACCAACTGAGTCGATGCACGTCGTCATGACTCCACTAACGGCGCACTATGAAAGTTCCAGCTGTCACCGTCCTCCAGCCACAGCTCCCAGGTCATCGCCGTTCCATCACGAAGACGCAACCGTCCTCCAAAACCAGCAGGAGAGGGTTGGTAGAGATCGGATAACTCGATGACTGCTTCGCCATCGCGCGTCAAAAGCAGTTCAACAGGTCGACAGATCCGTTGGGACAGGTCCTGACGCAGCTCATCGACAGTCATCAATCAGGAACGCTGAAATCAAGCACCAGGTCACCGAGATCCTCACGGCTGATGGTGAAAGCAAAGCCGTCAACCTTGCCGCGCCAGACCCCTATCGCAGCATCAGCAGCCGTACCCTCCAGCTGCTCAACCTTGTGATCAAAGAGAACGGAGAAACAGTGAGCCGCCACACGAGCAGCCTGATCCTCATCCATCTCATCGAGCTCATGCGCCTGAACCGTGCATCCTTCAAGCAGTTCAGCATCAATCACATTGCCGCCGCCAACGTCGGCGACAAGAGCCTGCAATCCGGCAAGTTCGCTGTTGTTTGTCATGTCGTCATTGTCCACGAAGGACGGCATCAATGCTGAAGTGCTACAGGGTTATAGCCATCAGATGACGTGACAATCAGTCGACAAAGAGCCAGTAGCTCACCTGTCAGCGGAAACCCTTGAGCCAGAACGTTGAGCGAATCGATTTGTTTCTGCAGCTCAACTCACGAAACCAAGTACAGCAGCAAAGACAAAGACATCTCAATGATGACCACCGACCAACAACAATTCGATTATCAAATCATCAGATCAGACCCTTAAACAGAGATGAATCACTGACACGAGATTTAAAACAACAACAGTTCCACAAGCGACAAAACATGAACTCATTGTGAGCACACCACAAAGAACTGACCAGTCAAGGATTGTGCTGTCAACTTGAACAAACCATTCGAAGGGACTTCATGCCCACTATTTCCTGTCGGTATCGCGGTGAGCTGCGCTGTGAAGCCACACACCATGGCTCTGGTGCCGTATTGATCACCGATGCTCCAATCGACAACGTCGGCAAAGGCGAAGAGTTCTCCCCTACCGACCTTCTGGCCACATCCGTCGCAACCTGCATGCTCACCATAATGGGAATTACTGCCAAGAGCAGAAACTGGTCGATCGAGGGGAGCACTGCAGATGTGGAGAAACAAATGACCCAATCAGGTCCCCGCAAGGTAGAAAAGCTGCGAGTGCACCTGAAACTGCCCCAGCAGCTCAGCAACGAACAGCGCTCACTGCTGCAACGCGTGGCCGAGCAATGTCCTGTGAAACGCAGCCTTGATCCATCGCTTCACCTGGAGATGATCTGGAGTTAATTACAGCGCCAGACCCTGTGCCAAGACCGCCGGCAGGGCAGTATCAACGCTGAGAGTGCGTTCACCGAGATGGACCCGCTCTGCCACGACCGAGGTCGCAAGCTCGACCTCGAAAGGGACAAAACCTCCCTCTGGACCGATCATCACCAAAGCAGGTCTTGCAGGTGTTTGCGACAGGGCAGTCGCTGCTCCCTTGTCGGTGATCCAACAAGGCCGACCGTTGCAAAGCTGAAGAAGCTCATCCTCCACAAAAGGACGGAAGCGTTGATGACAGTGCACCACTGGAGCGATCGTGTCCTGTGAGCGTTCCATCCCCGCAATCAAAGCTTCATTGAGCTTGACCTGCGACAGCAGAGGTGACTGCCAGTAACTCTTGTCGACCCTGGCACTATTGATCAGATGCAGGTTTGACACACCAAATTCCGCGACGGTGCGCAAAATCCGCCGCAGCATTTTTGGACGAGGAAGTGCCAGAACGATGTCGAAGCGATGCCTTGGCGGCGGTGATTGCGTCAACTGCACAGACAACGTCACACCAGCGTCGTCGATGACATCAACACGAGCGTTCCCCTGAGCACCGCCATACAACCCAACCCGAAGCGTGTCGCCGACCACCGCTTGCAAAACAGCACGGATGTGTTGGGTGCGGCGACCGTTCGCCAAGAAACAGCTGGATCCAGACCAGATGTCGTCGGCATAAAGCAGGATCAGATTCATGCTGCTGATCGTTGCTGAACGGCTTTGACATTCGCATGCCTGGCCATGACTTGCATGCAGTGCTGCAGGTTTAGGCCAAAACATCCAAGCGGTGAACCGAACATCTCAGCTCGGCAATCACACCCTTCATTGCGTTGATGTTCTGGTTTCAATCATGGACAGTATCAGTATGCAAAATACGCAAAACAACAACCGAACCAACACGATCAACGACTCAGAATCACTGCTGCAATTGCTCAGTGAACGCCTTCTCCTCTGGGATCAGCAGGATGCGGCTCAGGCCGCCGGTGAATGGCATCAGGCACTCGCACTCGAACAATCCATTCGGTCCATCTCGCCTCGCATCCGACAGAGCATGGGTCTGCTCATGACCTCAAGAGAAGGGGGCTCTGAAGTTTGAGGCTGAGTGATGTTGTCGCCAACCATGGCTTTGCTCCCTGCAACCTGGCCACGATTGAGAATGCACGTCTTTACCAACGCCAGCACAACGACGGGGTTATTGAACTGCTCTGCGTTCAGAAAATCGGCGCCGAGATGCGGGTGGATCGTCAGCCGCTGATTCCCCTGGTGATCGAAGGACAACTCACCATGCCCATCTTTCTGCCTTTAGGGAACGCCGTCTCCAATCAGTACATACCCACGGACAGGCTTGAGGACTATTTGAACACCACTCTCTGAGCGATTAACGGCAATACGCCGCGATGCCTGTCGTGGGGCGACAAATCGCCCTCAGTGAAGTTCCTTTTTCCAAGCCCTCACGCAGTGCGGAAACAACGCGTTTAGCAATCCTGTCCAAGGTCTGCTTGCGTTGGCGTGGGTCGCGAAGTCCCCGCTCCAGAGCGCCCTCAAGCATGCCGATTTCCAACATCGAGACACCCCTGCGAGGTGCTCCCAACATGCCCCGGTAGTCATAGGGATAGGCCCCGAATTCTTTCGCCAGAGCTTCATCCATCACGGAAAAACCGAACGCGACGGCGGGGATGATTCCTGCGCCGATGCCATGGGGTGAGTAAGCGTCGTAATGGATTTCCACCACGTATCCCCCCTCTGAAGCATGCTGTTGCCCCACGGACCAGTTGGTGCGGGGATCCTGCACATTGCGTATGGTGCGCACACCGGGGTCATAGAAGCTGATGTTCAGACCTTGCTTTTTGCCCTCGGCAACGACTGCCCTGGCGGTGCGCAGATTCCAGTAGAGCTCGTCCGTCATTCCCGATTGCATCGGAGCGGCTCCAGCAACACCGACTGCCCAGCCTGGCGTTCCAGAGCCGTAAATCCGTTGAGAATCAGCGTGACCTGCCAGAACCAGAATCGAGCTTCCCTGCTTGGGCATGCGGTCACCAACCCAGTTTTTGCCGCGACCAGGCGTCAACGGAAGCGGCGGAAGCTGCAGCCTTGACCGCTCAGGTCGGGCCGGCTTCATGCTGTCGAGCAGCTCCATCAATCCCGCCCCTGACACGGGAGGGGCAAGAAGAAGGGCGCCCCCGAGGAGCCAGGCGATGCGACGCATGGGATTCAACATGGTTGACCATGGTGCCTGGCTTGGCTCAATCCGTCACCCCCCCAATCCCTCTGCAGGCCAGAACGAGAAGTTGGAGCCATCCAACCAAGCATTCCTCAAGGAGACCATTGCTATCTCAAGGGCAGAATGCAACCGCATAACAATGGCTGATCTGACTGCGCTGTTCATGGCCTTGATCTGGCCAGGTGCCCTTGTCATCTCAGTCCTGGCCATCAGCCGGACCTTGATCGTTGTGGGGCGGAGCGGGATCCGCGTCGAAATCATCACCCGTCAGCCGATTCTGATCAGCACAGGAAACGCACCGCTTCGCGCAGAAGTGGGCAAGGTCAGGATCTGATTCAGTGGATTCGAATTGCTCTCAACCCAGCTCGCGCTGCACCGAAATCTCCAAGAGGGCGTATCAAACAACACCAATCACAGGCACGCTTGCACTGTTATAACAACAGTAAATAAAGGTGCATTTCTAAAATCCTGCACCAGCATTTGATATGGCGCAGGCAGAAAAAGATCTGACGACACTGGTCACATCAGTCATCACACTGAAGAAATCAAGTCAACACAGGATCATCACGAACGACAGCGAAAAACGAAGCTTCCAGCTGAAGATAATCGATGGCTTTATTCGCCTTTACTGCATGAATGACATTGGAAATAATACGACCGAATCGACATTGGCATTAATTCATGCTGGCACCGAAAGTTCAATTTGTTGGAATAACCACCGAAGACTGATGATTGAAGCCCTTGAAGAATCCAAAGTTGAATTTAACCAAAAAGATCAACCAGTGAGCACCAACGTTTATTTGGAAAACTGGATTCTCGACCTCTACGAAATCAAGCAGCCCGCAGACAGCTTGGAACGATTGATCAAACTGTTCTTACTACTTGCCAAATCAAAAGGCAATCAAGGTGCCAATCCTGAACAGACGCTGATTTCGGGCCTATCCCACCGACGCATCGGGGAAATCATCAGCAGCACCAGACCGACGATCAGTAGGCATCTTGGCTGGATGCAACGCCAGAAGCTGATCGACGTGGATGCAGTGACGAAAACGATGCGACTCAATCTGGTTCAACTCCAAGCCAAACAAGACGAACTCTTCGCTCAACCTCGCCCGCACTTGCACTGACCACCCTTCCACTTCGAGCACTTGGACTTCTTACAACCTTTCTTTTTCTGAGGCTGATGAACCGGCACGATTCAAGCTGCTGAGAATGCATCTCATTATACAGCGCTGATCAATCACGACGTCAACGACCATCGAAAGACTCGACAACCCTTTTACATTTGATACACAGGCGGCTCGTTGCGATGCTTTCAGACCCCTCCAAGCACGTTCAAATCCCAGTTAGCCGTGCCGGTCGGGCCATGGCGGAGCCAATCGATCTGTTTTTGCTAGAGGGCTTTCAGGCGCACTTCAACATGGAGCGCCAGGCCCATGCGACCTATTTTGGCGCTGCCATTTGGATGGGAGAACGGGAATTACGCGGCTTCTCCCAACACTTCAACGATGAGGCAAAAGGAGAACAAGAGCACGCAGCCAAAATTGCTGAGTACCTGATTGCCAGGGCACAAACACCCGAACTGCATGCCCTTGAAGCTCCGGATCAATCCTGGGAGTCGGTCCTCGACGTGATGAGCACCGCATTCCTGACGGAACGGGACGTGACAACGTCGCTCCAACAACTGCTGATGGCAGCAGAACGAGTTTGCGACACACGCAGCACCGTGTTCCTTGAACCAATGGTGGAGGGACAGATCAAAGCTGAACATGAAGCAGCCCATCTGCTCGGTCGGACCAAGTTCGCTGATGGTCAGGCTGCCGCCGTGCTGGTCATCGACAACGAACTGAGGGAAGGTGTCGCGCTCCCTGCCCAACTTCAGTAGTCAGTTCGCCAAAGAGCGTGTTTTGACAATCGCCCGCCGGGCAACTTCACTGGCGAAATTCAATGCCAGCGGATCAACGACAGACTCGCGATCCATCCCTGCAATCAGCATTTGCAGTTGCTCGAGGCGTAAGGCAATCAGGCACTGCTCAGAGCGCAATCGCTTGAGCAGTGTCTGATTCAGGCAAAAATCACACTGTTGAGTGATCTGGAGGCTCCGCCTTGAGCAGCGCTCTGCATCACGACAGAGCGCTGCCATGAGATTGCAGCCCTGGCGGTGAATCACAGCCATTCAGAGATGGGTCAGAGGTGCGGTGCTGATCATGTCGATCGAGAAGTTCATGGTGAATTCACCACCCGAACAATTCATCTGATCCACATTTCTCCACTTGGAGACCTGACGGGTCGTGGTGACGCGCGTGGCTCCAATCAGCTCTCCGAGGCGGTCATGAGTCAAACGGAAAGGCAACTGGAAACAATCGCTGCAGCGCTTGCCAAGACGATTGACCAACAGAGCGAAGAGAGCATGAAGTCTCTGCTCAGCCTGTCCGAGGTGACGGATGCGCAGAAGCTGCAATGTCCACTCGTTTACGGCGTCCATGCCGACTTCATCGTCGGAGGAAACGCTGCGGGCGAGACGAAGATCAGTGAGAGCTTCGACGCAGATGCCTTCGCTGCAAAGACGATCAGTCCTCAGGCGATCACCTGCTTGAAGGAAAGCAAGAGTCATGCCCTCTGTTTCTTCACAGGGGCAATAGACACGGCAGAAGCCTTCATGGACCTCAAGAATGCTGCCTTGGCCAGCAGAAGCCGGGTCGATCAACACGGTCTGGTGGCGAGGCATCGTCATCAATGCCACGGGAGCATCGGGGAGAAACCGGTAAGCCGAGAGAGTCATGGACGGATAACGTCCTGCTATTGAGAATCGATCTCGACTCTAGAAGCAAAACTTGCCTTCATGCAAGCGATTCTCAGAAGCAGTAGGGGGTTCCTTTGAGCCATTTGCTACCTGGAGGACCAACAAGACGTGGCCTGCGAGTTACAGATGGCACCAGCGCAACCGACCAGATCCCACTGTGCAGCTGCAAAGACCGCAATCAGGGCGACCGTCGGAAGGCTATGAGCAACGCGCATTAGATCCGAGCCAGAAGCCGTCGATCAGCCGTAGCACCTCGTTACATACGACCTTCACACGTCTGCAAATCACCATCAGCAGCATTTTCATCAGATCCCTCAGCAACGACGTCAGCTCAGTCGCTGCTCCAAGTCGGGACACAGCATCCCGTAAAGCTCTCCAGGCCAGTCCTAGAGCCCTGCACTTGCCAGCAATGAAGCTGCCAACGAAGCATTTATGCAAGGCATGCTCAGAAGCTGCCTAACTGCAATCAGAATGACGATCAACAACTCACAACAGCAACACAAAAGAGCGCTCAATCAACAAAATCAATTTCACACATTTGATACCGGAACAGTGCTGCGGTGAATTTCGCTACGTACAGGTGTTGAGCTTGAATCCATACCGATTCATTCGCACAAGTAGAAAACTTGAACTGAATCCAGCGCAATGGATCTGCCTGAACATTGTCATCTCAGATGCCGCAGAGACCAGGCAGCTGCATTACAGAACTGGTGCATGGGTCAACTCTCAAAGCTCACACTCCAGGGTCGAGAAAATGATGCCCGAGCTTTAACGCAAGAACACCTGGAAACCCTGATCAAGATAGATATCAGCAGAATCATGTGGATGCAAATCAAGAAAGTCAGCTAAAATTGCACCAAAAAAACTAAAAAGCAAACAAGCCAAAAACCATATACTATTTAATTTATCTGATTAACGACTCGACAAGATTTGAATCAGAATATTGCTCCAAAAAATAGAACAGCCCTGTTCAAATGATGTCTAAACAGGGCTTTGATGCAGCGCCACAAACCGGAGAAGGTTGTCTACACAAGGATGGATAGACAACCTTGCATCGATCAGAACGAGAAGGTCACACCAGTGCCTATGTGGTGGTTCCAGCCCTTGCCACCCTCTGAGCCCCAATCTTCAGAGCTATAGATCGGTTCCCAGTGCGCGAAGAGCGCAATGGTGTCTGTAATCGGGTATTCCATCTCCAGCTCTCCGCCCCAGTCGGTGCGCGATGAAAGGCCTGAATAGCTGCCGGGCGAGTAGAAACGTGGACCACCCGAAAGTGTGATGTTCAGCAGGTCAACATTGAAACCGAAACCAGGCCAGAGGTCAGTGTAGTTACCGATGTAGGTGCCATTGGCTTCCCAACCCGTGCGATTTTCAACTGAAATAAAAACTCCGTCGATGACATCTTCCAGGCCATCACCCAGAGCAAAGTTCACATCGCCATCTCCGAATGCATAAGTGACATTGACGCCAATCTCATTCTTGAGACCTTCACCCATTTCCTCGCCTTTACCTGTCACGTAATAAGGCATCCAAGCAACCTGCAATGCCAACCTGTCATTGGGTTGATAGCGGGCAGCTAAGTAGCCACGAATATCTGTTCGCTTAAACGGTGCACCCGATGCATGAGCGTGCCCATGATCGTCATGAGCGTGATCGTCATGACCATGCTCATCTTCATGCTCATCTTCATGGTCATGATCATCGTCATGATCATCGTCATGATCATCGTGAGCAGTTGTAGTGGCGGCGTGATCGTCATGGCCGTCTCCATGAGCATGAACAATTCCGTAGAAGTGTTCAGCCTCTCCATAAACAGCCGAAGGTCCAATGGATCCTTCAATGGCAAAAACACCATTGTTGGGAAGTCCCCATTCGAACACGTAACCAAACTGGCCATCAATCGCGTAGTGCTCAGGCTTGCCATCGAGATTGGTCTCAAACCCTCCATGACCCTCAATTGTGATCACAGGGGTGACCTTGAATTCACCCTCAGGAACTTGTTCACCACCACCATGTCCGCCATGGGCATGGACCCCGCGGATTGAAGCATCACCGGCCAGCAATAAGGCAAGCCCCGCTGCGGCACTCAGAAACGAAAGACGAGAAAAGATCATTGGATCAAAAAATCAGAAAAGTGTGCAAATAAATCAGCGAATTGAGGCCCAACGCTGCTGAAGCTGAGCTGCACCGTTTTCATCACAACGTCCGCCCTGGGCAACAACGAAGGTGCAGATGTTGCCTGTTGCTGTTTGGACAAGACTTTTCCCTGGAGCCTGGCCATCTGCAAACAAAGGCTTGCTGGCGAGGGGAACGCCACTTGCCTTGCTGATCCGACGCATCGTCTTGGACGGGGGCAATGCCTCTGGGAAGATCACCTTGGTACCTGACTTCTTGATCGCCTTGCTGATGGCACTCAGGCTGGAAGGGCGCATGCGGCCGCCGGTGGCGTATTCATCAATAACAGGGAGTTCGCGAATGCCGAACCGACGTGCCAAGAAGGAATAGGCGCGGTGTCCTGTAATCAGAACGCGCTGTTCAGCAGGCACGGTCTGAATCTGCTGGCCCGTCCAGGTTCCGAGCGAACCCAGCACTGAATCCATGGCAGCCCTGCGTTGATCGATCGCTGCGTCCTGAGTTCCGTTGAACACAGGCTTGAGCTTGACCGCAACCGCATTGGTCATGGACGCCGCGATCGCAGGGTCATGCCAGAGATGCGGATCGTTCAAAGGATTACTGGGAACAGCTATTTCACCAACGGACACAACCGGGCCGCCGGCTTTGACACCCTTCAGCGCGGGAGTGAGGTTGTAACCGTTCAGCAGCACAAGCTTGGCCTTGCTGAGATTGCTGCGATCAGCAGGCCTGAGGGCCATGGTGTGCGGGTCTGACCCCGGCGGGATTAAGCAAATCACGCGGGCCTGATCAGCCACCAGCTTCTTGGTGATGTCGCAAAGAACGCCGTCAACTGCAACAACCGTTGGGGCTGAGGACGCAGCAGCTAGCAGGGTTCCTGCTGCTGCCGTGACGAAAGGGAAAGGCAAGATGCGACAAAATATCTTCGGAAATGATAATCATTCTCATTCGTCATGCAAGTCAGGCTGAATGGGCTGGTCGCAACTTGGGCAGGCAGAGCAAAACCATGCAAACAACGCCGATCAACGGGCCCGGTGGAAGATTGAGCGGAACAGCTAACAAGAAGCCCACGGCACTGAGGCCCAGGCCCACCAGCGCCGACTGAAGCATTGCGGCACGCAAGCTGCTCACCCTCCAGAGACCAGGGAGCACCGGTGCGCACAACAGGCCAATCACCAGAATCACCCCCACAGCAGCCATGGCGCTCACGATCACCATGGAGGTGACCAGTGCCTGAACCAGTTGCAAACCGCGGACCGGCAATCCGGAAGCCTGGGCACCCTCTGGATCAACACCCAGAAACACAAGCTGTCGGTAGCGGGTCAGGAGCAACAGGGCCATCGCGGCAGCAGCTACAAGAACTCTGTACAGATCTGACCAGTCAACGATCAGCAAATCGCCGAACAGAAGCGCTTCCAAATCAAGGCGAATGTTGAGCACAGGAATCAAGAGCACACCGAGACCGAGAAAACCGGCCAGCACCGTGTTGATCACAGCTTCCTGTCCAGCCGGTTGCCCTCGCTGCATGCGCTCAGCCGCCAGTGACCCAAGCAGACCACTGAGCACCCCGCCAATGGCAGGGTCCACACCAAAGGCCACTGCGATGGCAACGCCTGGCAAAACAGCATGGGAAATCAGATTCGCTTGCAAAACGCGCCGTTGCGTCACCAGCAACGTGCCGGTGATGGGACAGAGCACCCCAATCAGCAATGCCATCAACAAAGGAACCAACCAGAGATCGAGTTCACTCATGGAACAACTCCTGCACAGCAAGATTGCTGCCGAGCATGCTGCGCACCTGCTGCGGAGCGCCATCAGCCACGACACGTCCATCCAGCACAATCACTCGGTCATACAAATCAAGAGCTGAGCCCCAGTCATGGTTGCTGACCAACAAGGTCTGCCCCGCATCAGCCAGTTGACGCATCAGGGCAATCAACTGCCCCCGGGAAGGCGGATCAATCGCAGCGCAAGGTTCATCCAACAACAGAACTCGCGACGGCTGCACCAGGGTGCGTGCCAACAACGCCCGTTGCTGCTGTCCTCCCGACAACGCATCCAAGCGACGCGTCGCCAGCGATTCCAGACCAACACGCTGCAATGCCGCTTCCCGGTCGCAACATCCAAATGAACTGTTCCCCATCGCTCCAAGAGCGACAAACTCACGCACGGTGATGGGGAAAGACCAGTCGATCCGACCACGCTGTGGCATCAGCACCACCCGATCACGGCAGCTCTGAATCGGCATTCCATCGCAAGCGACCATTCCCGCAGAGGGAATCAGCCGGCCCTGCAGCAAATGCAGCAAGGTGGATTTACCAGCTCCGTTGGCGCCGACTAGAGCCGTCAGCGTTCCGGCTTCCAGTGTCAGCGACACATCATCAAGAACAACTCGGTTGCCATAGGCGACGGATAGACCTTGCGCAACGAGGGGTGGCACCCTCATGGGCAGTGAGAACGATTCTCAGCCAACTTATCGAGATGGCTTTGAAAAGTCAGTCAATGCTCCTCCGGCCGGCAGCCAACGCGCCAGTACCGCCGGTTGCTCCAGCACCTCAAGGTTGAGTGTGCTGCCGGAGATCAAAGCAATCCGTCCGTTGTCGGCCGCAGGCTTCTGAAGCACAGTCAGCAATTGATCACTCACCGGGTCGTAGTCGAGTTCCGACCCTGAGCTCAAACGCCATGGCCCCAGGGAGCGTCGACGGATCTCTTGCCCTTCGCTATCGAGCTGCAGGAGCACGTCCTCGGTGCGCAGGCCGGCTTCCCGCAACACCAGCCAGAGGCGCTCGCCACCGTTATCGCAGGCCGCCGCCATCACCCCCGCCTCACCCAGCCAAACCTGTTGTGGAGGCCGGGCCGGAATCACCAGCTCCAGGGATCGGCGGTAGTCAGGCCAGTGACGCACTAACAAAGCGCGCCCGGAGCCGGAGCAGAAGGCTTTAACCTCCCGACTTCCAGGCAGTGACTGCCTTGATCCTCCATCCAGGGAAGGATTGAAGGGCAGCAACTCCAAACCGTCGTAAGACGGCAACACCAGTCCGTTGCCATCAGGGAGTAGACGCAGAGGACCACTGGCCTTCAAATCCAGGAGCCGGCGTGATTTGCCTCTGGATTGAATCCAGACGCGATCACTATCTGGCTCAAACCCCCCGAGCTGAACCAGCAATTCACCCAGTTGATTGCTACTCAGATGAGCAAACAGCAGCGATCCCGAGTCTCCGGACTCCAGCTCCTCAAGGCTGCCCAGCACTGGATCACCAAGACCTTGCTCATGGATGCTCAGAGCCTGTTGATCCAGTTGACGCAGCAGCACCCGCTGCCGTGCCTCACTGTCGTCGCTGACCAGTGCAACACCAGAGCCATTGCCCAGAGGTTCAATCTGCAGAATGCGTTGCTGCACCGGTGCAAGCGACTGCCATCGTCCGTCTCGCAGGCGCAGCTTCAAGCGTTCTCCCTCTCCGCTGGGCACCACCGCAAGCAGGTGGGGCCTGGGATTCCACCAGACCATTTGCTTCTTGAGGGGCAACTGCCGCAGATCCTGACCAATCAGTTCCAGACGCAGAGGCCCCGTAATCGGTTGGCCGGAGTCCACCAGAAGCCGCAGACGATCCTGTCGACCAAACCAGCTGTGAGGAAGATCCGGAGCCAATGAACTGGCTGCGACGGTGTCGCGATCCATCGGTCTGCTGAAGATCACATCCAGCGCAGCGGCTCCGGAACGCAAGGGCTGAATGGCCACGGATTGAAGCCAAGGTGGTCGTCGCAGCAGGATCTGTTGCTGCACAACAGCCAGTCCGGCCAGAGCCGCAAGGCTTCCAAGCAACAGCCGCGGCCTTGCCGATGAGGCCTGCGTGGTCATGGCTCGAGCGGGCGCTCAGGCCTTGGTATCAGTGTCATCTGAGTCGGCTTCACCACACTGACCGGAACCCCATTCCGCTCCTGCACAATCATCGTCCCCTCGATCGAAAACCATTGGTCCGCCTGAGGATTCGCCTCAGCTGGCCAGTCCACGGGCAGGCCGGCTGGCGTTGCATCCGCGAGGCAGCAACGCACTGTCAAGCGAGCCAACTGCAAGGGTTCACCAGGTCGATCCAGAACAAAACCACTGATCCGCACCGGATCTCCTGCATGCAACTCCGGGTCGGGTTGACTGCGAAGCAGCCGCACCCACTCCGTCAGTGTGCGCTGCTCCGGAGGAAGGAAAAAACTCAGACTCGGTGCCGCCGGAAGACTGTC
Organism: Synechococcus sp. GEYO; assembly: GCF_900473955.1. Lineage (NCBI taxonomy): Bacteria > Bacillati > Cyanobacteriota > Cyanophyceae > Synechococcales > Synechococcaceae > Synechococcus > Synechococcus sp. GEYO. Next base: position 16,584 of record NZ_UCNL01000011.1, read on the forward strand.
CGGACGGCTCGCGGCAAGGTCACTGAACGATGGTCGGGGAGGCAGAAGCAAGATCAACAACGCCACTACTGCGGACAACAGCCAGCCGAGTGGAGCAACAGGCAGTCGACGTCGACCAGCCAGCCGCAGCTGGATCAGTCCAACCAGCATCAGCACCACACCGGCAACGGCGACCACAGGATGAAAGGCCGCATTCAGCAGCAGATCCAACCGGGAAGACAGGCTGCTCCACACCAGCACCCAACCCCAGAGGGTGAGCACCAGAGGGGGGAGAACAGCTGCCCGACGCAGGTGACGCAAGGATCTCATCGCAGCAGACACCACATCAGAGCTGAATCAGATTCACCCACTGGCCAATCAGCAAAACCATCAGTGATGCAGACAGCGCTGTGATTGCAATGGCTCGTGGCGTGAGCAGAACGGTAAACAATCCGGCCAGTTTGAGATCAACGACCGGTCCAAGCAACAGGAAAGCCAGTAATGCTCCTGGCGTGACCTGGGCGGCAAAACCCAGTGCCAGAAAAGCGTCCACACTCGAACACACCGAGACCACCAACGCCAGCAGCATCAACGCAAGCACCGACAGCGTTGGCGCACTACCAAGTGCCAGCAGCCAACTGCGCGGCAGCCAGGTTTGCACCACGGCGGCCAGAGCACTGCCGAGCACCAACAACGTGAGCAGGCCGAGGAATTCCCGGGTGCTGTGGGAGAGAAGTTCACGCGGTAAAAGGGCCGTTGATTGGGCTGGCATTGCAGGCTTGGCCGGACCTGCTCCGACCAGTCCTGTGCGGCGCTCGAGCAACCCGATGCTCGACAGGGGCTGACTGAGCCTGCGCTCTTCCAGCAGTGCAGCCTGAAGCAGACGGGATTCAGGAATCAGCCCCAGCAGAGCGCTCAAAGCCAGTGCAATCACAAAGGCCCCAGCAGGCCTGGCCCAAAGCAACCAGGTTTGATCTGGAAATGCCGCCCAGGTGCTGGCCAGAACAATGGGGTTGAGAACCGGCGCTGCGAAAAGGAAGCCGAATCCCGTACCGAGAGGAGCGCCGCTGGCTAGGAGGCGACGAGCCACCGGCACATTGCCGCATTCACAGGCCGGGAGCGCAAACCCGAGCAAGGCTCCAACGATTGGTGCGAGCAGGGGATTTCGTGGCAGACGACGAACCCAGGCCGACTGGGGAACCAGCCAGCGAGCGAGGCCGGCGATGGTGACTCCCAACATCAAAAAGGGAAGTGCCTCGATCAGCAGGCCTTGAAAAATGGCCCAACCGGTTGCGACACGCGTCATTCAGCCCTGAGCACTTCAGCTCCAACCGTTTGTTGTTTGCTGCTCAACGTAGGAAGCAACGTCAGCGATGTCGACATCACTCTGCTTGGCAGGTGAACCAGAAGCAGAGAACAGACATCCGCATCCATCACCACTAACGTCCGAAGAAAGACGTCGTCTTGGAATTCATAGTGCGACGCTCGCTGCAATGGGTACTGAGTTTGCTGATTGCAGCCGCCGTGCTCTGGTCTCCCGGACAGGCCATGGCCTGCATTCCAGGTTTGCAGTGGGGTATGGACAGCTCCAGCGTTGAACAGCGCCTGGAGGTGTCTCTGGAAACAGCCCGTTCCCTGGACGCAGATTCGTCAGCGATTTATCGCGTCAGTAACCAGCACATCGGTGAAATACCTGTTGAACAGCTGGATCTGCGCTTTGGCAATCAAGGGCTGGAACAACTGGTGTACAGCTTGCCCAGCAATTCAATGACAGAAGTGCTGGCAGGGCTCAGAACCCGATATGGGTCTCCTGTGAGCACAACAATCAAACACACAGATCAGGCCCCGCAACAGGTCTGGATCTGGAATACAGAAGACGACTGCATCACGGCGGTGAGAGCCGAAGATCAGAAATTTCTGCTCAGCTACCGACCAAGCCGGCTCAGGCCATCACTGCTTTGACGGCCTGAATCAGCACGACTGATCGGAAGGCAAGACCGGTCAGTGAGCGCCGTGGCCATGAGATGAACAAGGCATCCACTGGTTGCCCATCTTGTGGGCTCCTGTGCAATTGAAGCCTGGGGCAGCGGCTTCTGCCGCAGCTTGGGTGCTGAACATGGCTTTTTTGCCCTGTGCAGTGGTCTTGGTCGTGGACTGACCAGACAGCAGGGTGCCGGTGTGGTCGTCGCCAGGGACATGGTGGGCCCGGGCCGATTGTGCTCCCACGAGCGTGAGTGCGGCCAGTGCGGCCAGGGAACCCTGAACGACGGATCGGTTGGAGAGGAGCATCAGGCTGGACAACGCAGATGTGTTTGTCCCATTCTCCAACATCAGCCCAGACATTGGCACCCCCTTTACGAACTAGCGGGCATCAAATGGTGCTGAGGAGTGATGCAGCACGATGCGAACCGAGCCATCGATTTCACGCAGGAAGGTCCACGTCTTCTCAGGCTCTGCGGACTGCCCGCTGGAGTCGGTGAGGATCACCTGACCCATGGTGTTAGCGGTGTTACCAAACAGCTGCACCACGTCGTCTTTGATGACGCATTTGACCCAATGGCGGTAGGTGGCGAAACCCAGCTTTTTATCGCGGAAGAGGGGGATTGAAGGGTCGGGTCCCACGAAGTAAGCCAACGCGCCATCCCTCGTGCTGCGGAAGGTTCCTGCGCCAGTGCCATAGGTGGGCTTAAAGGCCACAGGCCCGTAGTTGAAGGCATAAGCCGCATCAATCACAGCCGCAGCCTTGGCTCGTGCTGCGTCGTAACCACTGTTCTGATAGGCGGCACTGATGGCCAGCAGACCATCGCACCAACCTTGTTGGATTTGATCGACTTCAGCCTCAGTGATTGCAGTATTGAACACCTGAACCACAGGCTTGGCCTGAACCTGCGCACAAACAAGGGATGAGACCGCAACAGCGGCAGCGGCAACTGATGAACGTCGCAACAAAGTCATGGAAAGCGTCGTCACTAAGCGCTACTTAGCTAAAGCGCGTTGCTGCGTAAACGATCGGGGCCGAGCCTCAGGAGGACGGTCTGCAGAGGATTCCGTGACGCGGCGCCAACAGGAACGCCAGTAGGAAAAGACCGGTCTGAACCAAAACGATGCAGCCAGCCGTCGAGCTGTCGGTCCAGTAGCTGAGATAAACGCCCAGAAGACTGGACAGCACACTGCTGCCGATCGCCAACCAGGTCATGCGATCAAAGCGATCAGTGAGGAGATAAGCCGTCGCACCCGGTGTCACCAACATGGCCACCACAAGGATGATGCCAACGGTTTGCAGGCCGGCGACCGCCGCAAGCGACAACACCGACAGCAGCAGGTAATGAAGAAAACCGGTGTTGATCCCGATCGAGCGGGCATGGGTGGGATCGAAGCAGAAAAGCAGCAGATCACGTCGGAACAGCAGCAGCAGCGCAACAACGACGAGGCAGATCATCCAGGTCTGCTGGATGTCAGCCGCGGAAATCCCCAGCACGTTGCCGAAAAGAATCTGAGTGAGATCGATATTGCTGCGCGTTTTGGAGACCAGGACCAAACCAAGAGCGAAGAAGCCTGTGAAAACAAGGCCGATCACCGTGTCTTCCTTGATGCGCGACTTCTGCTTCACGAAACCGATGGTTGCCACCGATCCCACACCGAACACAAAGGCTCCCAAGGAAAAAGGCAATCCCAGGGCGTAGGCCAACACCACACCGGGAAGAACGGCATGGGATACGGCATCGCCCATCAAGGCCCATCCCTTCAGCGTCATGTAGCAGGAGAGCAGACCGCAGACTCCGCCAACAAGTGCACTGATCATCAGCGCTCGCACCATGAAGTCATGACGCAGAGGCTCTAGCAGGACGTCAGGCAATGTTGTGCCCCCTCTGATCCCTGCGCTGTTTCAGCAAACAGGCCATCCGGCAGACGGTGAAGATCACTGGGTCTGCCCCCGCAGCACATCAGGTGGAAGACCACCAAAGGCCTGCGAGAGATTTTCCGGAGTGAAGACCTCCGATGTTTCTCCGTAGGCCAACACGGTCTTATTGATCAGCACCACCACATCACAGAAATCACGCACATGACTGAGGTCATGGGTCGAGATCAGGATCGAACAGGACTGCTTACGCAATTGCAGAAACAATTCCGCCATCAGCTTTTCAGTGCGTACATCAACGCCACAGAAGGGCTCATCGAGCAGCAGCACAGAAGCTCTCTGGGCAATCGCCCTGGCCAGAAAAGCTCGCTTGCGCTGACCGCCGGACAACGAAGAAAGGGGGCGATCTTTCAAATCCAGCAGTTCCACCCGCTCGAGCGCATTACGGACCGCCAGGCGATCGGACTGGCGAGGAATGCGCAACAGATTCATCGAGCCATAGCGGCCCATCATCACCACATCCCAGACAGATACAGGGAAATCGCAATCGATACCCTCGCTCTGAGGCACGTAGGCCACAGCCTGCTCCCGCTGAGCTTCAGCCACCTTGAGTCCGTTAATGCGGATCTGCCCCCGGGACGGACGAACAAAGCCGGTGAGTGCCTTGAACAGGGTGGTTTTGCCAGCTCCGTTCATCCCCACCATTCCGCAGATGCAACCGGCAGGCAGCGTCAGCGACGCGTCGTAAAGCGCGACAGAGCCGTTGTAATCAACGCAGAGCTGATCGGCTGCGATCCGAATCGTCATGGCTTTGGATCGGCGGCGGAACCCAGCCCTGCTCGAATGAGTTTCACATTGTGGCGCTGCAGATCAAGCAGGGTGGCGGCAGGACCGTTGCGATCCGACAAGGAATCAACGTAAAAACTGCCGCCGAAACGACTGCCAGATGCCCTGGCAACCTCGCGCTGGGCCTTGTCACTGACAGTGGTTTCACAGAACACGGCAGGGACCTGATCTCGCTTCACCCGTTCAATCAACCGGCCCATCCGACGTGGTGAGATCTGACTTTCGGCGTTGACGGGCCAGAGATAGGCCTCTTCAAGGTCGTAATCGCGCGCCAGATAACTGAAAGCGCCTTCACAGGTCACGAGCAGGCGCTGACCAGCAGGCAGAACCTTCAAGCTCTTGCGCAGCTCCGCATCCAGTTCCTGAAGACGACTTTTGTATGCCTCTGCATTGGCCTCGTATTGCTGCGCACCCTCGGGATCAAGCGTCGAAAAAGCCTCCACCAAGCGGTCGACGTAATGCTGGGCAGCTTTGGGAGACATCCACGCATGCGGATTGGGGCGACCGGCGTAGGCGTCCTCTCCGATCAAGAGCGGTTCAATGCCATTAGTGAGCGTCACCGAGGGCACATCACCGGCCGCTTCCATGAAACGCCTGGCCCAGAGTTCAAGACCGAGTCCGTTTTCAAGAATCAGATCGGCACCGGCAGCGCGCTCGATATCACTGGGCGTGAATTCATAACCATGAATCTCCGCCCCGGGCTTGGTGATGGACTCCACCTGCAGCCTGTCGCCAGCAACATTGCGGGCCATGTCAGCGAGGATCGTGAAGGTCGTCAGCACCTTGGGGCGACTGCTCTGAGCCGAACGATCTGAGCCACGCCCCTCCTGAGAAGGATCCCCCGCACCGGGAGTCCCAAGCCGAGTCGAGCTATTGCAGCCAGCCGTGATGAAAAAGAGACTGATCCAGGCAGTGACAAGAGGCAGGCCCCGCTTCAACAAATCGAGCTCACCGTCGCGTGACACCTCTATACCTACCTTAAGGGATGACATCCATCATTTGATTCTGACTTTTCCTGAGATTGAGCTGAGATTTTCCAATCAAACAAAGAGATACAGCACAGGCAATGATGCCCGAGCCAGCATACAATCAGTCACCAAAATCGTGAGCATGCTTGTGCATAGCTTCCACGATCAGATCATGCATCGTCGGCTTCACTTCAATAGCACTGCGATGCAAATAAGACGTTAAATCGCGCAATGCGCGATCAACATCACTGGCAAAATGAGAGCATTGACAAACTCAAACATGACTTCTATTAATACATCTCAGCGGAGATGAGCCGTCTGAATGAATACTTCGAACAACATGATGACTCAGATCAATCGTTCCAGCCACATTCACGTGATCTACGCGCACCGACTCAAAACGACTCGATGAACTCACGCCACATGTAGTGGCCGACAACGCCGGTCGAAGACACACTGCGACAGAGAGGCCCACGCACCAGCCCATCCGCTCGCTCGATGGCACTAGATCTGGGGCTTGCGCAAAGACGCACACCAGACCTATTGGTAGAAGTGTGAATGGGAGGCGGCATCAGCCGCCGCTACCCCATTCCAGAGCCGGGTGCTGGGGACTTTCAATCACCGGCTTCAGACTCCCCGATCAGTGATCGGGGATTTTTTTTGGCGCCTGCAGCGCTCGGAGCAGTAGCGCACCTCATCCCAGACGTCCTTCCATTTCTTACGCCACTGAAAAGGCCTGCCACAGACAGGACAGGTTTTCACGGGGCGATCGCGAGGGCGAACCCCAGAGACAACACTCGATCGCTCTGTTCGCTGCCTAGCCATCAGCGCTAACGAGCACGAAAAGGCCCAAACCCAACTCAAAAGTTAGGGCAACTGGCCAGCAATTCGAGACGCTGATCCAACCTGATCAGATGACGTCCCGCCACGCAGACCGGATCGACGCCAACACCATCACGCAAAATTGACCAAACCCCAACCAATCGAAGGTTAATTCTTTAGCAAAAATAAATACCTATTTGAGATTTAAGAAGCTGCTGAACTGGCTCCAGGCATTGGTCATAGTTTGAACACATTCGGTTTCTGGCGTGGCATGGCTCTGCATCATTCGGCACCGTCCTGCTTCATGCACTGGAGCGTTCAGCGCGTGACCAACAACCTGTTTTCGGTGTCAGCAACCAGCGATGGCCTCGATTACACCCATGTGGGCAATTACCGGTCCGTGGAAGATGCCAACCGGGCTGGTCGACGCTTCGTCTTAGCCAGAGCACATGAACATGGCCACAACAACCCTGAGAGATCGGGAGTCACACTCCATCAACATCGTCAACGAACCAGCAACGCGCTGGCTGGCTAAGTCAAAGCTGATGAGCCCTAAGTTCATGTTCAGCGTGAAAAGCTTGAGATATTGCGTCTGGCACTAAAAGCCTCGCTAGAAGGGCAACATCATTTCACATTGATCTGCAATTCAGATTGGTCTTGACACTGATCGCTCGCGAATCAGGATCATTGAAGTAGTTGTCGAAGGTTGATGAACGCACTCTGCAACTCGAGTAAGTGTTATCAGCTGATTTCTGGAGGTCGTTCAGGGATGGAAAGGTCTCGCTCCTGCATCACCCGTTGTTGAAGCTCACTAAAGCGCTCATCCCGATCCAGTACAGAAAACCAGCGGCGCCTTCCACCCACAACAATGAAATCTTTGGACTTCGCGGTCTCTTCATTTGCCATGGAATTGGCTCCTTTGCTGACTGAGGCGGGCTCGTAGCCATAAGTTGGCTAGAACCTAACGAAGCCATGATTGCGATGAAGACCGAATCAGCTCTTTTTCAGCGGAGCTTAAGGTTTCAGTAAGACTTGAGACACAACAGGTCATGATTCACCCGAAAGTGTGATCAAACAGACCAATCAATGAGGTTCATTATGAGCCATTGAACTGGATCGACATCTGCTTAACGACGCTGATTCGTGCCAACAATTGACGAATAATGCATGGACCAATGGATGTGACTAGTCAGCTCGAAATCCTCTTTCCTTGATGACTGCCAACAACCCCATATTTGTTCTCCACTGAGGGCTGTGCTCAAACCAGCGACCGACATACCCGAGCCCATGAACTCCAGGACAATGGCTCTGTGCTTGAGATGAAAAGAATGTGGATGACTCTTGCTGAAGCGGTCTGGTGATCCTGCTGGTCTTGCTGGTCATCCTCCTGGTGGTGTTTTTGGGCTTTGGCAGAGCCTGACACCACACTTGCGGCAGTCCAGGCCGGTAAGCGAGGGATCACTGAAAAACCTGGGGAACCGTGTGATCTGCAACAAAACGTTTGAATGATCCCGATACCTTGCAACCATCCCGCATTGGTGATTGACATGAACGGCAGCATCCAACTCACCACCGAGCAGCAATTTCAGATCGAACAGTTCAATCGTGCTCTCGACACAACCCAGGACCCGGAACAGCTTCGTCACTTAGCCAGACAACTCATGCAGGCCTGGCAGACCCAGAAAGCGGCAACCTGCTGGGTGCTCAAACAGGACATGCCTCCACTCATGGCGCCGAATGGATGATGCCGCCAGTCTTGGCCTCCATTGCCTAAAAATCACCTGTTTTCAGTGTCCAATGAACCTCCTGAGCCCCACAACTGGCTGACCAGCACGATTAGGGTTTTCTCAGATCGGTTCACCCATGGTTGAGCTTTACCTGAACGCAAAGCTGCATAGCTGCATCACCGAGGATGCTTACCGATCGGTGCTCACGCTGAAGGATCTCGACGACCAGGATCTCAAGCTGCGCAGCGACCTGCTCAAGCAGGTTGACAATGGATCGATCAGGCTGACCTGACGACTCCAAAAATCTTTGTTTGAGCCCAACGACCCACGCTTCTGGAGATTTCTCCTGGGCATTGTCGCACTGCTCGTGGGATGTTCTTTGGCCTGGTTGATCCTCTATCTCTAACGATCAGCTGATCAGCATCCAAAGCAACGACACAACGGTGAGACTGACGCCAGCAGCCAACAGAGCCAGCAACAACACACTCCCCCCAGCGAACCAAAGCAGTCGACGGAATGTCTGGGGGAAGAGCAGATAAAGGCTCAGCCCCAGAGCAACAGGCCAAAGGGGCGGAATCAGCACACAGACGACGGTGAAAAGGCCAAGCTTCAGACGTCTTTGCGACTCCTTCGCCTGCTCCTGTCGGATCAAACGCTGCTCATGCTCAAGCTGCTCAAGTTCGTCGTCACTCAGCCAGCGACCCATTTCGCGAGCGTGGTTCAGCTCCCGCTCCAACTGCTGAGATGACATCGAATTGGCCATCCCCTGATGCTATTCAGCGATGGTTACGTGTGTCGCTCTTAAGCCAGGACCGTTCAAGTGAGGCGCGCACCTGATCAGGGTCGAGCGATTCCAACCGCTGCTGAGCCTTCAGTTTGGAACGAAACGGACCTGTGAGCCGCCAAAAGCGCAGTGCAGAAGCAACAGCCACAACAGCCCAAGCAACCAGGATCCAGCGGGGATCATGCAAGTTCATCGACATCCATTGGCATGACGGAAAGCGGTTGTTTCAACTGGGAGTGTGACCAACCATTGGCCAAACGGTGACCCGATGGCTGCAGATGCCCAAGAGACCTGAGATCCCTGCATCAAAATAGATGGATCAGACTGGCTCACGGACAGGCTTCAAAGACTCAGAAGACCTAGATCGTTCTAGGGAAGAAGGCATCACGCCTGCCGAAACTGGACACAACAGTCACTCACTGCAGCAATACAACACGACGCAACGTCAGACGAAACAGACAAGAACGACAAGGGAATAAGACTTGCCAAGAGGTCAGAAGACATGAGTCACAGGCATCCCATTCAAGAATTTCCAAAGAACTAGGCTTGATCTGCAGGAAGCACACGCTCAGCTCAACGCAATGAAAACTCTTCCAATTTTTCTAGCGTTCGTAGTGAGCAGCTTGACGGCATGCGACAACAACTATCAGTCAGTGCTACAAGCAGAGAAAGCATGCGAAAACTGGGCTCGCCAAGGCATTGCATTCACCCTTGAGCCAAGCGGATACCTCGAGAGTATCGAATACAAGGGTGCAACAACCAATCGATTCTGCGAGAAGAAAGAAATCCAATACATCGGCTACGTGTTTGATCTACCAGACGCTGACAAACCTGTTTTTGCCGATGAGTTAATGAAACTTCGAGGCGATGCCAAACCCATTCAAAAATTCAGATGGTAAATAAATCGACAGATCTCAAGCTAATGCTCATTCATTGAGCAGACTAAAGATAGCAACCTTCCAATCATGACGTATGAGCAAGAGATCATCATTAAATGCGCGATCAAGGGAACTCTCGGAGGCCTAGACAAAAAGATGACAGCCGAGGAGCTCGATCAATTATTGAATGGCTCACAAGACTGGAGAAAGCACTTGGTGATTGAGGAGATCACAGAAGTTGCAACCATCCATGCGGGGCGGAGACGCCCAGAAATCGAATAGCGCCGAGTTATTCAGCATTGAATCCATCAAGGAGTGCTGATATTGCTACCAAGCGCATCAGTGAGGAGCCTGGTGATCGCGATAGATCTTGATTGAAGGGACGCCATGGCATCACGACTGGCGCAGCTGTATTTGAAAATTGGTTAAGGAGTCTGGCAATCAAACACAGGTTCGCAACGATTAACCAATCAGAAGTGTTTCTATGCCAAGCAAGCATCAAAACAGTGACGACGATTACATTGTGATCGGCGGCAAGCGGCGTTGGTTCGGCACACCGATGTCGCCAGAGGATTCACCAACCAAACAAGACGCTTATTCTAAACAGACGTCATCAACAAAGAAGAGCACTGTCGCCTGACAGGTCGCTGGTCTGAGTTGATGATGCCCGAGCCTTTTCAATGCCTCATCTGTGGTCAATCCGTTGGAGGCTCGATGGAAACGTATTGGATTCGCCATGGCCATATGTTCTGTTCGCCTTGCTGGAGCGGAGTTCCACCCCTGGACGAACAACTGCCAGAGCAAAGACTTGCAACCCAACATCGTTTACTGATGCTGATCAAACACCGGCGTTTCCACATTTAAATAAGTCACACATTGTTTCAGCAATTGAATTGATGCGCCGACGTCATGGATGCCCATGACTTAACCCGTTGGCCCTAAGCACGATGATCAATTCTTAGGCATTCCACGAATCTGACTCGTCGTCATCGGGTGGCCCAACCAAGAGCACATCACAATCGCGCTGATTCACTTGAATAACCAGAATTCGTCTCGGGGATTCGTCATAGCCTTTCTTTGCGGTTGCAACAGCCTCAACAACATCATCCATCGTCGTAATGGCTCCTCTCTGCAAGTCTGATTGAGCCTCCTTCCACAACTGAGCGAATTCCTCTCCGGAGTTCATCAGCATTTTGTGCATGGCTTTCTCTGCTCCCCGTTCTTTTGCGAGAGCAATGAACTGTTTCACCAGTGGACTCGACATCGCAGACGAAACTCTGAGATGAGTCGAGAGCCCTGAAAGAGTCGTCTGCATGACTTCGTTCTGCTGATCGATCACCACGCACTCGGCACTGAGATCAAACGCAGTCCTGTTGCTCAGTCGCAGCCAATGCGGCTCGATGTCACTCCAATTGCGCTTCATCGCATGATTCTGGCTGATGTGACAAGGGCAATCCCTGGGGACATTGCTCGAGCCGGGATTGAGAAATAGGCATTAAGCCTTAATCGTCGAAAAGAAAAAAGCGTCCATAGTCAGGAACCGCAAGGAGCCCCATGAAAGAACTGCACCTGTCGCTCCCCCTGTTCGGATGCACGGTTGCTCTAGCCGTCATGGTGATGACCTTCGTGGTGAAAGCAACTGCCTAAAGAGGGCTATGTCGTTGGACGGTTCTGTCAGTCGACCCGTCAGTGGGCCAGTCAGTCGTCCACGCTGAAAAGTGAAAAAGGGGCATCCCACTGCCCCTCCTTGTTGTTAGCGGGATCCAGCCCAAGGAAGCACGCTGAGGCAAGAGCAAAGATTTATACAAGAATTCGTGACTTGGGGCACAGGCACCAAGGGCAGATGGCAAGGATTCAGCAGCTGCAGACCACCTTGAGGCAAGCCCACGACATGACGAAGCGCCGTGGCTTGTGCCGTTCAACGGACTGACCGAACGGCAACTGGCACAGTGCCACTCAAGTGGCTAGTTTGGCTCTGTGAGGAGAAAAGCTCACGGGGTGGAAACAAGGACACACTCCCGCAGAGTTTTCAGAACCCCTGCCTTCGGCGGGGGTTTCTTTTTGATTGATCGTCAAGACCGTGGCACGCGGATCGTCGAGTTACAGCCCATCGATCTGAGTGAGACGAACTGCCCATTCGCCACGTGAATCACTCATGACGGCAGGTCATCAGACAGCAAACCCCACGGGCTTTGAAAGCTGGTCGAAACGATTAAGGTGCCAGCCCTCGGGATGGGGATTTTGACGCACCAGCTGAATAATCGGGTGGTCGTGATCTGCCGTTCAGACGAAAGCTCTTGGCGACCGAACGGGATCAAGGGAGCACCGATCGAGTCGTATTCGATCGGCATTGATCCAATCACGAGGAAGATTCGCAGCGATCGCAGACCGGAGAGCTGTCTGCAAAGCTTCAGCCACAGCGCCAACGGCACGCTGATCGAATTGTCCAGCGAGGGGACAGGGGTGATTGCCATTGACACCCTTGACCTGCCGCGCAGCACTTTGGCGGTGGTACGCCTGATTTCCAATCGCCAAGGTCACGATATCCACCTGGTTGAAGGAGTGAAAGCTGAGGATTTATCGGCTTACAACTGGAGCCTGGAGGGCAAAGAGAGATTTCAGCTGTTCAGGGATCCAGCTCCACCCGCGGGCTGGGCGGGAGACCTCAATGACTGGCGCAGCAGTGATCTCTATCGATCCCATCAGCAGAATTTCGATCATCGGCTGGACCAAGAATTCGCTTCAGCGGTGCACGCCCTCTCAATTCACATCACTGCCGATGATCAGAGAGTTTTTGACGACTTCATCACCCGTGCCTGCGCTGAGAACACCGGCTTGTTCTGGGACATTCGCAAAGCTGCGGCCACTTATGCACTGCAGGGAAACTTCAGCCAGAACGACCTAAACCGAATGGTTTATCTGGCACAGGAGGGTATCGCTCCTGCTGAGCGGTGCCTTGAGTGCACAGCTCAGCAGTTCCTCAAAGCCCTCTTCGATCACTGCAAGCAGAGCTCAGAAACCCTGAGCGATGAGCAGATTTGGGATGCTCAAACCCGGTGCGACCTGCTGAAGCTCGATCAGCTCATGCCCATCGTGCAAACCAAGTCGAGATACAAACCGTTCCTGTACAAGTGGCTGTGGCGACTCGACGGCAAGCCCGATCCAAGCCTGATCGAAAACCCCGACCTTTACGAGATCTACCGCGAGGAATTGATCGCTGATCGTGGCAAGATCATGGCCGCCTTTGGAGTTGATGGTGCTCTGGAGGTCGACTATCGCGACCAAGTGATCAACTCCATGCTTCGAGATGACGGCTGGACCCTGGTGGAGACTGACCGGTTCGAAGAGGAGGAACATCGACGACGAGCGGGCGAGTTGTAGCTCATCAACGGCATCACCCCTAGCTTGGGTCTCCATTGGTTCTGCTCAGCAGACAAGCTCACCTTGAAACGCATTGACGGTCGAGTGCTGATTGGTGTGATCGGAGTGTTTCTCTTGGCGGCTGCGGCCTATGAGTACTCACTCGTACAGGGGTTAGCGCCTGCGGCCTGACTCAACGGGTTCATTCTTCAGGGCTACAGGCATAACTCACGATTCCCCCCTTGCGTTGGCGGAAATCAGGCTGCTCAGGATCCTCGACTTGCCACCACCAGCGACCATCGGTGTAACTGGGAGCCCCAGCATTATTGGTACGAGGTAATTGCAGGGTGACGCCCCGCCAACTGAGCAGGATTACATCCCCAGGGACGGTGCCGTCAGCACTGTTGGGGATCGGCTCAGCCGTAGCACCGAAAGCGTCACGACCCAACTGAATGGGTTCCGCGGTGAGGAGGTCACCGTCACAAATCCAGGCCGCTGACACCGGCAGCTCCGCTGTGACGATCATGGTCAACACCAGCAGGAGCTGGAACAATCGGCGGCACAGAAGCTTGAGCCATCGCAGAGGTTGATCCACAACAGCGCCTAGAGAACGACAGAGTGACATGGTCGCACCCTCATGCAAGTCCAGTTCAATGCTCTCTCCCTTCGTTCCGTTCTGTCCAATCAGCGCCGCGAAGATTGCCGGTCTCAAGGCCACAGTGACACTGTTGCTAATTCTGTTGATCAAATCCAAGCTGCTGCGAGTCAAGATGTCGTTGCTCGGCTCTGTGCTCGGCTTGATCATGCTCACGGGATTTTTGTTGAGCACCGGTCTGCTCACCCTGGTGGCAGGTGGAGCCGTGGCCTATGCGGCTAATCAAAACAAGCCATGAGTTCACAGTCACCAGAAGTCATGACCTTCCCCAACCGTGACCAGGTTCTCGCCGCATCGGCTGGCTGGGTGGCCGTGCTGCTGAATGTGTTGCCGGGCCTCGGTGCTGGCTATCTCTATCAGCGTCGCTGGAAGGCCTACTGGATCACATCCGCTCTTGCGACGAGCTGGTTTGTTGCCGGTGCTGCACTGGCACAGGGGGCCGCAGCTGATGCGGAACAGCAGAATCAGCTGGTGGGTCTGCTGGGTCTTCTGTTGCTGGCTGGCATCACCGCAGCGGAAGCAGGTCTTGCCGTTAAACGGGTCCGCAATGCTGGCTGAGGGACTCCCTCTCGCGGAAGACATCCTTCGCTTCTGGTTTGAAGACTGCAGGCCCTGGCAATGGTTTCGGCGTGACAGCGAATTTGATCGTTCTGTGAGTGAACGATTCGGGGTGCTGGCGGAAGCCGCTCAGGACCAAAAGTTGATCGACTGGGAGGTCAACCAGACGTCGTGTTTAGCGCTCGTGTTGTTACTCGACCAGTTCTCTCGACAGATCTGGCGGGACCAAGCCCGTGCCTTTCAGGGAGATCTCCTTGCACAGCGTTTGAGTCATCTGGCCCTGAATCAACGTTGGTTGGAGCATGAGCCTCAGAGACCACGTCGACAGTTCTGGTTAATGCCCCTGTTGCACGCCGAATGCCTCGAGACGGTGAACAAGGCCATCCCTCTTCTGGAGAGATGGGTTGATATCGCAACGGCCGATGTGGCCCGGCGAAACCGCGACATATTGATCAAGCATGGGCGTTATCCCTGGCGAGATGGAGCGTTGGGCCGGTGATCCATGCCGAACCAGGATTGTGTTGTGAGCTCTGTGAATGTCTCGGTTCTGTGCACTACCGGGTGCGCAGCGAAGCAACCAGAGAGTGGACTCTTGTGTGTGCAAAGTGCTGGACAAGAATTGCCACCCAATCGGGCTACAGATACGGAGGAACGCGCAAGGCGAATCGCCGAAAAAGAAAGCGATGAGGCTTCGCTTCAGCACGATTCTTTCGATCTACACCAAGCTCGACTTGCATCCCGTCAAGCAACTGGCATCATCAGCACAGTTCGAGATGAATCTGAGGTTGGAGCAATCCAACCTCTTTTTTTGTGATTGCACTATCTCGTCGACGCCAATAAAAAACCACAGCGTTAGTCGTGGTTGAAATTGGAATTTCGGATATTCTCCATCACCCGAGCCGATATAACAAGGCTAGAGATCATCACCTCGGAGTAGGCGTTCTTGTATCCGTTGTCACGAACTTGAGATTCAAGCTCCATTTCGAGACAAGCAGGCAGTCGCGATGAGGTCTTTTGATTGGACGTCATGGTGACGACGGAACTTGCTGTGCAAATACAACCAGGTGTGTTTTCCATGCACCGAACCACACAGCGGTGGCTATACCTCTTGTAGTTGGCTCTCCTCACCGAGATTCCCAACTCCTCACACCCACTGAAGACCCTATGGGTCTTTTTTTTTGCCTTGGGTCAGCTTTCTGATTGGCGACCCACAGAGGGATCACTGCAGTCGTCATAGTCAAAGTCCGATTTGCGTCGAGCTTTCGGGCGTTTGCCAACCCAGTGGATAGGGATACCCACTGGGTTGGACAGCGTTAAGCAGCAAACATCACTGAACCTTGCCGTCTCAACCACAGAGCCGTGCTGAGGTTGGCATTGGAGCACCAGACCACTCCATTCAGCCGCCATGACAGGCACTCATGCGCTCAATCGACCAGGCGGCAGATTCTGAACTGGGCCTGCCAAAGCAACTGAGCTGAGCCAGGGAGGCCACACCAACCGGAATCAGAGTGATCGCAATCACAATCAACGCCACTCCCGTTCCCGGCGAATGAATGTTGGCTTGAAAAAACGGCTTGTTACCCATAAGGGCCATTCAAGCAAGGGCAGCGTCTGAGTGGATTGGTTCAGGCCTTGCAAGCACCAATGGATTTGACCCAATCAAAAAGGCCCCTTACAAGAAGGGGCATGATTTGCTTCAAGGCTTCAAGAAAAGACCACCTTTTTAGGCTCGGGAAGGTCCAGGCCTTTGCCCTTGAAGTGTCAGCTCACTTCGCAGGAGCTTTTGTGTCACCAGGCTGATTCTTGTGATGTTCAGCGTTGGGGTTGTTGCAGCACATCGGCTTAATCGCGACTTCAATCGTCCTAACAGCCGAATGATCTTGAGCAACTGAAAAATGGCTGAGAGTTACACAAAAGCGTTAAAAAGCGATAATGGTTATCACTCTCACTCCTGACAACAGACCCCAGGCTCAGCGCGGCAATCAAGTGCAGACTGGCGAACTATCCGCCACAACGACAACCACAAGCGCCTGCGGCATCATGACAAGGCTCATCGTTGGGGTGCCCATTGGCGCAAGCATCAGAACAAAAACTTTGGCCGTTTCTTTGAACAGCAGACGAACCGCCAGCTTCGCAGTTGCAGTGCGGGCATGCGCATTTCAAGGCTGTTGCCATCATCGAACATTCACTTCTGAGATAGGTCTAACAGCAAATGGAGGTTCGTCGACCTGAGAATAAATGAAAGTCACACAATTGCACGAGTAAACGATAATGATTATCGCTTAATCCTTCAATCTTGAAACGATTATCACGCTGGTGTGAACTGGATGTGTTGTGAACCAAAGAACTCGAAGATGGGCTGGGGTTGCTCCCAGCCAGGTTGAGGTAAGGAGTCATGGCTGCCCCCTGAAAGACCAACAGTTGAGGCACGCAAAGAACCTCCCTTTCGCAAGGCACCGAAGTTGAATGGTGTTGAGACAATCAGCCGTCGATCACAGCAACCAAGTCACAACAGCAGAATGGTCCCAGATGAATGTCATTGATGCGTCTGCTTGCTTCGCTGTTGGCTCTCTGCATCGCCCTGCTGATGCCGGGCAAGGTTCAGGCAAGCTCTTTGGAGATTGACATCCACAGCATCTCCAACGACGGAATCGGCGAATCGATTGGCACCGTTCTGGCCAGAGACAGTCAGAACGGACTTGTGATCACACCATCCCTCACCAGTCTGAGCGAAGGCGAGCATGGTTTTCATCTGCATGCCGGCACGTCCTGCCAGGCAGCTTTCAATGATGAGAACGTGAGCATCGCAGGGCTGGCAGCCAAAGGGCACTGGGATCCCGACAACACCAAGACTCACAGCGGTCCGTTCAGCGACGGACATCGTGGTGATCTCAGTCGCCTGATTGTCAATGCCGATGGCAGCACCACCACCGAAGTTGTGGCTCCGCGGCTGAACACTGCTGATCTGCGAGGGAGGGCTCTGATCGTTCATGCAGGAGGAGACACCTACAGCGACGTTCCCCCACTCGGCGGTGGAGGTGCGCGCATCGCTTGCGGTATCGCAGGATGAGCGGCAGACGCTGATTCAGAAACTGCTCTGGTTCTGACCGGCGAAACGACCTTGATAGTTCTCTTCGCCATCAAGACTTTGGAAGATGAACTGACAGATGGCTGTACCAGGATGAACGGCAAGAGGAGCAGGTCCGAAATTGCTCATCTCCAGCACCTGTTGACTGTCGATTCCAGGTCCCATGAAGGGTGCACTGATATGCACCATCAGACCCAGGCGAGCAAATCGGCTACGCCCCTCGAGCCATCCACAAAGGCCAGGGCCAAGCCTCAAACGCTCTTCGGTGATCCCGAGGATGGTTTCACCCGGCATGATCAGAATGTGGTCTCCTCGTGCGATGTCGACCTTGTCGGTGAACGAGCGGTAGTCGGTGTGTTCATTCACATCGACAATTTCGTGAACTTTGCGAAAGACTCGAAAACTGCAAGCCAGCGTGAGATCGACTGAGGCAGGACCGACATGCTCAGGAATGAACGGAGTGATGGTGATGGCGCCACTGTCGATCGCCCGCAGGATCGCCTGACGCCCGAGAACGGCCATAAAAAGAATGTCTGGCCGTTCAGGTTATGGACAACTGGACTCTGCGGCCAGTGCGAAAGACAGACAATGCGTCAGCCGAACGTCCTTCCGTTCCAGCCGAAGAAACTCGCAGGAACATCATCGAAGCTGATGTAGATCCTGTCGGCAGGAATCCCCGTTCGAGCCGTGATCAGCTCACAGAATGCCTCTGTCATCGCAGATGGGTGCAGGGCCCCGATGGACTTGACCTCAACGAATGCGGCAGGAGCGGATGTACCGGCGAAGGTCATCGGCACATCGGTCTCGAGCAGTGTCATCACGTAGGCCTCTGGCTTGCCGGTCTGCTCGGCCAACATGGCTGAAAGCTCAAGCAGAAGCTCGTCTCGACGATCCACAGAAGCAAGCGAGGTGCGCAATGTGATCAGAGGCATGGTGAACGTCTCAAATGGCCAATAGTCTGAGTCTTCTCAACGCTGCTGAGATTCTCGAAAGGCCTGAAGTTTGTCGATGTCTTTTTCCTGATCGATCGAATAGTCAGTGAGGATCAGCGCCTTACCAATCGTGCCAAGGGCGTATTCAATCCGATCGAGATCTGCACGTCCCTGCTGATCAGCCCGGGCAGTGCGAATCACTGATGGAGTGAGCTGGTCCGCCAACTGTTCGATTGCATCAGCAATAGCGCTGGCCTGGGTGAGGAGGTCACTGGAGCCCACGAAACAAAAGAATGCGGTCTGCACTGATCATGCCAACAGACAGCGACAAAAAAATATTGCCCTAGTGATTCAACGACTGTTCCAGCGATTCCAAACACGTCGATGCCAAGGCGTCACATCTTGGGGTGGAACGCTATCCCCCTGTTGCGTTCGCTCGATCTGATCGATTTCCTGACGGAGCTGCTTGAGCACAGGAATCAACAGAACTGCGGCAACCAGTCCCACAACAAGCAGAACCGGCAAAAGCGTCACCATCCAGACCGTGACGATGACCAGAACAGCAAAGCTGATCAACTGTTGAAGCCAAGTGGGGCGACTGCGCCCAGGCAGTTGCTTCATGCGCTGCGGAGCGGCGTGGTTAATCAGCCAAGGAGAACACAGGATCAGGTCAGAAAACAAGAATGCTGTTGATTCAGCTGTATTCGCCTGGAGGCTGGCGTTTCGACACCGTGACACGCCCCACCTTCTGACCTGAGAAACGCAGCAGCTCATCACCGGCGAATTCATAGCCAAGGCCGGCAGCAATTTTGGCCACATCATCAGCAGTGGATGAGGCCAAAACAGCATCCTTCAACGCTGGATCGCTCTGCATCAGAACCAGAAACGCCTTCAACTGATCGAGAGCCATGGACATAAGCGACCAGGCTGATCATCGCCTGTAGCGGCACCCTTCGGAAACAGAAACGCTGAAGAGCTCCAATGTTTGACCAGAGTGTGATGTTTTTTGCATCAACAACAAAAAGATCTAATTAGATTAATTTAAAATTTAAATTCAATGAAGTTCAACCTTCCCTCACAGCAGGGCCTAAAAAAGAAGACCGAAGAAATTCTGCTAAGCAATAAGTCATATACTGCGATTTTACTGATCTTCAATGTGGCCTACATTCTCCCTAAATTCACCCAAACGTCTGACCCTTCAAGCATCATCATCGCCACAATTCCACCCGCTTTTGTCATTTCAGTTGTCATCACCTTCGCAAGAGACCAATATATTAAAAATACTCTCATACGCAGATTGATGGACGACTCTTACATACCATCCGTCTACAAAAGTGATATTGACCTCAGAGCACTTGAAAATCCAACACCATTAAAAAAGAAGAGAGCTATGACCAGGCAATGGCTTGAAGCCAATATTCTCGACCGAATCAGCAGCAAATAAGGATCCAGCACCCCAAAGAGACTTTATAGAAGACAAACTTCCAGCTAAAGTTCCGAGAACATATGTAAAATTTTTAATCAACCAAATCCAACCAGTCTCAGGTGGCACTTCAGCTCCCAGTCCGTTGCAGACAGGGCCGAGGTTCCAATCGGTCACCAGATGAGACGGTCAAAGAGCGGCAAATCTGCTAAATGATGATTAATGAGCACAACTCGTTCAATGCTCCAGGGTCGATACGAGCACAAAGGCATGGCTTATGTCATTAAAGAAATGACCGGTGGTCCTGGATATCTCGTGCTTGGCTCACCCAAGGGACACCTCAAGCAACTGGGCAGAGAATATCCATCCCTGAAGGCTGCGGATGCTGCAGCACGACGCGCCATTGACCAGATGCTGGCAGAAGCGCAGTAAAAAGCCCTCTCAGAAGGAGGGCTTTCTCTGCAGGTGGGCCTGCACATGGTAGAAATACTTAGTACTGAATCGTGGCTGTCACACCAGATTCTGAATCAGCTTCTCGATCGCTTCATCAAACCCAGGCCTTGAGAGGTTGTGGGAAACGATCGCGATAAAGCCTCGACAGACTCAGAGAGCCAGAACCAGCGATGGCAAGCACCAGAAAAATGAACAGATAAAGCGCTGAAGTCTCGTATTCGTAGTTGTGGGCTTCAACAACTCCGAAGGGAGCGCCTTGAAGACCGGTGTCGAGAAAATGGAAGGTCATCGCGAACAACATCGTCGACAACAAACCAATCACAGCTGGACGAGTGGCGATGCCGAAAACAAGAACAACAGATCCGATGATTTGTGTGTATGCAGCAAGGTATGTCCAAAGGACATGGTCAAACGGTAAAAAAGGAAAGTACTGATCAACAATAAATGAGGTGAATCCAACAGGATCCTGCAACTTCTCAAACCCATGATGAATCATGAGAAAACCTGCTGAAACGCGCAGAATCAGTAAACACAAGTCAGAGGAAAATTGATTCGACGTTTCTTCACTCATGACTTTCAGGCAAACTAAAACCTGATCATCTTACTCTTGATCAATGCCTGTCCGTTGTCGAACCACGCACGGGGGCAAAACGAGTGAAAGAGGTGCGCTGGTGAAACCATCCCTAGTGCTCACCAGCACAACCTGCTTGATTCGAATTAAATGGAGAAACCACCCTTCATCAAATCAATCCAATTGCGGACCAGCAATCGGTACTTCAACCATCGGACAAACAAACAGATTGGACTGAAATGAATGAGACCAGATCAGGTGTCGTGAGTTGCCGAGCGGGCGTAGCAATGCATCGAGCCAGAAGAACTCCTCAAAAACTGAGGTTCTTGAAACCAAAAACATCTGCATAGAGTATCAACAGGCACACTGGCGAAGGCTTGTGCAAACGTAAATTGAATCAAGCCGGATTACAACGCCTGTCCGAAGAATATTTCCTCATAACCCATCCCGATGGGACATGGGAAATCATTCATGAAGATCGCATCAGCACACTTCAACGGTCATAAGCGTTGGCAGCATGGAGCAAACTCAAAGTAAAAGGAGAGTTGACAGATGCTGCCAACCTTTGTTTGGTCAGGAGATGACATTGACAGGTTGGAGTCTTGGTGGTCCAATCGCATTGAAGAGCTGATAGCCATGAAACAGCCTCTGGCTGCATCAGCTCTCTTTGATGAATTCCAACTGGAGCAACGAAGCAATTTCAATCATCCAGACTGACTTTTGATACAATGATCATTCGATTGCATGAGTGATGACAGTGGAAAGACTCTACGGCGAAGATAAAAAAAAGGCTCTATCGATCTTTTACGACAATTTCTGCGAAGAGATTGATCAACTCTTCTTCAATAAATTTCAGGAACTTTCAGATCTGAACGTGGGAGAAGGTGAAACGACCAGGATTGTTGGTCGTCTTCTGAATGCGAAAACCAATGTGATTGATCAAATCAGAGGTTAACTCCTCAGAAACAATAATGACCGCCTTAACAAGATGATCAAGAGCGATCAGGCTTAGATTCAACCCAATGGATGAATCAAGAGGGAGGCTGGAAAATTCACAGCAGCCAGAGAAAGAAGCGCTAAATTGACTTTAGTGATGACCTGAGAGCGTGGAGACGCGAAAACAAAATCAAAAATCGTCTGTGTGGACATGGTTGCTTCAACCGCTAGACAAACTCAAAAGGCGAGTTGCCGTAGTTCCCTCAGTCAATGAGACGGTCAGTGCCATGAAAGACATCGGCGTCGACCTGACGAATGACGCCAATCAAGAATGACGCTGAGCACGCTGCCCATGCATTGAGATCTAGAGACTGGCATGCCATCTAAACCCCGTGATCGTGTCGGTGAAATCTATGGCCGATTGACCGTCATTCGCTCATCCGAACGCCGCACTAAAAGTGGCAATGCCTATTGGTGGTGTCGTTGCAGCTGTGGCAGAGAAAGAGAGGTGCCCGGAGACAAACTCTCAACCAACACAGCCCGCAAAAAACCAGTGATTACGGCTTGTCTGCTCTGTTCCAAAGAACTGCAGGTTGAAGGTGTCTGCGCCAAGAACGATCGTGAAGAACGTCAGAGACGGGAGGACGCAAAGCGTCAACGCGATGCATTGAAGGGGCATGTGCCGGATCGCTGGCTACGACTTCCTCTCACTGATGCCCATGCTCGCGAGCTGGGTCAGGTTCTGTTTTTTCGAGGAACGTTTTGCCTGCGAGGTCATCTGGCCCCGTATCGCATTAATGGAGGTTGTCTTGCTTGTGCAGGCCAGACACCATCAGCTCACTCGGCACTGATCACAAACAGCCCAAACTCAGCTCAAAGCAAGTAATGACAACAACCAGGATGCATAGCTTGTCAGAGAATCAGAACCAGGTCTGAACAAAAACCTGACTCAGGCACTCCCTCTGGCTATCAAACCAGCAAGGGTTCAAAAGACGATGACAAGATTTGTACTGGGGAGTGGTGAGATCTTCGAGTCTGAAAGAGATCCTTCAGATTTTGACACTTATTGCTACAGGAAAAATGGGCAGGAACAAACCTGCCATCTCCTCTCTTACCAATCAGAGATCGCCTTCTTGATGGTCTTGGGTGATGACCTCAACCTCCGCTACGAGCCGGTTCAAGCCCAAGGTTGAGGCGATGATCAAAGATTGACCAATGACATCTTGGTGCGATCTAATGAACGCGCGTTGTGCATCGATCAGGCGAACTCGCTAGACCAGTTGTATGACTGATAACAGCAAAAGACGAGCGCTTGAAGCTCTGATCGAGAAAGCAGCCGCAAACCTCAACCTCAGCGAAGAGGAATCTAAGGCTTTGATCGCACCGATTTCTGAGCAATTCAAACGACTCGAAGCCGACAACTGAATCACTGAATGCGTTTTTGCTCTAGCTCACGCAAGGATTCGTAAGCAGCCCAAAGACCTTCTGTGACTGTGCAGCTTCGGCTTTGATCGCAGACTCTGTATTGACCACCTCCCAGAGCATCGATGGTTGATCCCTTTGATGTCAGGCAGATGCGACTGGATTGAGCCATTGAAATGCAGATTCGCATCTCTTGGTCTACAACTGCGAAATTACACCAATCAATCAAATGTTAATCATCTAAATTATTCTCTTTGATGAATATCAGGGGCTGAACCCTCTCACAGACTTCGAGATGAAGAGTGATCAATCAAGCAAGACGCGGAAGTCGAGCACTAAAAGAACGTCTTGCCAGCAATCCAGGAATCAAAGGGTGCTGTGGCAGCTTCAGACAAGGCCAGATAGCAGGTCGTGACCATACCGATAAAAGCAATGCCAACCCCAGTGGCAATCAGCGACTCGTAAAGTTTCTGGGCAGCCCTTGTCTCAGGACTGGGGAAGACGCGACGTCGGGCCATACCTACTCCTGAATGAGATTATTCTGGCCACCTATGGCCTGAAAGAGCAACGCAAAGAAGCAAAGATTCGCAAGCCCCAACCATGTAACTTTCGCTTTACGTTGTAAAGATCGCGTTACGTTCAAGGCACAGCATCGATCCCGAGGGCAACACCCATATCACTTTCGCTGGAGAATTAACAAAAATCTCACAATCAAATGCCTTGACAATCAATCAGCCTGCTCCTCAATGATGAGGCCCTTTGTGACTCAGTGATGACGGATCAAAGACTGATAATCCTGCTGCAAGAAGCGGAGGAACATCTCCTCAGACAGAGCTGCCGCAGTCGCTATGAGAGATCAGTTGTGCGCCTTCCTGACAGCAGGCGGAACATCTGGCTCAAAGACGACAAGCGAGCTGCTTAATCAACGCTGAACAGGCCTCCTTCATGCCTAAGACCATTGCCCTCGGGAGATCCACGTGGTTTCAGGTATCAGGTGAAAGGTGCAAACAAAAAGAACCGCTCCAGAACTGAAGCGGTTCACCCCTCAAGCCAAGCGATCCCCATCACCCGGCCGTTTGCACCACATCTTGTGGTACTTAGAGAAAATGTTAGTGCGTGAACGGCATATATGGAGTTACTAAAGCTGCCCTTCAGGTTTGAATGAACTATTAACAGTCTTGAAACACTCGGGCGCAAAACTCTGCATCTAGCGTCCCAACGACCTAGTTTTGGAGACCCCATCACCCGGCCTGCCCCAGTGGCAGGCTTTTTTATTGGAAAGCACTAGTGGTGGGGCATGACCATGGGTCAGCTGTCCGGAGTCGAGCTGGGCAGCATTTTCAGGAACCGCAAAAAAAAAGGCCCGAAGGGCCTTCAGGGGGTGTGAGGAGTTGGAATCTCTGTGAGGAGAACCAACTGACCGAGTTCTAGCAGCTCCTTTGTGCCATTCAAGAGACCGGCATGCCAACAAGTGGCACTGTGCCAGTCAGGTGGCTAAATTCATTTTGTGAGGAGAAAAGCTCACGTGGTGGAAACAAGGACACACTCACGTTGAACTTTCAGAACCCCTGCCTTTGGCGGGGGTTTCTTTTTTGCAGATCAAACCCAGCTTCAGCGAATTCTTCAACGCTCATATGGAAGGCTCAATGACCGAAAAGGAGACATTGGTCGAACAGGTTTTCGCAAAATATCGTTCCTACTGCAAAGACATCGGCATTACACCAGCCGAGATGATGCAACAGGCCTATCTCAGCCACCTCAAAAGCCTCACGACAGAACAGCTCAAAGCAAAGCTTTGACTGATAGCCGTATCGACATGAGCAACAGCCTGAGCTTCATAGGTGAGTAGATATGCTCAAAACCAAGGCCACAGAAGCATTTTGAACATCCTTCCGTAATCAAGCCAACGAAGCGCCGGGGGAGAACTCGCCAGAATCTGCAGGCATAAAGTTTTGTAATGGACTCCCAGATTCGACAAGTCCTGCAACGAGAAATCCTCGAGCGTTGCAATGAAGAAGAGCGGGAAGCTGTTGAACGATGGTTCAAAAGTTTCCAAGCCATTGGCTTGTCCAAGCTGAACGGCATGTCCGTAGCAAGAGGAACCACGATGTCTTGCCCTCTTTATTGAGCTGTGTGTGTGCGGTGATGCGCACTGATCAGCCACCACGACCTGCGTTAGGCCATAGATCGTTTCGAGTCTTGTTATGGCGATCCAACCATCTGATCTTGGTGAAGCATTTGTCAAATCCGGGAAACGCCTGATCACCCAACGATCTGCCGATGAATGGGACGTGCGGGCCTAAAGCCGATCAGCCCCAAATTAATGTTTGATGCAGTTTCGAACAAAGAATGACAAGTTCATCCTTTAAATCCAATCAAGTTGAATTCGTTGCAGGGATCAAAGCCAAACATCAGTGCGATGGAGACGCAACTTTCCTGATCCATCGCATTAAACATTGGAATCAGCTTTATTGACGTGATTCCATTTAGCTTGTATTCAGAATTCCAAGATTGAGAATAAGTGTGCAGAAGCAAGGGCAACATTTACGTCAATATTAGAAGATGTCAAACAAACAGCTTATCGACAAAAAGCACAAACATAATAAAGCCTACATTGAGCAATGCCAACACCCCACAGAACGCAAGAGTCAACATTGTTCAACCTCGACGAAGTTGCTGGATCCGCCTAGGCACTCCAACCTCAAATTGATTGAACCAGAATTAATCTTCTTCACGCTCGGCCTGACGTGCACCAATTGCGAGGGCAGCAACAAAGGGCAGGATTGCAATTGCTGTTAGAACTTCCATCAAATCACCATCCACTCTTCAAGAGCTGACCGACAGAGAATTACCGTCGAGCCCACCAAAGTGAACGACTAATAATTCCTCTTGAGTGATGAAACCATTCTCATCAATCAACTCAGGATGAGTTGTCTTCAAACCAGTTCTGTCACCAGTCCGGGATTGACGCCTGAATGCCAACGCCATGCCGCGAAATGCCGACAACAGCACAAACGCGCAAGCAACGGTGTAAGCGAGGGGTAGGAATGCTGTCGACATACTCAGCTCCTTACTTTTTTGATCGAAGGAAGATCCGAAGGCTGAGCCAGGACGTAGACGACACCTGCGGTAATCACAGACGCAAATGCGATGAGGCCGTAGATAGCTGCGGAATAATCGGACACTGTGCATGTACTTCTGTAAAGAAGCCTAGGCACTTTGTAAAGCTGTGTAACCAGGTGTATTTGCTTATCTTGCCAATCAAGCCGGATTGAGCCGAGGCAACAAGGCGTCAGCCTCCTGCAGCAGCACGGATGACCCCGACATCAGCCAGACCGAGAACACGGATGAATACGGCACTGATGACGCTGTAGGCCACAGCCCCGAGCACGGCACTGCGCAGTCCATCTTTCAAACGAAAACCATCTATCAACGACGCCGCCAAACCAAAAAGAATCACAGTGATCAACCAGTCGAACAGCCAGCTAACCGGGGCAATCAAACCGCCAAGACTGGTCACTGCCCAAGGCAGCGCCAAAACAAACTTCAGAGGCAGGATCAGGAGAGTGCCCAGCAAACCAATCGTGACGGCCGATGAAAGAGCTGCCTGGAACCCAGCCAGTTCAACTCCCAGAGGCATCGCCGCCACGAGCAGCAGAACCACAGCACGCACAGGCCATTGCAACAACCAACCGATCAGGCCCATGGGACTCGTGCGATAAGACTTAAAGGCTAAGTCTGGCCTTGGATTTCAGCAGAGCCGCGCCAACGCAAATCTTGGAGAAACCAATCAGCCAGTAACCAATACGCTGCTTGTTTTCAGAGAGCAAAGGCAACAACCGTGAAACCGGTCAGCAATTAAACGGTGATTAACCACATTCGGTGTTCAAGCCTCAGATTCCAAGTCGCTGGTCGCACGAAGAAAAATGGTGAGACCAACGACCGTGCCCAAAACGAGGAAGGAAAGCATCGGAGCAACGATCACGCTAAGTATTTGTGCTGATCCTAAGGGCATCTTGTGATCGCGCGGTGTCATGAACGACATCGCACTTCAACGAGGACGCCCGAAGGAACTCAGCACACCAGCTCAAAACAGCAAGATCTTCTTCGAAAGCGGCTGCAAATCCAGCTTCAGAGACCAGAGCCCAGTCATGCGTCATCCAACGAACCAAAATCAACAAGTGCCTGGTCTGCTTCCGCTTGATCCATTGAGACGGGTTCCAACACAACAGGATTGTTGTTCAAAGAAACACCAGCGTTGGAACATGCCGTGACAAGCAGTCCCAGGCTCAGACAAAGCAATAGAGCTGAGTTCATAAGACGAGTAGCAAGATTTTTGACAAACCCAGACATTGATCTGAAGCGTTGGCAAAGCGCAAACTAATCAAACGGAACAGAATCACCAGCAAGAACATCACACCAACAGGCACATTGATTACAGCAACCACAGTGGAGCGATGGAGTTAGTTCGAGAAAAGATGAAAGACATAGGACGTGAATAGCAGCTCACTTTGCTGAAAGATAGATTGTAAAATAAACGAAAGGTCGTCAAAGCTTGATGAGTCGCTTGACTCTGCTGCGCAGATCTATAAGACATGGCTCTAAAAGTGATCTCGCTCAGAGATCAAGGACAATCAGTCCTTGACTGGCAAACAAGTGATCGATAGCAAGGGATTGCAGACTTAGTTAGTGGCAAAGATTGACCAGAAAATTTGAAATGAATGATGGAAAGCGCCGACTTACTGCATTAGAAACACGGCTAAGCATATAACCCTAAGCATTATTACCTGAACAAAGTTTTGTGTGGCAAAGACCACTACTCACACAAATTACTCCTATAAAGCCGAGACAGTCGGAGGATTTTGATGAGTTTCACGCTCCCTACCGTTCTGATTGGAGTCAGCTTGTATCTGTTAATGCATGTTTTATTGTCGCCAGTAATGCAATAAACAAACAGCGGAGAGACTCGGTCGCGGACGAAAACCTTGGCCGAGCCTTGATTTCAGCCAGAATAAACAACATCAAGTCTCAAACAGCAACACGCTGCCAAGCCAGCTTGAGCAACCGTGCTGTGGCTGCATCGATCAGATTGAAACCAGCCAGATGGCGGCAGGCATGAACACGCAAGCAGGGCCGGCAGGACGTGGACGCACGATTCGCTGGACTTTGCTGACCAGTTCAGCCAAATAAGCCAATCTCTTGGTGATTTATACCCAGGGATTACCTCACTTCTTCAGCTTGTCTGCTTATTTGTCTGGGTTCGCTGACATTAAGGTGACAAGGTCAAACCGTTTGTCGTGCAGATGAGAGGCCAATCTCCGGCACCACTGTCTTGCCTGAAGTGGGGGATCGACGGAGAGTTGTCGGCACACGACGCAGCACTTCTCGTGAGCAGACTTGCATCATCTGAGAAATCAAGACGAGCCTTCAAGGATCATTTCGAAAGACGTCGACATCGCAGCACTTCTGATCAAGCATCACGTCAGGAATGACACTGACGATGAAAGGTAGAACGCCAATACCCACAACAAGTGAGTGATTGGTGAAAAAAACTGACGACCGAATGTGAATCAGCCATCACCACACATTGCGGTTTAAGCTGCTGCTGAAACAAAAATGACGTTGCCATGAAAGCACGGTGGGGAGTGATCGTCTTTGTAGTCATTGCACTTACTGCGCCACGCCCTGCTCAAGCTAATTTGAAGAACAACATCATCTTCAGCGGCTGCGCCGCAGCGATGCGAAAACAATATCAGCAGGCAAGCAAACAATTACTGCTAAGCCAACTCAACAAAACTTGCGATTGTGTGGTTGAGCAGATCAATAATCGAAAAAATATTGAACAAGCCAAAGCTTCTTGCATCAATTTAGAACAACCAATCAGTAACAACAAGAATCGACAATCGATCTAAACTATCATCAGATGAAACTCAATACTAAAGCTAACAAGATCAATACAACTCATTAACCAAGGGACATTTTCACTACTTATCACTCTCCAATTCTGCTGGCATTATTGAATACTCCACCCGATCATCAGAACAGCAGAGATCGGCATAAAAACGTTCGAGTTCGTCATACGCCTCGTCATACGTGCTGAAGCACCTGCGCGTGAGGTCGTCTTCAACGCCATCGTCGCGAATCACCCTCACCAGATGGTTTCGGTCGCTTTTCACCACAGCTGAGCTGAGTAGGAACACCGATTCTCGCGCCCAGCAAGGCAATCAGACTGAAGAGTGAGCGAAGAGAAAGACAAGCATGAAAGACCAACAGGTTGATGCCATGCCCTCAGGTCTGAGCGAAGAACAGGTCTCCCAGAAACTGGTCAGTGACCGGGAGCTGCTGAATGAAACCGTCCTGGCAGGAGAGGAATGCCGTGCTCGCAATGACCGTCAGACCTACTTCTGCATTGCCCGTGAATTGGTCGAAGCACAATTTGTTCTGGCCGATCAGGAATTGACACGCAGGCTCTGGCAAGAGGTGGGTGATCGAAACCTTGAGATAGGGCGCATCATCAACCTGCTCTACCGCTGCAGCAGCCATGCGGACGAGAGCGAAATGGTTGAGGTGGACGACGCTTTTCTGGAACTGACATTGAGCTGAACACCGACTGCCGTTGCCGTAAAGGCCGGACCTACCGATACTGCATGCACACCCTGCACAGGGACCCTTCAAGGAGCGACGAATGGCAGCGAAGCTCTATAACGTTCGATTTGAAACCGAGGGTGCAGACCTCTTTGTGGAAATGGAGGCGGAGGAGGGTCTCAACCGCCAGCATCTACTGGAGAGAGTGGTGGCAATCCTGGAGGACCGTCATGGCATGGAAACGGTCGACAACGATCAGGGCGACATGACCAGGGTGGATCACAGCGATGGAGCAACGCTCCTGGCCTGGCTTTCGATCTCCGGACAATCATCGCGGCAAGCCCTGGATGACGACGGTCTCGATGAAATTCTCACCTGTCTAGTGTTCATGTTGTTCCCACCGGTTGTGGAAACAAGCGTGCAAGACGAAAACAAGAAAGCCTTAGCCCTGGCTTGAGGCGCATTGAGCGCCAACAATCGTTGCTTTCTGATATTCGCCAAGGCTGAACTTCATTTTGGTCTCAAAATCAGCACGCGATCTGCCGTCACGAATAGCCGCGATGAGTCCTGCAACTGAATTTTCGTTCCGGTAGGAATCGTTACGACACGGCTTGATTCGCCAATGCCATGACAAAAAGGCAACCCGCTCCAACTCCATGGATGTCCAGACACTTCTTGCCAGAACTGCCAGGGGAACTGCCTTGCTCAAACATCACGAGGGCTTTGTTGTTTGCGATCCAGACGGGCAATGTCAATTTTGTGGTGATTTATACAAAGCCGAAGAACTAGTGCAGGAACTAGATGAAGGCTTTGACTATCCCTATTCCTCCGGCTTCCACGAAATCATGCATTAATCACAAACCAGTGAGCCGCAGTAAGCCCTTGGCATCAGCGATATGGCTGATCGGGATTCAAGTTCCTGACGGCTCATGCCCGTTTGAATGAACTGATCTCATGGCATGGCACGTGAGATTCAATCATGCCGAGCCTGCATGCAGGCATTAAGTATCGTGTGTATCAGAAATCCAGGTCGACTTCAACACATAAAGTGCTGAAATAAGATTAAAATCAAGAATATGAGATGGTTGTTATCCATACTTGGATTTGCCAGCAAAAGCAAACAGCCCAATCAGCAGAACAATTCACACGTATCCTTTCTTGCAGTTAACGTCCATACCGATCAGTTGATCTGCAATTGGAAGATCAGAGATGAAAGCAAGTCAATGATCCAAAGGGACTTTGAATCTGCACTCTTCATCAGAATGAAAGATATCAGCGGGGATCATTCGATATCATCCAAAATAGTACAAGTCTCTTTGAATCAAGAAAAAGCCAGAATCAACTTACCATTTAAAAGCGGTAAAATTCTTGTCGATCTTGGTTACAAGAGTGGTCTCGATTTCATGACTCTTGAGTATCAAGTTTTAGACCTTGGGCCTAAGGCAATGCCAACCACTCATGACGTGAATTGGTTTGCAAAAGAGTCTGAGGATATTCACGAGGAAATGTACAAACTCGCCACGGGTGGGCGGCCCTTGGGTGGATCAGAGATGGCGCACAACGATTGACCTCTATCCATGGAGACCAGTGAGCACACTGCTCAGTTGTGAGCAACATCACAGGTCTGGCTGCCTCAGGTCAACGAGTGAACCGGTGTGGTCGCGGATGGTGATGGCAACGGAGTTCCCTCCACCGCAAACTGTTCCATGTCTTTCCAGTCAGGCCTACTCGGCGCCGCCATCACACTGATAGGCGCTGTGTCTCTCAGCACTCCAGACGTGATGCAGACCCATAAAGTCCAACGACAGCGTGGCTCGGGAGAAGACATCAATCACCGCTTCAATACCGGTCTTCTCCAGACAGCCTCTGCCGATTCAGGCAACATCTGCCTAAGCGACAACGCAGAAACAAGCAGCAAGCAAGGCAGCAGTGGGCTTGTCAGCGTTGATTCAGGTAGCGTTCATTCATCTGAAGTCTCATTGATATGACGCATGAGAAGCCTTCTTTCTTCTCTTTCGAAGGAGAGATGGGTCGCATTGATTACTGGGGTAGCGCCATCTTCAGGTCGCTGATTGCAGGCCTGATTTTCTTCGTTGCTCTTGCCTTTGTTTTTAGAGGTTATTTCAGCAGCTCTTACGAAGAGTTATCAGCAGCAATCTCACAATGGGCTACAGATCACGCCGTCAGAGTGTGGTTGCTTGGTGAGATTTTGAACATCTTTCTATTCCTGCCGATTACCTGGAGACGATGGCGAGATCTGGGACCACGCTTAAAGAAAAACTGGCTCTACATCTCTGTTGTGAGCAGCCTGATGCCGGGATATGAAGTGTTCCCTTTTGTAGGGGTGCAGTCGCTGATCATCACCCTCGGGATCCTGTCGATTTATCCAAACTTCAAACTACTTTTCTGGCCCGGACAGCAATACGCAAAACAGCGGCAGAACGAACAGTCCTGAGTCATGCGCAGTGCAAGCCGCTTGCCACCACAAGCCATCAACATGCTCACCGAGCTAGCACTGAAGATCAACCAGGTTTGTGATGCAGGACCTTCTAACTGATCGCGCAACTCCTGGCATGGAGTGATTTTGATTTCCAAGACTGGGTGGACAGCAGACCACCGGCTGAACTTTGCCAGGGGGTCAAGGATGGTTTGATTTCCGAAAGGATGCTCCCTGGCGGCCGGGCATCGACCCCATGCAGCAGCTTCAATGGAGATGACCCGATGAATTACGTCTTGGACTGATGCACTCAGTGCATTTGTCAGGCAATGCGGTGCATGTGATGCAGCAACAGTGCCAGCCGGCTCGCCATGATCACGACGCGACCGTTCAGAGGTGGGCGTTCGCACGTGACGAACCCGACGGCGTATTGCGGAATGCAGCGTCGGGTGAGTCCACGTTGACGCAGATTCGAGCAGTTTTGCGGATCATCTGAATGACTTAACGAATCAGCCAGCGCATGCATTTCAATCTGCAGCCTTATCAGCAGAGCCACCGAATCACTGGCCTAGCCGAGCTGACGGCTCTCGAGAACTACTGCTCCCAGCATCAGATTGAGGTGGAACGCATTACGAAAGCGGAGCTGGATGCCTCGATCGATCCAAACACCACAACTGCCCGGTGTGTTTTGGAGTCTGAAGGAGGAGTGTGTCTGAAATTCACCGCACATAACGGAGCCGTGATCACGATTCGAGCTTCTGAGCATCTGATGGAGCTGTACCGGCAGCCGCGCAGCAGTGATCGCAATCCGCAGGATTTCCCTTAAGCCTTAGAACAGGGCCATTACTGATCCAGCACTCCCGTCGCCAACAGCAGCCAGACCATCCCCGCAAACAAGAGATAAGCCACCAGCAGAGGATTGGAGCCAAGCGTCGCAATCAGCAGACAGGCGATCGCGCCACTGACGACAAAACCAATCAGCGAATTCCACCTCTGTTCGTGCGTCTGCTTCAAGGCGTGTGGATAATGACAGGACCGGAGACAGGGTCAGTGACTCCAAGCTCTGGTGAGAGCTCCTCAAAAAAGTCGCGGACTGCATTGAGATGCTCAATCATCTGAGGCTTTGCAGCAACGAGTTTCTCTTCGCTCTCCCAGAGGCCGACAAAGCAATAGGAGGGTTCACCTGTCTTGGCCCAGTAGGCATCAAGCATCCCTTCGGGATTGACCCATTGCTTCGTTACGACGATCAAGTTGTCTTCGCAGCCTTCTTTGCAGCGAACACGAACGTTGTTGAGAAATCGTGCTGCCACTTGAATTTTCAGACTTCAGGGAGGCTGCCAGACGGTTGCGCTGATGTCTGTGACCAATGCGCCTGAGTGAAAAAGCTGAACTCAGTAGTAACGGCCGGGATATTCACCGGGGTGATCAACGCGTGTGACGCGCACCCCCGCAGTGCTGCGGCCGGACAACATCAGCAGATCGCAGCCAGACACGGCAAAACCCAGCTCCTGAGCCAGCTGCGCCACTTCATCCGCCGTGACAGCCGCCTGAACCCTCAACTGCAGGACCGGATCACGGCCCAGGTGCTCAAGAAACTGCTGCACCGGTGATGCGGTCATCGCTGCTGATGAACTGGTGCAATTGAACACGATCCTCAGCGGATGCGTGAAAGCGGGTCATTGTTTGCAGAGATCGCGTTTCTGGAGACGAGCCCCATGCTGAGTTCCCTGCTCAACATCCTCTGGGTGGTGCTCGGCGGCCTGATGATGGCTCTGGGCTGGTGGCTGGCCGGACTGATCTGCGCAATCACGGTGGTAGGACTGCCCTGGGCTCGCTCCTGTTTTGTGATCGGGCGTTTTTCGCTCTGGCCCTTCGGACAGGAAGCCGTAAACCGCAGTGATCTGCGGGGCCACGATGATCTAGGCACCGGATCTCTGGGCTTTATCGGCAACGTGCTCTGGTTTCTGGTGGCGGGATGGTGGCTGGCGATCGGCCATCTGAGCTCCGCCGTGGCCTGCTTCGTGACCATCGTGGGCATCCCCTTCGGAATTCAGCACATGAAGCTGGCCCTGATCGCCCTGGCTCCTGTGGGGATGACCGTTGTACCTGTGCGCAACGTTTGATCGCCGCTGACCAGCGGCCTTCAGAAAGGCAGATAGAGAACATCTGAGCTGCAGCGTTCCAACGCCTCACGCACATCTTCGAGCTCCTGTTGCTCTGCTTCGAAGTTGCGACCTGGCGGCACCACAAGCTCGCCAGCGGCATCGAGATGAATGTTGGCGCTGAACCACGATGCGCCTGAGGGCAGAAACGCCCGACAGCTCATCGCACCATCTGCTCCCTGCTTGCGCTCAATCAACCAGCCATTGACCCGGTCAAGCTCGGTGTAACTGTCGAGACCCGCAGAGCAAGGATGCGCCAACAGCACCAGCGTGGCTGCACTTCTGCACAGCGCCGCCAGGAGATCTGATGGGGCATGGCCGAGCCTCAAGAACGTTCCTCCTCAGTGAGGTACTCCTCAACGATGGGAGAGCGATCACCGCGTTCTAGGGCTGCGATCTCACGTTCGATGTTGTCGATAAACAGCTGATTACCGTTGCGCCTGGCCACCTCCAGAACGGTACGCAGACGCTCAAGCTGCATCAGGTTCTCGTCGTCCATGGACTGCACATCGCAATCAGGGCAGCCAATCATGGATGGCGCATCATCAGCAAGCCCGCACAAACAGAACGGCCAAACGGTCGGCGTCGCTGCAACAGTGACAGGTCAAGATCCGTTAAAAAGGGTTGACACGAACAATAGACATGGCCCTCGGATACGGAGTAATCGGCAGCGGATACGTTGG
This sequence comes from Synechococcus sp. GEYO, assembly GCF_900473955.1. Taxonomy (NCBI): domain Bacteria; kingdom Bacillati; phylum Cyanobacteriota; class Cyanophyceae; order Synechococcales; family Synechococcaceae; genus Synechococcus; species Synechococcus sp. GEYO. The sequence continues at coordinate 51,712 of NZ_UCNL01000011.1, forward strand.
CACCGCCGTGGCTATGCGCATGAAAAGGGCCGGCCAGCCCGTGACTGCCACCACACGCTCAGTAGAGAACGTGCTCGAATTGCAGCGACTGATGGATGACGTGCGCCAACTCGACATCACTGACCCCGATCCGGAACTTTCCTTCCTTGCCGATCTGCAGGGCCTGCTGATCAGCGTGGCACCCACCAGACAGAACGATGGCTACAGCGATGTTTTCGCCCGCGGCATGCGCAACCTGGCTGGCGCACTGCGGCGCAGAACCAGCACACAACCCCTGCACATCACCTACATCAGCAGCGTCAGCGTCTACGGAGACCGGCAGGGAGAAGAGGTGTGGGAGCACTCAGCGGTGGACTCCAGCTCTCCGGTGAACAGCATGCTCGCGGCAGCGGAGGAACTGATGCTCGACATTGACCGCCCCGATACCTCGATCTGTGTGCTGAGGCTGGGCGGGATTTATGGACCCGGCCGCGACATGGTGGGCATGATTCGCGAGGCCGCTGGCCAGCAGGTGCCCAAGAACGGCAATGCCATTAATGCCTGGAGCAGTCTTGTCGACATCGCCAGGGGTGTGCAGTTCGCAAGCGAACAGAAACTGACAGGCATCTACAACCTGGTCGACGACATGCAGCTGAGTCGCCGGGAACTCTCCACTCTCATCTGCGATCAAGATGGCCTGCCTCCCGTGCTCTGGAGCCACTCCAGCTCAACGAGCGAACGCAGCATGAATGCCCGTGTTTCGAACCAAAAGATCAAGGAATCCGGCTTCAAGCTGATGTCACCATCGATGCTGGAACCAGCCATTGTTTGAAATGCTCAATCAGCGAATGACCAATCGCTGACAACAGGCTGAATGGGTATTCATGCACACATCAGCTCCAATGATTGAGTCGCGATGATATGCAGAATCAATGCGGATATCATGGCGAATCAACAATCAATTGAAATCATTCAATGCGCTTGCCTAGACACAGGAATCGCCTTTTTTAGCGATCCCCTCATCAGCCATGAAACGCTGGTCGCGGATGTGACGCCCAACCGACTTGCCGAGTTGTTCTGTCATCGCCACCAAACCGACCAGTTGACGGTTCTGAGCGGCAGACTGGATCTGGTGATTCTTCAGAATCGCCAGTTTCAGTTAATTCGCATGAAGCAAAAGGATCGAACCTGGGTCCGCATTCCGCCGAGAATTCCGCATGCCGCCATCGTCCGGGGCGATCAGGCTGCAACCGTGGTGAATGCGGTGTTACGCCATGGCCCGGTTGACCCACGCGACTATCAACCCAGACCCATTCCACGCGCCTTGATCCCTCAGTGGCAGGCGCTGCAGAGCCTGGACGCAGCTAACCGATCATGCGCTGGCGCACCAGTGCATCCCACAGCTGGGCGGGGATGAACCGCTGCAACACCAACACTTCCGACTCGCTGCCGCAGCGGTAGCGAGGTTTGGGACTGGACGTCTCCAGAGCCGAGACGATGGTGCTGGCCACCAGCTCCGGCGATGAACCCCGGCGAAAGCCCTCAGCCCAGCTGGCTGCAACACGACGCATCATCGGCCCCCACACCGGATCGGTCGACTGCTGCTGCAAGGAAGCCTCACTCACCGCTTCGAAGCCGGTGCGGATCAACCCAGGTTCCACCAGCACCACCTGCACCCCGAAGCGATGCAGCTCAAGACGCAGAGCATCACTGATGCCCTCCAGCGCATGCTTACTGGCTCCATACCAGCCGGCACCGGGAGTGACAAAACGGCCGGCAATCGATGACAGATTCACGATGCGGCCGCGACGCCGTTCACGCATGGGCGGCAGCAGCATCTGAGTGAGACCGATCAACCCAAACACATTCACTTCAAACATCGCTCGGGCACGCTCGATCGGCATGGTCTCCACCGGACCCGTCTCCCCATAGCCGGCGTTGTTCACCAGGGCATCCAAAGCACGAACCTGGCCGCTGACAGCGTCGGCCAGCTGCCGGCAGGACGCCTGATCAGCGAGATCAAGCGGCAACACCTCAGCGCCGCGACAGCGTAAGGACTCCATCGCCTCAAGCCGACGCGCAGCAGCGAAAACTCGCCAACCACGGTCGAGCAACCGGTGAGCTGTCGCCAGGCCAATGCCGCTGGACGCTCCAGTGATCAAGACGCTGGGCCTGGAGTTGGATCGGGACGCTGTCATCTCACTTATGGCAAGCCGCGCGGAAACGCTCGGACGAACTGGTGCTGCCATGCTTGGTACGCCGGCCAGTCACTCGCTTGCGCCAGGCACGAAAAGAGCCTGACTTGAGCTGGGAGCGCATCAGAGCGATCACTGCAGCTTCAGACAGGCCGAACTGGAATTCAATGGCTTCGAACGTGGTGCGGTCTTCCCAGGCCATTTCGATCACGCGATCGATGTCTTCAGAGGTGAGCTGGTCGAGCAGGCCGCAGTCCATTGAACGGTCAGATCAGTGATCGGGATGCTCAAACAGAGCCACTGCCCGGTCGGACTCGCTGAGCACGCGGGCACTGGAGGCCGGCTCAAGCTCAGCAGCCGGCGGCACGGAAGGAAGCGCAAAGGCTTTCTCCAACTCGGTTCTGGCAGCGCCGAAGGGGTAGGTCATGAATGCGGCAGTGAGACGGAAGGGCTAGCGAACCACCCTTAACATTGCGCAACATTAACCATAAAAGCCGCCTAGCGGGCAGCGCAGAACGAACTGGGCACGCAAACGAAACTGATTCTCATCAGCAGATTTGCACTCCTGACTGTGATTCTCAAGTGCATATTTACAACTACTGAATGTGATTCTCAAAAGCATATTTTGATCCTTTAATGTTCGGTTTTTACCCTTATCTTTCGCTCTTTTGTGATGTAGAACTGATTCATCCCTCCAAGAGGTTCGACATGACAAATTCAGCTACCGCTCAAGCCACCATCACCGTTCCCGTCGGTCCTGCAGGCCGGGCCATGGCCGAGCCCATGTCCTCCGAGATGCTCGATCTCATGCAGGCTCACCTCAACCTGGAGCGTCAGTCCGCTGCTGCCTATTTCGCTGCTGCCATCTGGTTTGCTGAACGCGAGCTGGTCGGCTTTGCCGAGCATCTCCGCGATGAGGCCAAACAGGAAGAGCAACATGCTGCCAAGTTCGCCGATTACCTGATCTCCAGAGGTCAACGGCCTGTTCTCGACACCGTTGAACCGCCTCGTCAGCAATGGCCTGATGTCGAGCAGGTGATCGCCAATGTCTTCCGCATGGAAGCTGATGTCACCGCTTCCGTTCTGCAGCTCTACGGCACCGCTGAGCAGGATCTCGACCGCCGCACCTCGGTGTTCCTTGATCCCATCGTTGATGATCAGCGCCTTTCTGAGCACGAAGCCGCTTATCTGCTGGGTCGCGTCAAGTTCGCCGCAGGCAACCCTGCTGCCGTGATGATCATCGACGCCGAGCTCAGAGAAGGTGACGCCAAGCCCGCCAAGCTCGAAGCCTGATCCAACTCACAACAACCCAAAGCCCCGCTCACCGCGGGGCTTTGCTGTGCGCTGGCTCCACCAAACACCGATGCCCAGCTTCAGGCTCGGACCAGCTTGTACAGCGCCCAGAGTGCAGCCGCAGCAAGCAGCCAGTAGAGCCATGACCACTGCAGCCAGACAGCGGCGATGAGGCCCAGGGCGAACAACGCCAGAAATCTCCCGAAGGTCACACCAAGCTGAAAAAGATCTCCCATCTAAGCCAACTCCAGCCTGATTTCACAGCCCGCATCAGCATGGCGATGCTCCGTAAGGTTCACAGCCAATCACGCTGATTGAATGAACGTTGACCCAGAGCTGCAGAAGCAGGCACGCAAAAGTCTGCGCGGCACGGACCCCTCAATCGCCAAGTACATGCAGATGCTCGAGCACGAGGTCTGCCACCTCGAGAAGCTCAACGCGCAGCTGAACCAGGAGGTCCAGGCGCTTCAACAGCGCCATCAAGCCTGAACGAATCCCTACAGACGTTGTCGTCAGGCAATTCTGAGAATCGCGCTGATCAGGTTCGGGCGTTGCCGCAGTTCGGCAGTGAATTCACGGGCCAGATCCCTGGCCTCCATCGCATCAGAGGCATAGACGCAACCTTCGAGCGTGGCTCCGCTGAGATCCCGGTAGCGCACCAGGTAGCGGTTCGTCGTTTGAACTGGTGACATCAGTTGACTCCTGCTCTAAGCGAACCCAAAACGGCGAGCGGCGCTGGCTTCAGCCTCGCGTCTGATCTGCACAATCGCTTCGCGGGCAAAAGCCTTCTCGTTTTCCTGCGCGGTGATGATCTGTTTGGTGAGCTGACGCAACTGCTCAATGTCCTCACAGGCATCAATCTCGCGAAACGCAGATTCGAGATTGAATTTCTGCTCAACCGACAAGCGATGGTTGGTCATGGTGCAGAGACGGCAAAAGCCTCACTTGAGTGAGACGTTGATTGGCTGAATCCAACGATCGCCATTCCTGGGCTCGATCGTGACAGTGAAATCCGCCCCGGGCCGAACACACGGTCAGGCCCGGGGCGTGATAAGCCAACCTTTGTCGAGGCCAGCCAGGCTCAGAATCCGAGCTGATTGAGGATGCCCTGGCCGGTGAGCAGTTCGGTGCCGAGGCCAATCACGAAGCCAAGCATGGCAAGACGGCCATTCCATGTTTCAGCGAAGTTGACGAAGCCGAAGCGGCGTTGGGTGGTGTCAGTCATGGTTTCAGGTGCAAGTGTTGTTGACGCAGACGTACATCAAGGAGATCAACCGGCATAGTTGCAATCACAGTGCTCATGGTCATGGCATGGCTCCCTGTTGGTATGACCATTGGCGCAGGCCTGCGAGCAGAAGAGCTGATTGCCACGCCGCATGGCGGTGGATTCCTCAACGGCGCAGGTACAGTCGGGGCAGGCGCACTGAAGCAGAACTGCTGTCATGGGTGTCTCCGGGAAGGACCTTTTCGTTCTATGCCTGTCGCACTGCAGGGAGCAGAGGGGACAGCCGACCTCAGAGGTACGGTTTCAGGATCTTTCCAGGCGGGTTGGGTGAGAGCAGATTCACAGGTTTTTTTCATCTGACTGACCCGCATCACAGCTGCCCATCACAGCTGAGCAACACATCGATCAGGTCTCAGTAGCCGTTGTCACCGACGAAGAGATTTCGGCTGGCCAGCATGACGACATCACCACCGTTGGAGTTGGGCTCATGAAAGCCAACAGCAACCGTTGCCAGGACCTGAACAAGCAGCTGGCCATGTATCGCGCCTTCCGCGACATGGATGGCGTGGCAGCAGTGACCCGCGAGCTGCAGATGGACGCCTGCGCCTGCCCGGTCAGGAACTGAGCCCGATCGAGGCAACCAGCGTGGTCAGGCACGCCGCAATCGCCTGAAACCGCCGAGACTGCCTGGAGCAAGTCAAAGCCGTTGTTCGATCAGCAACTGCTATTCCCAGGAAGCGAAGCCATCCAACCGGCTTGCCCGGTGCCTTTCTGCGAGAGGGCTCCCACCGGAATCGAATACATCGGTAACGCGGTTGATCTACCCGATCCTGATTCGATGGCACTGTCCATTGGGTTTGATCTGGAAACGTTCAACCGCCGCACTGATCTGTGGCGTCATAAAGCCAGCCTCAGCCCGTCTCTGGGTGGCGAAATCCGTCTGGCTCAGCTCACGACGGCTGACAGCAACAGCACGCTGGTGGTCGATGTGGCGGTGATCGGCCAAGCCGCCATCGACTGGCTGCGCAGGCTGGCGCGCAACCCGGAGCGCAGGCTGGTGGGCCACAACCTTCTGTTTGAAGCCACCTTTCTGATCGCTGCTGGAATCAGGCCGCTGTGCCAGTGGTGGGACACGATGCTGGCCTGTCAGATCATCGGCGACTTACCGAGCAGCAGCCTGGCCGCCGCGTCTGCGCACTACCTGAAGCGTGAGCTCGACAAGAGCGAACAGACCAGCGACTGGGGGAATGCCCTCAGCGCCAGCCAGCTGCGCTATGCGGCTCTGGATGCCGAAATCGTGCTGCCTTTGGGGCGTGAACTCCATCAACAGCTGGTGGCCACGCAACAAGTCGCAGTGCATCGGCTCGATTGCTCAATGATCAGTGCCTGCGCCGATGGTCAGGTGCGAGGGCTGGCGGTTGATGTCGAAACAGCACGCGACTCCAGAACACGTGCTCTCAGGGAACGGCAACGCTTGGCGGCTGAGGTGCAGAAGACGCTCGGAATTGAGAATTACAGAAGCCCGGACAAACTTCAGGAGGCTCTGAGTGTTCACCTGGGAGAGCGCGTTGAAAACACCAAAGACCGGACTCTGAACACCTACCGTCCCGATCCCGTCATCGAGACGTTGCTCCAGCTGAAGGCGCTGGATCAGGAGCTGAAAGAGGTGAACTGGCTGCTCGAGGAAGCCCAGCTCACGGATGGCCGCGTCCGCCCCCACTACCGGATCATTGGTGCCAGCACCGGCCGCATGAGCACAAGCGCTCTGATCCGCGAAACCAGCAGTCAGGTTCCCTCCGATACCGAGCGGTTCAAAACAGGCCAAAGACAAGGCGAACCCAAGGCCGTGAAGCTTGGGCAATGCGGGTTCAATTTCCAGGGCATCACTGGCGATCGCAAAAAAGCCCTGGGCACCGGCAATCCCGACAGCGTGCTGATGGACCTCGACTGGTCATCGATTGAGATCCGGCTCCAGGCCAGCCCGCAGCTTTACAACGACGATGGTCAGCGCAGGATCCTGTTGGATGGCATTGACCCGCATGCCTACATCGCCAGTCAGGCCTGCGGACGCGAGATCACCAAAGCGGATCCGGAACGCTCGACGATCGGCAAACGTGCCAATTTCGCCCTGGCCTACGGCTGTGGGCTCTCGGGTGTTCGCAAATTGCTCTCCCGTGCTCGCGGTGAGCAGGTCACGGAGACTGAAGCCCAGAAGGTCTACGACGCCTGGCATCGCCTGCACCCACAAATGAGCCTGGAGATGGACAGGTTCTCCAACAGAAGCGTCACCGAAGTGCGCAGCATTGCGGGGAGACGGATGACATTCCGCAGTCAGCAGGCAGGCCCGGATGGCATCAGAGCGATGCAACCGCTGGGACGCACCAACGGGATCAATTTCCCTGTTCAGGGTTCTGGTCGTGATCTGCTCGCCGCTGCCCTTGGTGACCTCTGGCCAGCACTGGATCGCTTCGCAGGTGTTCACATCGTTGGCCTGATTCACGATGAGATTCTTCTCGAGGTTCCAAGGGATCTGGTGGACGAGGTGAAAGCAGTGGCCTTGGCCTCGATGACCTCAGAAAAGCTTCAGAAGCAATACCTGGGTGACATTCCCCTGGAGGCAGATTGCAACATTGCAGAGAGCTGGGGAGAAGCTCACTGAGAGGGACGCTTGCATCGAAAAGGCCAATTCCTTACCAGCATGAGGTAGGACTCTGCGAGTTCATCTGCTACATCCGCAACCGATGAGATCCACGAAAGGTTGAGAGCCCGACGAGCTCAAGACTTGTTATTCATGGGCGGCAGGGTATAAATATGAATGACGAATTCTTCTACCTGAAATGCTCACTGGTGCCGATCTGCTTGCCAAGGTCAAAGAACTAGGAGATGTCTCTAAAACTGATTTGGCAACTGCCTGTGGGTATGTCTCCAAGAAGAAAGACGGCTCTGACCGTGTGAATTTCACTGCCTTCTACGAGGCACTGCTGAATGCCAAAGGAATCGAACTCGGTGGCGGTTCTGCCGGCATGGGCAAAGGTGGTCGCAAACTGAGCTACACCGCCAAAGTGCAAGGCAACGGCAATCTCCTGGTTGGCAAGGCCTACACAGCCATGCTGGATCTTGCTCCTGGCGATGAGTTCGAGATCAAGCTGGGTAAAAAGGCGATCCGCCTGATTCCTGTGGGCGGTGAGGAAGAAGGCGAAGAGTGATCGGGCTAACAAAGCAAATCACCACTTAGTCGATGGAAGGCAGGGTTGCTAATCAGCCCTGCCTTTTCTGCTGTTAAGGCCAAGCGAAGCGACCTCATGGCCCATCCCTTAAAATGCTGCTCCAAGCAAACCATCAGTGAGCCCAGAAAAACTCCACTGGAAAGACTTATCTCTTGACGAGCTGGAGCAGGTTCTGAAGTCGGAAGACGTGAGTGGTGAGCCAGAGGAATATGAGTACATCAGGCGCGATGGAGCACTGCATCTGTTCAACGACGAGTGCTCAATCGAATTAATGCTGAACAACGAGCAAGCGGCTTGAGCCATACAGGTCGGGTTAAAAGACAGTGTCGTTGAAGCCTCTCGAGGCAGCTAGAGTTTCTCAATTCTTGAGTCAACCTTGCTGAGCCTGATCCCTCCGTATTATCTGGTGGCACTCGGCCTAGGGCTGGCATCGATTGTTGTGGTTCTCTTTTATTCCTTCACGCGCACAACCAATTACGAAGTGCAGGAGAAGCTAAAGAAAGCGCAACTCAGGAAGCAGCGGCAGCAGGCCAACGATCTCTAAGCCTCAATCGTTTCTTTGATCAACCCATGCTGAAGGTTGAACTAAGGGCCGCCAAAGTTCCAGGCCTGCCTGGATGGTTTGCAGATCATTTTTGGCTGCTGGTGATTCGCGACGTTGAAGCCAGCGATCATGAAACTTGTGATCGATGGGAAGTCTGGCAATTTGCGCGCCAGAACGATTCCTGCTGGGGGCATCTGCACAAGAACCTTCTGTCTCCCTACCAAGGTGTTGGCAATGGTCCATCACGTTTAATCCAGCAATGGGTTGGGGATGAGGCAATCAGCATCACAGAGAAGATTGAATCCTCCCCTAACCACTACCCCTTCACCGAGACCTACCGATACTGGCCGGGCCCGAACAGCAACACCTTCGCGCAATGGATCGTTCGCGACAAGACGAGGCTCGATCGTCGAGCCGTTGGGAAAAGCTTCCCTGTACCAGAGATCGCCTGATGCAGACTCAGGCCATCAAGAACGACAACGACAACGCACAGAAGCGAACACTGACCAGTTCGATTGTGTCAGTGAAATGACATTAAATTGATGCCAAACTGCGGCAACAATCTTCTTTCACGGAAAGCATGATTGGGCCGAAAAAATCACTTGTTGGCGATTTACATCAACAATCTGAAGCAGCCATGAAGCCTGCTTGCGACAACAAGGTTGTCGGTTCAGGCTGAGTCCATGAAATCTGAATTCACGATTCGCCCGGCCCTTCCCGTTGACATTCCAGTGATCAACGACTGGGCGAGAAGTGAAGGGTTTGCCCCTGGGGCAGGAGATATTGGGATTTATCGCCAAACCGACCGCCAGGGCATCTGGACCGGCTGCCTGGGTGAAGATCCAATCGGATGCATCGCAGGCATCCGCTACAACCATGCCTACGGATTTATCGGGCTCTACATCGTGCGCCCCGATCAGAGAGGCCGAGGCTACGGAGTGAAGCTCTGGCGAGAAGCTCTTGACCACCTCCATGACGTGAGCTGCGTTGGGCTCGAAGCAGCCGAAAACAGGATTGATGATTACTCAAACTGGGGGTTTCAACCGGCTTCCATAACGACGCGGTGGCAGCTTGAGCTTGACTCTCTTCCTCATCAGATCAGAGCTCTGGAACGGCCGAGAGGGCTCAGATTGATTCATGGCGATGACATCCCAGAACCCGAGGTTCAGATCTATGACGCTGATCGTGAACTCAACCCCCGACCGCACTTTCTGTCTGATTGGCTGCATCACCCAGCCGGTGATGTCACGGCACTGATTGACAGTCAGCAGGACTGCCACGGTTTTGCCCGAATCCGCCCCTGCCTGCTGAAAAACGAAGCGGGCTGGCGCATCGGCCCCTTACTGGCGGATTCCCCTGAACTGGCCGAGCTGTTGATTATGGATCTACTCAGTGCCAGAAAGGGATTGGTGATCATGGATTCACCGGGTGGCAATGCCCTGGCCGCGCCGCTGCTGCAGAAACTTGGTTTCAAAGCCGTTGGCCGCACGCTGCGGATGTACCGCGGCGTGATGCCATCTAGGCAGCTGGATGAGGTATACGGGCTGGCCTGCCTAGAACTTGGCTGATCAGATCAAAAACCCAGCGCCATCAGCAAACCCTGGTGGAGCAGGGCTTCGCTGCCGATCAGAGCAACAAAGCCGAGCATGGCCAGACGTCCGTTCAGGCGTTCAGCTTTTGCCAGGTGTTCAAGGCGCATCTGTGCAGCGGCAAGGTCTTGCCAGTAGCGCTCATCAGCCAGAAGAGTTGGAGTTGTCATGGCTGTCTCCGAGTGGGACCTGATCGGTCTATGACCCTTCGATGACGCTTGGGAGAGGTGACAGCCGCCCTTGGAGGTTCGGTTTCAGGACCTTCTCGGGCAGGTCGGTCAGGAGCAGAGTCACCCGTTTTGATGGACTGCTCAGCGGGATTGAACAGCAACAACGGCCAATATTCATTGGTCAAAGGATGTCGGCGACACATTGACTGACCCCGCTGAGGTGGCAGCTTTGAGGTCCAATGAGTCAGAGGTGGCTGATTGGTCGTTCGGGCGCTGGTGGGACAGCGCCAGGACGTATGGACACCCGCAAATGATTCAGTGGTTGGGATGCATTTCACCTGTGCTGGTGCTTCAGGTGATGCAAGGCTTTTTAGGCAGCTGTTGCCAGGTTGTAAGTCCAATCTGATGGTCGATTGGTCGCCTAGGTGGGACCGGTGCTGAACGATTCAGCACCGGGCTAGTCGGAACTCAGCCAGCCCGCAAAGGGCGATGGCGAAGCCTTGATTCACTCCCCTGGCTACAGATGGCAGGAAGTCATTCAGGGGCACAAGCAGCGGATCAGCATGGAAGTAAGGCTGCTAACTCTGGCCCTGATAACAGTGGCCATTCGGCTTTTCGGCAATGCCAGCGTTATGGTCCTCACGGGGCTTGACCCGCGACCGGTCGCCGTGCGTAAGCGGTTGTTGGCCTGGATTATATCCCTGGGCGCTGCTGGGCTGGCGATGCTGCTGGCTCCTGTTGTGAGCAGCCTGTGAACGTCAAACTGAGTTGATCAGAGCTCCGCAACTTCATAACGACGGCAGCAGCGTTGTCATCCCCCGTTGTTCACGCCCAGTGAAGTCCGGTCATCGCAACTTTGCGAGAGTTCCCCTGCATCACGGAGGGCGCAGTGGGGATGTTCGGACTCGATCAATACCTGTTAGTGGAGTGGGTCTCTGCCTGGTTGGTGCTGAACTGGGGAGCACACCTTGCCTTGAGCCAAGGCCCGGCTGGAGACAGCAGTGATGGTTCAGCCCGGCGTCAGTTCCCCAAGCTCAGCGACCAGTTCCCTTACGTTCTGCATTCGCTGGCCATTGCCTGGTTGATCCAGTGGTCTTGGCAGCTCCTCCCACCGATTGGATAAGCCAGGAAGCCAGAACACGGATGGCTGGATCACACCGGGTTGATCCGATAGGTATCGGGAAGACGCGCAACCTGGCCCGTGAGCATGCAGTCGACGATGCGATGGATGTAGGCAGCCCGGCGCATGTTCTCCATGGTTTGCCATTTGGCTTCGCCCATGGATTGTCTGGCCACTGCGATGGAGGCAAGTCCGGCGAGATTCTGAGCGCGGTCCATGGGCATAGCCCTGTTGCCCAGGATCAAACCGGCTCGCCGTTCAATGGCAACCCGCAGATCAGTAAACCCCGGCAAATCGCTGTCACGCGTCTTGCGTTTGCAAAACAGCCTCAGCGCACCGGTGGACGGCAGCGCCGCCAACCGACCTTCTGCATATTCTGCCAGGCCTCGATGGCGTTGTGCTGCAGCATCCGTCTCTGACTCTGCGGCTCCGGGGGGTGAGGCCTCACCCAGCGATAGGTGCTCAGAATCACCCACTGACCATGAGCGGTGGAGCGGCCATTGCTGAACCTCACCAGCAGCTGCTCATCACCATTCACCAGCCAGCCATCCCTGCCGGCCTGCAGCGGTGGTTCATGAGTGACCTGGTCCCAGTTCGGCATGCCGGAAAGTTTCGCTGTGATCCTTGGCAACGCGGCCCAGAATTCACAGAACCTCACTCCAGCCAGTGCTTTGCAGCACATGGGCCGCTGCAGCTAGGCGATCAGCTGGGTGAGCAGAGCGGCGGACGCCAGCCCACCGAAGAACAGAAACGTGGGCAGCATGGCCGGCCAGACCGATGGCTGAGTCGGATCGGACATCCGTTGGATCTGCATTTGATGCTGCGAAATTAAAAGGCTCCGGCTCAGCCCAAGGTGATGAGCTGATGGCCCGCAGGTCGTATTTGCTTGATTGCGAGGTATCTGTCCGATGCACAAGCCAGCTGCCTGGTCGATTGCGATAGAGATCCCCGCAACCGGAGCAGACGGTTTTCCCCCTGGAAGATCTCAAGGCGCTGCTTGAGATTTCAAAGGCGTCGGGGGAGGCTTTTCCTGCCTGGGTGCCGGCCAAGCAGGCGGATCAGAATGGGGGAATGGCCCTGCTCTCTCCCGCCTGCCGAAAGGACCTGGACGCCATCGCCATTCCACGCCATGCCAGCTGGGATCCAGTGGGTCTGATGGCCGTGCGCAGCTACGTGCGCCAACAGCTCGCCGCACTCGGGGATGTGGAGGAACACAGCTTCAGGCGCGGCAGCCATGAGGGCGTGAATCTGATCCTGAAACTTCCCGGCCGCAATCCCAGGCGCCGGCCGCTGCTGGTGGGGGCCCATTACGACGGGCCGCTGCAATCGATCGGCGCCGATGACAACGCCAGTGCGGTGGCTGCCCTGCTGGAACTGGGCAGGCGCTGGAGCATTGCACCACCACGGCGACCTGTGTGGCTGGTGGGCTTCGATCTGGAGGAATGGGGCCTGATCGGCAGCACCATGCTGGCCTATCAGCTCAGAGCTGAGCAGCAACGGCTCAAGCTGATGGTGAGTCTGGAGATGCTCGCCTACACCAGCGGCCAACAGAGCTACCCCCACCCCGCCATGGGCAGGCTCTACGGCAACCGCGGCGACTTCATTGCCCTGGTGGCTAATGCCCGCGCTGGCTTGATGCTCTCCAGGCTCACCCATGCCATGGGGCAACACGTGAAAAGCAAAGCTCTGCCGGTGCCGCGCGCTGGCATCGATGTGCCCGGTGTACGCCGCAGCGACCACAGCCCCTTCTGGGATCAGGGCTACAACGCCCTGATGGTGACAGACACATCTTTCATGCGAAACCCGCACTATCACCAGATGAGCGACACGATCGACACGCTTGATCTGCCCTTCCTGGCCTCAGTGATTGATGGGCTGGAGCTGGCGCTGGGAAGGCTTTAAAGCAGGGGCGGCAGCAACTTCCCGGCAGACAGGCTTCGGCTCAGAACAACTTGATCCTGACTGGTGAAGCCAATGGTTTTGACGACGGTTTTGATCCAGAAGGGTTGCTGTTCAGAGAGGAGCCGCCATAACACTCGGTGATCACGGCCTGATTACCACCGAGCACTTCCCTGAAGCTCACATTCAGGTTGACAACAGATGGATTCAGCATCACGGCCTGCGTCGCCAGCACTGCGTATTTGCCCTGCTGTGTGCCATCAACAACCGTTCCTTTTGGCGGTGCCCAGGTGGCTGAAAACGTTCCCCGGGTGACATTGGTGCGAATCGGTTCTTCGCAGTAACCGGCGTTGGTGAGATCGGCACGAATTTTGGCCAGCAGCGCTTCCAGCGTGGTGTTTTGATGCCGGCTATTGAGCGCCAACTGCCCCAACGGATTGGCACTGAACATCAGCTCAGCATTCGATCCCAGACTCGTAGGAAGGGTCTGGAGCAGCTGCTTCACCGGCTCCGCTGAGACAGGGATGACGCCTCCGCTCAACGCGGCGAAAAGCGTTAGCGCTGCGATTCTGCGAATCATGTTCCGATCAGGATCTGATCAAATATCCAAGACTTCATCAGCCCGATCACTGCGCCTTAACTTCTCTTATCCAGTGGCATCAACGGTTGCCTGATCTCAATTCCGTTGCCATCAATGGATTGTGGGAAACGCTCTTGGTGGGGCGCCCACATCATGAGGACGGAGGCGACCCCGGTCGCCCCCCTCTTGATCCAACCAGCTTGAGAGCTCCAGCCTCAGGCGGCCTTGCTCTGCTCAGACTCTTCGGCTTCAGAACGGAGAAAACGCTTGCGCTGCGCTGACTCATAGCCAGACAGTTCAACCTGTTTCTTCTCGATCGGTTTGCGCTTGGTCTTGTCCAACCCCATCAGCAGGGGATGAATTCCTCTTCGGCTCATTGAACTGGTCCGTTTATTTGGTTTCCGCGTCCTGGTCGGCTTGACCATCCACGTCCAGAAATCATGCCGCCTTGAGATCAGCAATGCGGTGTGATTGGAGACAATTGAAACGAATCGGCGATCACTTTTTATGCACTAATCCATCAACAGTCCTAGTGGGTTGTCGCAGCCAGACTGATACCAACCGAAGCACACCGATGCTGTCTTTGCTGGCCACCAGCCTGATCGCCGTTGCGGTTCCGGCCGCCGATCGAGCCTGCCCCAAAGGCGTGATCGATCAGATCGATGGTCTCTACCAATGGCATGTAAAGCCATTCGATGGCAACGAAGACCCCGACAAAGCATTCTCCAGCCAGCGCCAGCGCTTCACACCATCACTGTTCAAGCTGCTGCTGGAGGCCAGACAACTCACGCCCGCGCGTGATGGACGCTTTCTCGATTTCGACGTGTTCAGCAACACACAGGTGGCAACCTACGGAGCCAAGGTCACAGGCTGCAGCGCCGAAAAGGGCAACAGCATCCAGGCTGAAGTGGCTGTGGATGTTGGCCTGCGTGGCCAATCCAGCGGCACCCCGCAAAGGTTGCTCTACGGGCTCAACAACAGCAAGGGCGGCTGGCGCATCAACAACATCACCTATCTCGATGCAAAGGTGTTTGAGCTGAGGTCATTTCTACAGAAGCTGGTCCATCCCACGCCCTGAGCCACGCCCCCGCGCAGACGCTCAGCAGCAACCAAGCTGGTGTGCGAAGCCAACGACGCCACTTGCCAAGCCCTGCCCCACTGCTCAGAGCTCTGCTGCTCGTGCTGAGTGCCGGCAGCCTTGCGGCAGCTGCTGCAGCACCGATCAGCCGCGATGATCCGGAATCCTCCGACCCAGGCCGCAAGCCCATCTCCACAGCCGCTGGCTCTGCGGTTGTGGTCAGCGCCAATCCGCTGGCCAGTTCAGCAGGACTGAGAGTTCTCAAAGAGGGTGGCACCGCAGCCGATGCGCTGGTCACAGCCCAGGCGGTGCTGGCTGTCGTTGAACCGCAGAGCTCCGGCCTCGCCGGTGGTGGCTTCCTTCTTTATTGGGACAGCCAGCAACAAAACCTGGAGGTGCTGGATGGGCGTGAAGTCGCACCACGTAGCAGCCGGCCCGGCGATCTGCTGACGCCAACCGGAAAACCCTTGCCCTGGCGCGAGGCCACAGCACGACTCAATGCCATCGGCATCCCCGGAACCGTGGCGCTGCTCTGGGAGGCCCATCAGCAGTTCGGACGGTTGAGCTGGGGCCGCACGCTGCAACCGGCGATCCAGTTGGCCAGCGATGGCTTCCTTCCCAGCCCGCGGCTGCTGCGGTCGATCAACCTGGCCCAGCGCATCGGGGTGGGGCACAACACAGCATTCACGGCGCTCTACCTTCCCGGCGGCAAGCCACCACCGGCCGATCAAGCCTTCCGCAATCCGCAGCTGGCACGCACGCTGGAAGCACTGGTGCAACACGGCGGTTCTGATTTTTATCGCGGAGCCCTGGCCCGGCAGATCCTGCGGGAGATGGCCAGGCTGCAGGCCGGCGACCCTGACTTCCGCGGCTGGAGCCCAACAGACCTCTCCTCCTATGCGGTGCTGCGCCGCCAACCGCTCTGCAGCGAGCAACTGAAGCACCGGATCTGCACGATGCCGCCGCCGAGCAGTGGTGGCGTGGGCTTGCTGCAGACCCTCTCCCTGCTGAACCAGTCCACGGATCTGCCCGGCTCCAGCGCCGCTGATCCGCAAACCTGGCGGCAACTGGCCAGAGCCCAGGCCTGGGCTGATGCCGACCGCCTCTACTGGGTGCATGACCCGATAGATGGTGGTGGTCCCGCCGCGGCCTTGCTGGATCCGGCCTACATCAAGGGGCGTGCAGACATGATCAAGGCCAAACCCGCAGCCGAACCCGCACCGGGGCTGCCGCCAGGGATCGGTCGCTACCCCTATGGCCGCCCGAACCAGGGCCGCGAACAGGGCACCACCCAGGTCACGATCGTAGACCGGTTCGGCAACATCGCCAGCTACACCTCCTCGGTGGAGACGGTGTTCGGCAGTCGGCACCTGGTGGCCGGCATGGTGATGAACAATCAGCTCACCGATTTCGCCTTTGAGCCTCAGGTTGACGACCAAGCGGTCGCCAACCGCCGTCTGCCGGGCCGGCGGCCGATGTCGTCGATGGCGCCCACACTGGTGTTCAAGCAGGGCCAGCCGGTGCTGGCGCTCGGCAGCCCGGGAGGCCGCAGCATTCCTCATCTGCTCAGCCGGGTGCTGCTGGCCTCACTGGTCTGGAACGAATCACCGCAGCGGAGCGTGGGCATGCCCCATCTCTCCAGCCGCGGCCAAGGGCTTGTACTGGAACAGGATCCACCGATCCCCTGGCCGCTGCCGCTGGATCAGCTGCAAACCAGCGATCAACCCGCACGCCTGCAGCGGGTTGGCAGCGGCACTGCTCTGGTGCAAAGGATCAACGGCCGCTGGCATGGGGCGGCTGACCCACGCCGGGAAGGCACAGCGCTGGCCATCGCTGATCTGAGTTCACGCCATTCCAGATGTCAACCGCAGGATCTGAAGTCAGACCCTTAACTGCCAATCGCCAGCTCCTTCGCTAAAAAAAATTTGACTACTGACCTAGCTCAATGAGCTCCCTTGCATGGCCTGGTGATTACGTGTCAGCCGATGGAAGCGGATTAAATATTCGATCTCTGCTGGATGATTTCAAGAAAAGCAGCGGTTTATTAGATATTAATGCTGATGAGAATTCTATTTTTCGTTCGACTCTGGAGGCCTTGACCTGGTCTTATCCACTCAATCAAACTTACCGTTTATACAACCTAAATACCCGCACTCAGGCGCCTGCAAACTCACTTTTTAAGCCTAGTTTTGCAGCAAGCTGGTTGAATCAGAGTTCGTCGCCAGCACCCAATGCTTCGGTGCTCTACATGCCCGCATGGCTTGACCTCAGAAAGGTTGATGAAACCGATCACGGGGAACAGGTTTTGCAGCTCCCTAAGAATCCTGATGATGCCTACTACATCCTCGCAGTTCTGGATGCTTACATCAACACTGTTGGATCATTTGGGCCCAGAACGATCCCCAAGGGTGGATCTGAGTTTCCCCAACAGATTCTTTTGATTGGGCCTGACAGCACGTATTACGGAAGGGGCCTTCAAGAAGTCACCATCCAGGGGGCCAAGTTGCCGGTGCTCCCGGTGGATACATCCTTGGCTTGGATCACGGCACGGATCGATACCAACACGCTGGACGCCGATGCGATGACAGCCACGCGTGCTTTCATCAACGGCAGCAAAGATGATTTGGGTAGCGGTTTTCAGCTCACATCTCTGAAGGACTTCAAGGAAACCGGAGTCGTCCCTTACTCCAAACCAATCAGCCAATCATCGACGAATCAAGCAGCAAGCAGGACATGGGGAGAGATCCCCACGCATGCTGTGGAGTTCTTCACGCAAGTCTCTAAAGCACTGGCACTCAATCCTGTCCCTGCTGAACTTGAGACCAATGTCACACCTCCCCCTTATCAAATCTGGATCGGGAACCAGAACTCGCTACAGAATTCCGACACGCCTTACCAGCCTCCCTCTGCTCTTACACCTGAAGACCGGGCTGACCTCAATGAGCGTTTTGCCACGATCGGCTTCAATCTGGAGACAGGTTTTTCCCTTCCCGCCAACTGGACAGCTCAAGAAAGAGTTGTCTTCCAGGAGGCCTATCGCTACGGCCTTAATCTGCTGAATGAAGCCACCACAGCATTGGTGGAAGGCAACGTGGATGTCAACAATGGCTGGAACATCTCCAACAAAGATATCGGGGTTTACCCCAACACTTGGAGTTCATGGCTAGTTCGTGCTGGTGTTGCTGTTCAAGGAGGTGCAGCCAATATCCCCAATGACGCTGTCTATCCCACCACCGAAATCGACAACGAAGGAAATACACTCACCAGTGCCTACAACTACCAAATTGTTCTGCCGGCACGAGCAGAGAAAGCTCCGCCCGAAACCGAAACATATGGTCCGGCCCAGGGCTTCTGGGCCTTCACGATTTACCAACCAAACCCAGGGAATGCTTACCAGCCTTTCTTGATTGAGAACGCCATACAGAACACGGCCTATTCACCTATCAATGCCACAGCCAAGCTCACAGCGGATGGGAGGCTTTTAACAGCAAAACCCGGAAATTGGAATCGGGGAACAGCTGTTGGCACAGCCCTGCTGACAGGCTCTACAAATGGCGTGAACGGCCTTGATGCCAACACGATTTACTACGTGAATGAAGCTCAGGAGATCGGCAACGAACTCTTTCTCTCGCTGTCATCTGAGTATCAATCATCTTTCGCCAGCAACGGAATCCCGATTGGTGGTGCTGGATCCCCCACCCCTGGCTCGGAGCTCTCGCTCAATGGCGCACCTGGCAGCAGCCTGTCGTTTGGATGGATTAACCCCGTCGCTCAACTCGGATCTAGTCAGTTGGCAGATGAAACCAATGCCAGCACGACCCTCGCCATCGAGAGCGATGGATACCTCGCTCTCAGCCTCTCAAGCTTCGAGCCTCAATCCAACGTGCAGAACTGGCTTCCCATCCCTTCGATCACCGGTTCGGGGTCGTCCAACCCAGCCAATGCCAGTGAATTCCAGGTAATGGTCCGCTACTACCTGCCGAAAACGGACACACCATCGGTTCTCGCGCCCAATAACCGACGGCGTGAGTCTGCCGACCTTTACGTGCCTCCAGTGATCCAGCGTCTTGGTCTCAACCGCCTCTATACCTGGGATCTCCTGAGCGACTCCGCTGAAGAACGGGTGAAAGCCGAAGATGCCGCATTCGGATCCACCAACCCACTCGACGTCACTTCGGTGTTCAACGGCGATGTCGTTGGAGCCCTGATCGACCTCAGCATCCTGCCCCAGGCCCTCAACGGCCAGACCGCAACGGTGAATTACAGCTACTCCCGAAACGGCTCCTACGACAACCGGCTCTTCTTCTATGCCATCGACGACATCACCGGCAGCATTGATGGTGTCCTTCCCGATGAGATCGGCTACCTGGACCAGGCCTGGGAGAGTCGGGTGCACCCCGAGGCTCCGATTGAAACGAGCCTCGGTTCGATCCAGGAAGGCGCCATCGAGCTGAAGACCGGTCAGCTCTACGCCCCGATCGTGCACAACGGAGAAGGGTTGATGTTCACGGCATTCGACAGCGCCAATGCAGGGGACTACCGACATTTCGATCTCCTCAGCGGCAGCAGCTTCGCCTTTGAGGATCAGCGCATTGGCGGCGATGAGCATGACCGCAATGACGGGCTGTTCACGATTCATTCGATTGACCTTTGAGCGAAGGCGCCACCCCCCGTTCATCTTGATGGAGTGGGATCTGACTGCGACCTAGCTCGCTAGCCAGGGCCAGTTGATGCCCAGGGTCTCCAGCGGATCCATCACCAGCTTGTTGAGGGCACGACCCAGCAGCACCTGCGGTTCATCCGTCCGGATCGGAATCACAGGATGCTGGCGACTGCGGGGCACGCTGTCGCCGCGCACGATGCCGCGA
Source organism: Synechococcus sp. GEYO (assembly GCF_900473955.1). NCBI lineage: Bacteria > Bacillati > Cyanobacteriota > Cyanophyceae > Synechococcales > Synechococcaceae > Synechococcus > Synechococcus sp. GEYO. The sequence continues at coordinate 71,479 of NZ_UCNL01000011.1, forward strand.
CGCAGCAGCGAGTTGCCCGCTTCCAGACCGCACACATAGGCGCGTTCCTGGCACAACCCTTTTGCGCCATGTTCCCTCTCACTCATCCGCACCCAGTCACCGGCGCAGACCACCGGCGCCAATGAGGTTTCCAGCGGCGGCCGCTTGCTGAAGCTTCCCGGTGAGAACAGCGACACCGAACGCGGATAGCGCCGCACCTCCTGATCCACCACCTTGGCCTCGCCAAAGGCGGGCTGCGCCATCGGCAGCAGATCCTGCATCAGGCAATCGACGATGGCCTGATCGCTCAATTCGGCGATCGCGGTGGCGTTGTAGAAGTCGCTGGCGATCACCGATCCCTGAGGGGTCTGACCACCCCAGAGCTCAGGCTCCGACTGCTTCTGCAGCTGATCCAGCATGAAGAAGGTGGCACCGGAGCCTTGCAGTGCACTGAAGCGCGAGAACACATTGGCGGGATCGGCAACCGGCACGTAGCGATCCAGCCACAACCGCACCGACACCACGTCGATCGTTCCAAGCGTGCCGGCCTGAACCAGCTCCGGTGCCAGCACGCCGCACTGCGGCGACTGCGCCATCAAAGAGCCCATGCCCTTGGCACCCACGGCCAGTACCACCGCATCCACGTCATCGAGCACAGCGCTGCTGCCTGTCATCACGTTGCGGGTTTCCAGCGATCGGATGCTCTGGCCATCGGATGAGACATTCAACTTGCTGGCCAGGGTGCCGCCCAGCACCGTGAGCTGATGGCGCTCACGCAAGCGCTCACTGAGCGGCGCAATCAGCTGTTCAGCAATACTCTTGGAGCGGATCCAGCGCACATCAAACGAGTCCTGATGGGCCAGGGCGTAGTAGTAGAGCAGCTCCATGGTCACCGCTGCTGAGAGCTCCTCCGGCGGCTTGAACAGTCCCACCAGCAGCGTTGGGCGCAGGAAGTCGTCGATCATGCGATCACTGATGCGCAGCTGTTTGAACAGCGTCAGCGCATCGATGGCGTCGTAGCTCCGGTACACCGCATCACTGCGGTTGAGATCGAGCATGGCGTAAAGCAGGCCGGCGATGCTGAGCCGATCCGGCACCGGCAGTCGCTTGAAGTTCTTCACTGTGGCCAGCACCTGACCCACCGGACTGGGCAGCTGTGGCGCATCACCAAAAACCGGTGCGGTGGCCTCCAGCCCATCCGGCGACCAGAAGGCACTGGTGGTGAAGTCGGTGTAGATCGAACCGAGCCCCAGTTCATCGGTGAGTGAATTGATGTTGGGGTAGTCCTTCCAGAAGCCGCGGGTGCCGGCCTCGAACGGCTTGCCGCTCTCGGTGGTGATCGGCTCACTGCCGCTGGGATCCGCCATCCCATCGATCAGGGTCACGCGCACGCCTGCTTCGCAGAGCGCCTTGGCGGCACCCCAGCCGCCCCAACCGGCGCCGACCACCACCACATGCGATTGCTGCTGCGCTGAAGAACCCGTTTCGACCATGAAGCTGCTGTGCGTGCGCTCAAGTTAGGGAGATCAACTGCTCCGACAGCTGCCACAGCTCCCTGCCCTTCTGCAGATCAGCACCTTCAGCACTGGTATCGGTGGGCTCCAGCCGATGCCCACCGAAGCTCACCACCTTGTTGGTGAAGTAGTTGAACCCCGGCGCGACCTCCGGATCGCAGACCAGCTGCGCCAGGAGGCGGCCGGCATTTCCGGGCGATTCGGTGATCCGCAGCAGATCGCGGGCCACAAAGGCAAACGCCCCCATGCCCAGTGGATTGCTGCGCTTGTTGTATCGGAAAAAGCCACCGCTGTTGCGCGTGATCACCAGACCGGGGCTCCAGGCGATTACCGGCAGAGCGCCCTCCAGCTGCCGGTTGAGCTCCCGCGCCATCAGCACATTGCAGAGCTTGCTGTCTTTGTAGGCCTTGTTGCCATCAAAGCCTGGGCTGCCATTCACCATCGCGAAGCCCGCCCCGGCACGCAGTCCCTCCAGATCGCCGAGATCCGCAGGCTTGCCCACCTTGCCGGCACCGCTTGAGGGGTTGTGCACCTCCGAAGCGGTGATCACCACGCGCGGACTGTTGGCCTGGTGCAACAGCGGCAGCAGCCGCATCGCCATCAGCTGATGGGCCAGCTGATTCACCGCAAAGGTGAGCTCGATGCCCTGCGCCGAAAACTGCGCCTCGGAGGCACCGGCATATTGCAGACCGGCATTGAGCACCAGCGCATCCAACGCTGTGCCGCGATCCACAAGCTGGCTGCAGATCGCGGCAACGGCCCCGAGATCTGCCAGGTCGCAGATCAGGGTATGAACAGAACCCGGCAGCAGGCTGCGGGTCTGATCGGCCGTGGCCTGGTTGCGGCAGACAATCGTGAGCTGATGCCCCTGGGCACTGAGAACTTTCGCCGCCTCAAAACCCACGCCGGAGCTTCCTCCGGTGAGCAAAACGCGTTGGGATGCAGGATCAGCCATGAAGCTGGAACACGTAGAGCTCGGCGTCACGATCGCTTACCACATAAACCCTGCCACGTTCTGAATCCACGGCGATGCCTTCGGCTTGACGCACTCGCTTGGATTGACCGCCGTCATTGAGCCGCAGATCCAGGCGCTGCAGCACTTGATCGCGATTCCAGTCGTAATGAAACAGGCAATGTCCCTTGTCGCTGGCAATCCAGAGCGTGTCGCGCTGGCTGTCGTAGCTCAGCCCGGAGAAGTCGAGCCTGCGTCGCCCAAGCTTTGGGTGGGAGAAGCCGTTCGCCGTCGTCAGCAAACGCGACGACAAGATCGTGCTGCATTCAGCATCGAGTTCGATCAGAAGCCCGGGTCGTCCTTCCTTGACCACGAACAAATGCTGGTTGGTGCTGTTGACCATGATCCCCTCCAGACCCTTGTTATCCGGCTCGCTCGGGAAGTGGATCGCAACACTGGCGTAATTGGCCATCTCAGCCAGGGGGCGATGCTGCAGTTCGCGGCCACTGGCCAGATCAACGCTGATCACGGTGTTGCTGTCTTCCTGCACCGCGAACAGTTGTTGGCCGTCGCTGCTGAGAGCGAGGCCCTCCAGATCCGACACGCTCACAAAGAACGACTCACTGACCGACACCCGGCCCTCGAGATCCATGCAATAGATGGCCTTGGTGTCGTCGCTGACGGTATAAAGCGCCGTGCCATCAGCATTCAGGCTGAGCCCTGAGGGTTCATTCAGGCCCAGGCCTGGATCACGGATCTTGTGCCTGCTGATCAGCTCAAGGCGGAACGGTCCCATGAGCGACGTGGAATTCATGGCAGTTGATGTCCCCGTAGCTGGATTGATTCCTTTGAGACGGTGACTGGTTTGGGGCTTGGCAGCTCCACCAACGAGAGACGCTCCAACCGCTGATCCAGCGGTCAGCGCCATCGCCAAAAGGGAGCGTCGACGCATCGATCTGCTGAGCAGTTGAGGAGATAGTGCTTGCGAAATTCTGACGCAACACAATGTGAACGCTAATGAGAATCACTTGCTCCAAGCAGAGCCACCATGCTTTGTTGAGACTGAATCTCAGATGCAAGGACAATGCTTCGGCTGTTCGGCGATCGTCAATCCCTGCTGGAAGCACTGATGCAGGACTGGGCTGAGGCTCAGCTGCAACTGCCCAGCTCCAGCGAAATCCCCCAGCGCCTGCGCATCCAACGCAGACCGCTGCGCTCCTCCGGAAGCTGAGCTCAACGGAAGAATTGCCAAAGTTGCTCAGTTCCCCCTCCAGGCTCTCTAAGGTCTGAACTTCAGGAATTCGTTCTGTAGGAGGAATTGCGCGATGTCTGAAGGCAAGCACAAGTTCGAGGAGTATGAACTCCCTTACGGCACCAACGAGAAGCACACAACAGAAGAGTTTGACCCCAAAAAGGATGCTGGGGTGAACAACCCCGACAGCCGTCACCGCGACAAGGTGCTCGACGAGATCTGCGATACCCATCCCGGCTCACCGATGTGCAAAGTCTTCGACGAGTGAAGCTCTGACCATCTCGCCTTACCCCCACCAGGGCGTGGGGGGTTTTTGTGGCCTGAATACTCAGACCGCATACAGCAGAGGTCGTTCAGCGGATGCTGTCGAAGGCCTTGGCCCGCACTTTGCGGAAGTTGGGCGCAGGGTTGGCCGTTGATCGGGTGATCGCCAGGATCAGGCCACCAATCAGTGCCAGGTTCATCAGAAAAGGCACCGCCTGAAACGGGGATGCATAGAAGACCAAGGTGGTGGGCACCAGGAACACCAGCAGCAGTGAAGCGCCCAGAATCGTGTCGGCGCCGAACACCAGCATGATCGAACCAGCGATCAGCACGAGAATCGCTGCAAACAAAAGCACATTCGCCAGCGGCTCGGGGATTCCCTTGGAAGCGATCCGAGCGGCGTTGCCGGCGAAGTCGGTGAATTTGCCGGGCAGCGCGTTCACAAACACGGCGGCGATAAATACGCGGCCCAGGAAATCCAGAACCCGGTTGGGCGAAACGGGGGTACTCATGTCGATCGAGCGGTCACAGGCACCGCCTTGGTAGTGGTTGAAACAATAGTGACCAAGTCGAGTGAAGCCATGCGAGCCCCCGTTCTGTCGCTGATCGCCATCACCAGCCTGCTGGTTCCGGGAGCCGCGGCCCTGGCTCACGGCAACCACGAACCCCAAACCGTGACGCCCGCCCGCGAACAACGCCCAGCACCCCGTGATGCTCCATCCACCACCACAAAGGTGAGCGTGGAATCGCTGGGCAGCCTGGATCTTTCCAGGGAATTCGCCGCACTGCAAGGACGGGTGCTGCGCACCAGGCGCATCACGATTGGTCCCGGTGGATCAGTGGCCTGGCATCAGCATCAGCAACGGCCCGGTGTTGCCTACCTGATCAACGGATCCCTGATCGAGATCCGCGATAACGGAACAGGTCCCCGTGCGATTCAGCGCAAGGCCGGAGATTCCGTCTTCGAATCCACCGGTGTGCTGCACGGCTGGAGAAACGACTCAGACCAACCAGCCACCGCCGTGGTGATCGATCTGGTGCCGCAGACGCAGCCATGACAGCCAGGATCAGCTGAAGCGCTCAGCCATTCATTCGTCCCACTCAGTGGTGGGCATCCCCTCCACTGAGGCCACCATCACCCACACGACCGTGGGCTTGTCGCTGTTGTTCTGCACGAAATGAGGTTCCTCGGAGCCTTCGATGAAACTTTCACCGGGCTTGAACACGGTGCTCACCTCCGTGCCATCCGGCTGAACCCGCGTGTTGAGAAGATCCCCGGATTCGAAGCCCTGCACATGCACCAGCATCGGAGCGGGGTGGGTGTGCACAGGAATCTTGCCGCCCACTGGGATTTCCACCCGATACAGGCGCAGCTCCGGATTGCCCTCGGGGTAGCTCAAAGCAGTGCCGTTGAGCGTCTTCGAGCCTTTGAACACCTCCTCGATCTTGACCTCAGTTGAAGCAGGCTCAGCAGGCGCAGCAGCCTGGGTGGTTTCACTTCCCCGGTTGGAGCAGCCAGCAACACCCGTGATCAGAACAGAGACTGCCGCCAGGGCGGGGAGAACGAACTTACGCATGGATTCAGAGGTCAAAACAAACACCTTGATCAGTGTGACCATGAATTAGTCAGCAGACCCCGCTCAAGCGAAAATCAACCAAACAACAGTGAAGTGATGGCCGGATTTAATGCATCCACACCGTTCATGTTGCTGGCCCGCATTCATGTGAAAGCGGGCTGCGTGGATGCCTACCTGAAGCTTGCCGAAGCCACCGATGCCGCCGTTCAGGCCAGTGAGCCGGGCATGCTGCATCACACCTTTGATCAGGATCCCGACGATCCCCAGGCTTTCGTCTGGTCAGAGGTGTATGCCAACGATGCAGCCTTCGCGGCCCATGTGAGCAATCCACCGGTGCAGGACTATCTGCAACAACATGCCGAACTCGGTGATGGCTTCAGCATCGAGGTGTATGGCACCGTTGGCGACGAATGCCGCGCCCTGATGGAGTCGTTCGGGCTACCACTGAAAATCTTCGCCAGCAAGCTGGGCTACAGCCGCGTCTAATCGTGCCGACAACTTGAGGAGTTTTCACGACCACAAGTGCCCGCACTTGATGGATGGTTGACGTCCGTATCAGTGATGCAAGCACTGCTGAGATCCGAGGATTCGGCTTGACCGCGATCAAGAGTCATATCAAGACAACCAAGAAAATGCTTGGTTTCTTGGTTGAGGTCGCCCTGGATCAAACCTGGCAGTCAGCCGGCAAGAGTCGCGGTGAATCAATACAACACCAGAACGATTTCAACGGCATTGAATTCAGCAGAAACGAATTCAGCAGAGCAGGGATTTTCACCGATTCATCTCGAAACTTCACACATCAATTGAAACGCCGTGAACTTCCATTGCTGCATCAGCACAGGTTCTCAACAACACATACCTTGAGGTCCAACTGGGCCAGGCGATGAAAACCGCTCTCATCCCTGAATTTGAACAGGAACGCCTCAAGGCCCTGAGTGAATACAGGATTCTGGGCACGCGCCCTGAGCAGTCGTACGACGACATCACACACATGGCCTCTCTGGTGTGCGAAACACCGATTGCACTGCTGAGCCTGGTGGACAGCGAGCGCCAATGGTTCAAATCAAAGGTGGGAATTGAAGCCGAGGAAACCCCCAGAGACTGGTCGTTCTGTGCCCATGCCATCCACACCGACCAGCCCCTGATCGTGACCGATGCGCTTCGCGACGATCGCTTTGTCGATAACCCGCTCGTCTGCGGCGATCCAAAGATCAGGTTCTACGCCGGCTTTCCGCTCAACAACGAAGCAGAGCACCGCATCGGCACCCTGTGTGTGATCGACCGCAAGCCGAGCCAGCTCTCAGACAATCAGATGCAGATCATGAAAGCCCTGTCCAGACAGGTGGTTTCGTTCCTTGACCTGAGAAAACGATCGATCAATCTGCTCGAGTCGTTCTGCTCTGAGAGCCAGCCATCGGGAATCATCTCCACCTGCAGCTACTGCCGCAAAGCCAAGGATGAGCGTGGCAGCTGGGTTCATCTCGATCAGTACCTGGCCAAACGCAGCACCCTGAACTTCTCCCATGGCATCTGCGACAGCTGCATTGAAGAGCACTTCCCGGAAGTGTTGGAGGCCTGGCAGGCAAAGAGTCGGGAGTCTGGGAAAGACGTTCAGAAACCAGCACAGGTGATCAGTGATTGAGGCTGATCAGGCCAGCTGCCGACCTTTCCAGGTCCAGCCGCGGCCGGTGAGCGTGCGCCACACCGACACCGGTCCGATCGCCCCCAGCAGCAGGCCGCCGGCACCCATCAACCACCAGTAGGTGAGCGGAACATCAAAGCGCCGGCGTTGCCAGAAGCGCAGAGCCAACTGCTGCCCAATCCCCAGCAATGACAACCCCAACAACACCAGCCACCAGAGCGATAGCTGGGGCAACAGCCAGAGCAACACAAGCGACGAGGGCAGCAGCAGCCAGGGAGCACTGAACATCAGCACCACCACACCGGCGGCAGCCAGTGCCTTGGCCACGTCGCGATCGAGACCGATCAACCAATTCTTGGTCCACCCCTCCCAGAGCGATGCCAGATCGGCATACATGCGCAGATCCACTGCATCCAGACCGAGCAGGTAGCGCAAGCGAAAGCCACCCTCCTTAATGCCCCTTGCAAGGGCCAGATCCTCCACCACCTCTGACGCGAGAGCGCGATGCCCGCCAATGGCCTCATAGGCACTGCGGCGGAACAGCATGAAAGGCCCTGCCGCAAACGCCACCTCTGAATCAGGGTCATTGGTGGCCTCAATTGGAAACCCCAGCCCCAGAAGGCTGGCCATGATCGGTTGGACCATCCATTCCGCCACGCAGCCGCAGCCAAGCCGCGGCGCCAGGCTGAACAAATCGGCCTCCTCCCGGATCGCCTGAGCCAGCGCACGGCGCAAGGCCCCGGGCTGCAGACGCACGTCGGCATCGATGAACAGCACCCAGTGGCTGCGCACCTGCTCCATGGCTCGGGTGCAGGCCCAGTTCTTGCCCACCCAGCGCTCACCGGCAGGACGGGGGCCGGCCCTAAGCAGTTCAAACGGCAGCCCAGCAGCGTTCGAATCACTGGCTGTGCTCGCAGCTGCTGTGCGCATTGCTCGTTCGGCGGTGAGATCCGTGGACTCGTCATCCACCACCAGCACCTGCCAGTCATGGCAGGGAGGATCACTTGCCAGCACACTGCTCAGGCAAGGACCGATGTTGTCGGCTTCGTTGTAGGCGGGGATCACCACACACAGCGATGTGTCCGCTGGATCAAGTTCAGGCTCTGCCTCCAAGCAAGGGGCGATCGAAAACACCCGCTGCAACCCCACCAGGGCAATCAGCAAACCAGCGCAGGCGGCAAAAGCGGTGGCCACCAACAACAGGGCTGTGATCAGCAGAGGGTCCAAGAGAAAATCCGAATCGATCTCTCCAGGAAATCACCCAGGGCTGCTGAACAAGCAACGCGAGTCAACAGGAGGCGAAATCCAATGATTCAGTTCAACAGCACAGCCCCTGTCGCCAGCAGATCACGGCGATAGCGGCCGAGAGCGGAGCGACTCACATGGGCGACCTGGGAGCAGCCATTCCTCCAGAACTGCACGCACACCTGATCCTCCGCATCAATATCCTCCGCACAGCTGTTGATGGATCGACTGGAGGAAGTGCTCTTGGAGCAAGAGGCAGAACCCATGGATCAGCAACAGGTGGTGGAATGACACCTCAGCTGAACCGCCGCTGATGTGTGGTCGAGGACAGATCAGAGATCCGGGTTCCATCGCCGTGATGAACCGGTATCCGCTGCCACGAATCGGAACTTTCATCCAGGTTGAACAGCTGCGGCACGGTTCAGCGTTCTGACTGACCTGCCTTGCCCCCGGATCCACGTCTGTTTCTGTATCCCTGAGCTTCAGCGAGATGGCGCAGAAAAACGATCTGATGACGATCGGGAATTCCTGCGGCCCCGATCAAGCCCAGCAGCCCGAACAGAAGACCAGCGACAAACCACGACCGGCTGTTGCGAGCCTTCTGCCGGGCAATCGTCGCGGCCAGGAAGGCGCTGGCCAGATGGGAAGCGGCAATCAACAGCAGCAGCATCCAGTCCATGGGCAGAGAGACAGGTCACTTCAACTAGCTAGCCACATCCACAGCACCTGACTCAAGCCGCTGTCAACAACGGCTCGTACATCATGAGGGCATGGTTTTCCACCAGCAGCTTGTTTGAGCTAGAGCCATCTGTATCCTGCCGGATCTGGAAGATCTGATTGTGCCTGGAATAGCCACCCCAGATCTGTTGCTTGATCTGGTGATGGCGCTCTTCCAGGGTGTATGTCGAGGAATAGTTGGTGTCACAGAAAAGCGCACCATGCAAATGCGTCTCATCCAGCCATAAGTGAATGCGAAAGCAATAGGCCGTTTGATTGGTCAACTGCAGATCGACATAGTTGTAGGCCAATGTTGCTCCAGCCCCGAAAGGAATTGATCGATTCACATCAGGAAAAACATCAAATCCATGCCGCCAACGCTCGTTGATCGTGAGTGGACTGTGCCCTGCGATCCAGAACAAAAGATTTCCCAACTGGCAAAGCCCGCCTCCCGGACCTTGAGCAATCCTTCCCTGTTTCAAGACCAAACCATCGAGATAGCCTTTGCTTCTGGTCGGCCGACCCACCAGCTTCCACACTGAAAATGTCTCGCCAGGACGCAACACAACTCGGTCCAATCGGGCAATAGCCAGCTCGAGATTCCTGCGCTTGTTGTGCTGAAGCTGAAGGTCCACTCCTGGCAAGGGACGAAGAATCAAAGACTGATGACTGAACTTCAGATAGTTGATCAATAAGGAGTCCGAGCGTGCAGCCCAGCTCTGGCCACCCATCAACCAGTGGATCTTTCGTTTTGCAATATGGAACTCTCGACCCAGAACATGCCGGATCCTGCTGCGCTGAATCGGTCGGTGAAGTTCAAACATGCCCAACAAAAGGCTGGATCAGAGATCAACCACGAATTTTGAATTGCCACACCGAGACTCGACCATCGGAGTCAATCGCCGCCAAAGCTGTGTCATCGGGCTTCCAACACACCGCACTGATCTTCTCAGCAGTGAAAGCTCCTCCCAGTGGATTGCCATCACCATTGTGATCCAGCAGCCAGACAAACACCGATCCATCCCTTGCACCTGAGGCCAGGATCCGTCCTTCATGCGCAAAAGCCAGGGTGGAAATGGCTTCGGGGTGGAGCACAAGCTGACCAGGCAGTGATCCTTCAGGACCATCACCTTGAAAATTCCAGACAATGATCTGATCACTGCCACCGGTGGCCAGAAACTGACCGCTTTGATCAAACGCCAGCTGACTGGGCTTGCCTGGATAGCCGGTCATCTCAGCATCCATGCCGGTTGAACGGCGCCAGAAATGCACGGAATTGTCCTGGCTACCGCAGGCCACGATGTCTCCGCCGGGACTCAGCACCATGGAGACCAGTGATCCCTGCCATTTCAATTCCTGCGCAACTTGCTGCCTGGTGATGTCAAAGAAGCTGACCTTCCCATAACAAGCGGTGGCGAGCTCATCGGGCTTCGACCAGGCGATCGAACTCACGGTGCTGGGGTGTTCTTCAGTGCACCATTTCTCAACACCATCAGGGTGATAGATGTGAACGTTTTTTGATGCGGCAACCGCCAGCATGTCGCCGCTGCCTGACCAGGCCAGATGCTCAACCCAGCCTCGCCCAGGCTTGATCGAGTGCAGGATTTCCCCCTGCTGACTATCCCAGATCAAGACGCATCCATCCTGGCCGGATGTGGCGAAACGATCCCCTTTCGGATGAATCGCCAAAGCCAGTAAACCGCCCTGGTGAATGTTGTTTTTGGTCCAGATCAGTTCACCGGTCTTGCCTGCAAACAGAGACAGTCCTCCGGCAACATCACCGACCAGCAGATTGTCTCCATCGCCCGTCCATCCACAGGCCAGCGCGTAGTCATCAACCTGGGCAGTCCAACCCTCATGAAGCATGCCCTGGGGGGCAAACGTCTTCAGATCAGGCATTCGTCAAAGTCCTTGCGCATCTGGGCCTCATCGAGATTACGGCCGATGAACACGAGCTGATTGCAGCGCGGCGCATCTCCCCACTCCTGCCCCGGCTGGGCGGTGAACAACATGTGGACCCCCTGAAACACAACTCTGCGGGACTCGTTCTTGTAACTGATGAATCCCTTGGTCCGGAAAATATCAACGCCCTTTTCCGCCAACAGTGTTCCAATCCACTGATTGAGCTTTTCAGGATCAACATTGCCCTGACGCTCAATGGCGATGGAACCGACCTCATCGTCATGCTCGTGCTCTGCAACCCAGACGCGCTCTTTGATCGGACTCACCGCTTGCCCAGCCTTGATGATCTTCAGGTCAAATTCCTCTGCGGTGTGCTGGGCATAGAAACCGATCGTTTCTTCGTTCTTGACTTCAAACAGAAACGACTTCGTCCCCTTCGACTCCAACTCCAGACTGAGATGTTGATTGGCAGCAATTGAATCGCCTGGCTTGAGGGATTGCGCGGACTGGGCGAAGAGCCGAACACACTGCTCTGCGCTTTGCTTCAGCGCATCTTCATCAGCTTTCTGCCCGGGGATGGCAACCAGAGACATCTCAGGATCTGGGCCATCATCGAGAGTCATTTCGTATTTGCCTGGCTCAAGCTGGTACACGCCGGTCCATTCAAAGGGATACTCCGGCTCAAGGAAGGTGGGGCGACGCTCCAGAATCTGGTCAAGATCAAAGGCGCTCAGGTTCAACACCGTTTCAACTGGAACTTCAGCCTGGGTACTGCGCACCACACGGGCCAACGTGTTCATGTCTCGCAGGCGCGACTCAAGCTTCACCAGTGATTCCTCTGGAACAAGATCAGACTTGTTGAGGATCAAAACATCAGCAAACGCCACTTGTTCAGAGCTTTCATTGCTTCGCTCAAGTTGTTGATCAATATGCGCAGCATCAATGAGCGTGACGATTCCATCAAGCGTGAATTCATCACGGATCTCATCATCCATAAAAAATGTTTGCGCAACTGGCCCAGGATCAGCAAGCCCAGTTGTTTCAACCAAGACGTAATCGAATTTGTCACGTCGTTTCATTAGATTACCGAGAACCCGGATCAAATCCCCACGAACAGTGCAACAAATGCACCCATTCGACATTTCAAAAACCTCTTCATCTGCATTGATCACAAGACCTTGATCAATGCCAACTTCACCATACTCATTCTCAATCACAGCAATGCGTTTACCATGTTCTTCGCTGAGAATTTTATTCAATAAAGTTGTTTTTCCAGACCCTAAGTAGCCGGTCAAAATCGTAACGGGTACTTTTTGATACATCTACACTGAGCAGCGTGATTTTCACAACGCTAGTGAGCACGGGCAACCACCGCGATAATGATTATCATTTTTCATTAGTGAGCTCGATCGAGCTCTGAACCTCAAACCCGCCCTGGCTTTCAGAACTGAATGGCTTCTGTGTTTTCGCGTCTGAGCGCAATGTCGCTTCTACTTGGCCTGGTGGCCTGCGGTGCTCCTGGTGTCAACAACACCGATGCAACCGAAAGCAAGGGAGTGAAAGTGGTCACCACGTTTCTGCCGATCACACTTTTCACTGAAGCGGTGGCTGGTGACTGCGCAGATGTCACGGCCTTGATCCCACCCAACCTGGGGCCCCACGACTTTCAGGCCACACCATCCGACCTGACGGACCTCAGTGGCGCGAACGTGTTGGTCAAAAACGGGCTCGGCATGGAGGAGTTCCTTGATGATCTGATCAGCTCCGCTGAAAACAAGGATCTGGTGGTGATTGACTCCAGCACTGGAGTGAAGACCATCAAAGCGGCTGGAGGTGGTCACCACGACGACCATCACGATGATCACCACGACGACCATCACGTCGCTGAGCACCACGACCACGGCCATGGACACAGCCATGGTGAATACGATCCCCACATCTGGCTAGACCCGGTTCGCGCCGCTCAGCAAGTCGAGAACATCAGAGATGGTCTGGTCAAAGCCGATCCCAGTTGCGCTGAGGGATACAAGAACAATGCAGAGCAGTTCACCGCCAAGCTCAAGGAGCTGAACACGGAATTCACCGAGAAGCTCAAGCCCTACAGCGGCAAGACGTTTGTGGCCTTTCACGACTTCGCCACCTATTTCGCCAACCGTTATTCGCTGAAAGCGGAATTCCTGGTTGACCTTCCCGAGATGAATCCCAGCCCGGCCGATCTGCAACGGGTGGCCGCTCAGGTCAAAGCTTCAGGCCTCAAAGCCCTGCTCAGCGAGCCTCAGGAGGGCAAGCGTTCCTTCAATGCCTTGGCGAAAGATCTCGGCGTGAATATCGTTGAATTCAACCCTCTGGAGACCGGCTCAGCAGAGTCCGCCAAAGTGCCTGGAACTTACTTTGAGGTGATGCGCTTCAACGTCAACAATCTGGTCAAAGCCATTGGGGACTGACGTTTGATGCCCAGCCCGGTGTTGGTAGTGAACGACCTGTCGGTTGAACGTTCAGGTCGCCTCGCTGTGGACAAGGTCTCGTTCGAACTCCAGAGTGAGAGCGAGACCGCTGTGGTTGGCCCTAACGGTGCTGGTAAGAGCACTCTGGTAGCTGCATTGCTCGGGCTTCTGCCACGAAAGGAAGGAGACGTTCAGATACTCGGAGAACAGCTTTCAGCCAACGGCGAACTTCCCGGTGCGATCAGATCTCAGATTGGCTACGTGCCGCAGAGTCTGGCCTTGCAGGGTCGTTTCCCCTTAAGCGTGGCCGAATTCGTCGGCTTTGGGTTTGACCCGCCAGGGCCACGTTGGCCATGGCAGCAACATCGCAAACGCAAAAGTGCTATCGAGAAGGCCCTGGATCGCACCGGTTGCATCGATCTGCGCAACCGTCTTCTCAGTGAACTGTCTGGGGGGCAGCTCAAACGCGTGATGCTCTCGTTCTGCGTTGTGCGGCACCGTCAACTCCTGGTGCTCGATGAAGCGCAGGCAGGTCTTGATGTGCCATCGAACGAACGTTTTCAGCAGCTGCTGCTGGAGTTGCGGCGTCAGGAGGGATGGACCGTTCTGCATGTCTCCCACGACCTCGACATGGTGCGCCGCAGCAGCGACCAGGTTCTCGGACTGAACCGTCGCCTCTGCTGCAGTGGTTCACCGGACCACACCCTGACTCCTGAACGACTCGTTGATCTGTATGGACCCAACATGGTTCCGTACAGGCATCAGTGTCATGGTTGACACTCAAGCGCTGGCGCTTGTTCTGGCCGAACCCTTCATGCAGCGCGCGCTGATCGGCGGTCTGCTCACTGGAGCGCTTGGCGGTTTGCTGGGCAGTGTCGCCGTGCTCAGGGAACTGTCGTTTTTCAGCGATGCCCTGGGGCATTCCGCCCTGCTGGGCATCACGCTGGGAATCCTGATCGGCGTGAATCCCACGCTGGTTCTGATCCCCTTTGCGGTGGTGTTCGCCATCCTGGTGAATCAGCTGGTGGAGCGCAGCTCCCTCCCCACGGATGCCCTGCTGAACATTGTGTATTCATCGTCTCTTGCGGCTGCAATTTTATTTCTCAGTCTGGTGGAGAGCTATCGGGGCGGTATTCGCCAGCTGCTGTTTGGAGACATCCTCGGGGTCAGCAGTCTCGACCTGATCGTGATCGGCATTTTGCTGGCAGCGGCACTGATCTATCTGAGCCTGAGCATGCGTGCACAGGTGCTGCTCACCCTGAATCAGGATCTTGCCGGTGCGGTGGGTGTGCAGACCCGATGGCACAGACTGGCCTTCATCGTGCTGCTCGCTGTGGTTGTGGCGGTGTCGATCAAGGCGGTTGGCGTGCTCCTGATCAGCGCCTTTGTTGTGATTCCGTCCTGCGCAGGCCGTCTGCTCTGTCGACGTTTTCCGATCTACGTCTTCGTCTCCTCGATCCTGGGAGGCACCTGCGCATTGCTGGGGTTGTTGGCATCCGGACTCACCAACCTTCCCTCAGGTCCTTCGGTGGTGATGGTGCAGTTCCTGGGATTCCTGATCGCCCTGATTCTCAGTTCACGCGTCTTCAGGCGGCCATCAACGACAGCACTTGACCCACAACGTTGAGTGAGGCCGATAGGTTCTCGTGGCAACCAATCAGCTTCCATGAGCGTCGCGACATGTCCCAGCACCGGTGCTGTCACGGGCCTCAGGGAGACGCTCGACTTCTTCAGTGACCCTGGCTTCGCCAGCAAACGCTTTGCAGCCCATGGCGATGTCTTTGAGACCCGCCTGCTGGCTCAGCGCATCGTGTTCATCCAGGGTGAACGGGCCATTTCCGATCTGCTGAAGCAGGAAGCAGCCCTCGAGGGTTGGTGGCCAGACAGCGTGCGTCAACTGCTCGGCAGCCGGTCGCTGGCCAACCGCAGCGGCCCCGCTCACAAAGCCCGCCGCCGCGTGGTGGGGCAGCTGTTTTCCAGCGGCGCACTCTGCCGCTACACCCCATCGATCCAGGGTTTGATCGAGGAACTGATCCTTGAGCTGCAGCAGTCTGAGACTCCGCAGCCTCTGGCCACCAGGATGCGACGCTTCGCGTTCGCCGTGATCGCCACCACCGTGCTGGGGCTCGACGCCAGCGATCGCGATGCTCTGTTCACTGATTTCGAGATCTGGACCCAGGCCCTGTTCTCCATTCCACTGGCGATACCGGGGACTCCCTTTGCCCGAGCACTGGCTGCACGGAAGCGGTTACTCACCCGCCTGAAAACGGTGCTGCAACACAGCGACTCCAGCCAGGGAGGGCTGGATCTACTCAGTGGCGGGCTCGATGAAGTCGACATGCCACTGGATGACGACGACCTCGTGGAGCAGTTATTGCTGCTGTTGTTCGCTGGTTATGAGACAACGGCATCATCGCTGAGCTGTCTGTTCCGTGCTCTGCTGCTCAACCCAGACGTGGAGCAATGGCTTCTGCCAGAGCTGCTGTCATCACCCTGGCCTTTCGAGGCCTCGCATCGATCACCCCGCCTGGATGCCACGGTTCTGGAAGTGATGCGGCTCACGCCACCGGTGGGAGGTTTTTTTCGCCGCAATCTGCAGCCAATCCGGTTGGCCGATGTGGAGATTCCCCAGGATCGGGTGATTCAGGTGGTGCTGGGTTCCAGAACCGCAGAGGCAGCGTCTGACATCGCCGCATTCAGGCCGCAGCGCCATCTGGATGGGTCGTTCACTCAAACCCTGCTGCCCTTCGGAGGCGGTGAGCGGGTCTGCCTCGGCAAGGCCCTGGCCGAACTGGAGATCAGGCTGATGACCGTAGGGCTGATCCAGAAGCTGCAGCTGCGTCTCGTGCCCGATCAAGATCTCTCGTTGAAGCAGATTCCCAGCCCGACCCCGCGTGACGGGCTGGTGGTGAGCGTGACACCACGCCAATGAACAACTCTGCGCAAGCCGTCAGGACGCCTTGGAGGAATGATGCCGACGTCGCCTGGCTCGGCGAGGCTTGCCTGCGGCCTGGGAGCTCTGCCTGAGATAGATCTTCCGGCCGTTGGCGTCCAGGCGGTAAAGACCTCCGCGTGGCCCCTTGTGAACCAGATCCTGCTGATCGGAGGCAACCGCCTGAAGGGTTCGTTGCTTCAACGATTGAGCATTATCCGTGGCCAATTGTTGATCGGACTCTCCGAAAAACAACGACTTCAGAAACTCAAAGACTCCCTTAATCATGGAAGGGGGAAATGCTTCCCTACTTAAACGTCACCGTCAAGGCCCTGAAGATCACAGCTATTGATCGATGAAGATGAACGCGACCCAATCAAGCCGCTCAGGTTCACTGTTCATCAATGATTGGATCATTCTGCGTGAGTCTGTCCAGCAGATCAGGGTTGCCGACGATCACACGCCGGCAACCGTCTTGCCCCATATAGGTGAGCCGACCGGCTTCATCGACCCTGAGGGCGGTCAGTGGCGTAATCAGCTCCGGTTCCAGCAAGGGGCTGTGCAGCAGTAAGACTCCATCGTCTTCTGCCAACACTGCAAAAACACGTGCGCTTCATAAAAAAAGTTCCCAAGGTTTTCACCTCAGGAACTGGTGCTCTCATGAACTTCTCAACCGCAACAAGACTCCTACAGCAACCGGAATCTTCACAGGGGGAAAACCGCCTGGACAGGGTCGGTTGTCCAGACAGCAAGAGATACAACTCCTCCACGGCTTCCCACATCAACAATCAACTAAGCGACCCAGCGGTCGGCGTCCATGATCGTTTTGATCAGCAATCCAAGGCGTTTGAACTCAGCAAAATTGAGGTCTTTCACAGCTTGATCAAGACCACAATCAAGCCAATCACCATCTCGTTTCTCATAGATCGTGAAGTCCTGATCAAGCGACTCACGCCGAATGCAATAGGTGAGTCCATCGTCATGCAGAAACTCAGCCGAGTGAAGTTGCAAAGCCATGCATCGCGAGCCTCAGGGGCTGTCTTATTGGCACGGAGCGTAAAACTCAGCGCTTCAGTTCGAGAACCAGTCGCCTGATCTCAACCGACCCGGACAGAACGGGCACCGCGGTGACCTGCAGCCGTTGATCCCCAGCGATGGGACCGTATTCACAGCGCATTCGAGCCACTTTCCAGGATTGATTGACACGATCCTGCAGCTGCGTCTTCGTTGACATCAACGTCATCGACGGGTCGAGAGCATCACACTCCACCTCTGTGGAACTGGACGCATCCTGCGGCTGAATCGAGATCCTGAACGCCACAGAACTGCCTTGCTCATAGCTGAGATCAAGACTGTTCCAGAAACTCAGCTCTCCACCCGCGGGCACATCCACGGTCGCCACCTGGGCACCCATCGCGTCGGGATTGAACTCAAAACGCTTCAGAGCCTCTCCACCCGTGCAGGAAGCGAGCAGAACCGTTGCTGCCAGCGCGGCAGCATCCGACAACTCGAAAAACCCGTGGCCTCATCTCAGAACCAGGCACGCCGTCTTCACTCTCCAGGGATCCACCGGAATCAGGCAATGCGCCTTCATGCTCATTGCTTTTGTAGCGACCGACACCAAAACTGTGTTCATCGAGATCGGAGGCGCTGATGACAGCCGACACTCC
Source organism: Synechococcus sp. GEYO (assembly GCF_900473955.1). Taxonomy (NCBI): domain Bacteria; kingdom Bacillati; phylum Cyanobacteriota; class Cyanophyceae; order Synechococcales; family Synechococcaceae; genus Synechococcus; species Synechococcus sp. GEYO. The sequence continues at coordinate 89,569 of NZ_UCNL01000011.1, forward strand.
ACCCAACCAGATCGCAGAAGCCTTCTGACTTTCTGGCCCCCTGCTCCAACAGTTTCCACCCATCCGTGAGGCTGGTCCTTCGACAGGCAGACATCAGGTGCGCCACGTCGATCGACACTCCATTGCACCGCCGCAGGTGCCCCGGAGCCGCATCAGCCCCACCTCTGGACGTCATGGCCCCAGGGACGCCACAGCCAGTTGCTTCGCACTCCTTCTTTCACCGACGTTGATGGAGTGAAACCATGCGAGAACGAGCGAGATAGGCCGTCTTTTCCATCCGGAAGGGGCGGCCTTCCGCATTTGATGCATCACGGCTGACCGTTTAGGCCGCCACGATTGGTGGTCGACCAACACCACATGAAGCCATGCATGACCCCCGCGCTGCGCTGCTGCAGCACAACAGCGGACACTGGAAGGGGTGCTTCATTCGGCTGGGCAGCAGCGGCAATGAGGACGATCGTTTCCCGACATCGCTGAAGGTGCAGGAACGCGATGGCGTGATCGAAAACTGCCTCACCTATCTCTCCTCCGGAGAGCAGCGGTCGATGAATTTCGAAACCGTGCCATTCACGATGCAGGTGAATTCAAGTGGCGGCTGGTCACTCGGCCCGAGTGCCATCACTCCTCTGGCCTGGGTCGGTGAACTGAGCGTCGTCCATGGCGAAGAACGGCGGCGGGTTGTTGCACGCCATGGATTTCATGGTCTGGATCAGGTGGTCTACATCGTTGAAACCAGGCAAGACAGTGAACCAGTGGCACCGGCTCAGCCATTGGAGTGCACGACAAGGACCAGCGGCAACTGGGTTATCTGGCAACCCGAGCCGCATGTGGAGCTGTTGCTCGATGCCAGAGATCGGCAAATGGGAGATTCCACGGCCTGCGGCCTGCGCTGGATCACTCCCCAGGGGCAAACCCATCAGATCGTGCGGCGTTACGACGCCAACGGATACCTCGAGCCCCTCTCGGACGCAGACATCTGGGGATGACGATTTGAAGCTATCGGCTGCAGAAATCGTCCAGCGTGGATTGTTGACACTCTGACCAAACGAGAGCCATCAACGGTGAGCACCTGTTGGGATTAATTCAATCCAGTTCCCAGCATTCACTGCCATTCCTGGTCATCAGACACACAAGACCCGATTCCCTGCTGATCACCCGATAGGTGTGGCCATCTGCATCGCTTTTGGATCTTGCATGCCAAAGAGCGTGGTCCTTGGTGTCATGCAAGTCGGTCTGATGCCAGCCAGCGTCAGTGAGCTCTTCAATCTGAAACACAAGATCTCGAGGAATCTGACATCAAGATGTGCGGCTGAAACGAACATCTTGAGAAGCAACGGAAAAATGTCGGGATTGGTTCATCTCAAGTCGCAGTTGATCAATCAACCGGGCTGAAATGCCCTGACCGACAGACAATCTCGCCATACCGCCATCGGATGCGTTGCATTCCGTTACAAAAGCCCTTAATATTCTTTTACAGGCGCATGAGTCATGAGTTCTTCCACATCCACCCAAGACCAGTGGTACCAGGATGCAGCTGCGAGCCAGATCAAAGGTGAGCGACTAGTGCGCGCAGAACTGTTGAACGGCCGCGTTGCCATGCTCGGCTTCGTGATCGGAATTCTCACCGAAGCGCTGACTGGTCACGGCATCCTCAGCCAGATCACTTTCGGAGTGCTGGGCCTCAGCTGAGCCCTCGAAGCCTTCGCTCAACCAACCCATGGCACCTCTCTAGCAGTCGCTATCGAGGTTCTTTTTTAATGAGAAGCGTCAGATCTGAGCCGTTTGAAAGATCCGTGAGCGTCCCTAAATTTCAAGAGAACGGCTACGGAAACGATGGCGCTTGTTTACAGCGAGTGGGCCGCTCCACTGCTCGACACCATCAACGCCGACATCGCCAACGCATCAACACTGGCGTCGAGTCTGCTCACACCCATCGTCTACGGAGCTGATCTGTTCGACGACGACGCCAAGTTTCTGACCGGCAACTTCGGCTTCGACGGATACATGGGCGTCCCACGCCTGATGGGTGCCAATGCAAAACAGGCGGCTGCGGAATTCAATGTGGCCTGGCAGACCCTCGATCCGGCTCTAAACCCATCCCTCAGGGCACTCACATCCGCTGCGAGCCTGGTGGGCGCGAGCGGCACCTATGCCACCAGACTGCTGCTCGCTGACACCATGCCACTGGTGTTCAGCTTTCCCGTGCTGCCCTCGTCACTGGATGCCGACGGCAGTGACTTTGAGGTAACCCTCAGTAACGGCACCACGGTGACCCCCCAGATCGCGGGCCTGTTGCCGAACCTCGAGCACAACGAACGCCAGACTGTCGTGATCGACGGTGATTTCGGCAATCGCATCACACCTGGCAGTCCCGGTGCCAGGTACCCGATATCGGTGGCGATCGTCAACGACGGCACACCGCTGCAGATGATTGGCAGATCAGGGCCGGTGAACGCCGTTGGCCTGTCGATCGACAGCAGCAACTCCTACGTGGCAGGCAACGGTCCTCGACTGGTGTCCGCGAAGCTGAATCAGTACAGCGATCTGGGAGAGGGCGGACCCGTCGGGGTCGGTGCTGCATCACAACACAACAGTGGCTCCGACCTCTACGGCGATCAGGCGCAGTATCGATTGCGGCTGTACACCAGCGCCGGTTTTTCACCGGACGGCATCGCGAGCCTGATGCCGGATGACTTCAGCCGGTTTTTCCAGCTAGAGGCAACCACGCAAAGCGGTGAGAGCATCACGATCACTGAAACGGGAGTGTCCTATGCCATCGGGAATCAGGGCACGCTCACCGTGGTCGGCCTCGCTGATCTGGCACCGGCAGGCACTCCTGTGAATGCGGCTTATGTGGAGGACCATGACAACTACTACGACGTCATCCTTGAAGGTGATCTGAATGCCATCAAGGCACTCAGTGCCGTTCGCATGCCATCCGGAAATGGCTATAGCGCTGTGTACAACCCAGGTGGGCCAGGCAACAGTCCCGATGCTCCCGGCGCTGCTCCGGGACCCTTCACCGTGCCCTGCCAGGACCACAGCATTCCGATCAGCTTCGATCTGGACGGTGCCAGGCAGGTCACCTTTGTGGAAACCGACGGTGCCGTTCTGCGCAATCCCTGGAACCTCCGGCCTGTGGGAGATCTGCTTGGTACTGCTGTCAAAGACACGATGACAGGACAGACAATCCTGGCTTACCTCGATCCTCAGGATCGTCGCTTCTTCAGCAGTTTCGAGGCGTCCTCCTCAACAGCAACGGATCTGCCAGGCCAAAGAACTCAGCCGTCTGCCATTGATCTAATCGATATCAGGGAGGTTGATGCGCCAAGTGGTGTCACCGTTTCAGGATCCTTCAGCCGATCGGCTGCAGACGACTCCGTTCTTCAGTGGTATTCCGTCTTCGACGACGAGGGCACGGTGGTGGACCCTCTGAGTGGCTCAATCCTCAAACCCAGCGAGCCTGGATATGCCGAAGCAGCAGCCCGTCGCGCCGACCTCATCAGCGACAACAACTTGGAGTTGATCAACTCCAAGATCGCTCCCTTCAGCATCACCCTGGAGAGCGGCGCGATCTACGCACCATTGGTCATCAATCAAACGCGCAGTGAGCGCTATTTCGCCTTTGCCGCGGCCAACTCCGACAAGCTCGGGCATTTCACCGGATTCGGCGCCAATGGATGGGGCATGGAGGATGGCTACGGAGGTGGCGATCGCGACTATGACGATCTGATTGTGCGTTTCAGCCTGGGAGTCTGAACGACACTCTCATCTTCCAGTCACTCGTCCTTGGTCTGGCCTGACGCAGCGATCCTGGCGTCCGCCCAGCGCGCGAAGAAATAAACCCCCACAAACAAGGGCGTGTAGGCCAGCCACATCCGTTCAGGAGCCAGACCGCTGTTGTTGATCACAGTCAGTCCGCCATATCCCACCAGGAAATAGATCACGGCCCGTCGAAGGGCACCCACCTGCTTGGGATTCATGTCGCGGCCAACGCTGGCCTCATCTTAAGTAGCCGAACCACGCCGCAGAACTCACAGACTGTCGCGATTGTCACGACCAAAGCCGGTCTGGACGTCAAGCATGCATCCAACTGCTGGCAGCCCATGACCAAAGAACAAGCGATTGCACTGATTGGAGCCGCGGTGGATTACAGCCGGCAGCGCTGCAGAGTTCTGCACAGCACCGACCGTCGCGTCGACGCCGATGCAGTTCGCAGTGAATTCGAGGAATGGCTGAACCCCTCCGGAGATTGCCTGCCGTTGATGCCCTGCCCGCTTCCGGAGGAGAGTTAAACGCGCCGTGTAGCGGCGCGAACGACCTCACTGTTGACCAGCCTGCTATAAAAATCGTGTTGAGGCTCTCAACATCGTTCACCTCGTCCCTGGCGAGGCGCAGTACGACTCAGGCCATGGAACGGGGACCTGAGCTTGCTTCGAGGAACCAACATGACACTGACCTACCGCGGCCAGAAGTACGCGCAGAACACCGCTGTCGCCAAAAGCAGCGAGCGTCCTGAACTCGTGTACCGGGGCCAGAAAGTGGCCAGATGAGTTCCGCCGAACTCCGGCACAACGCCCTGCTCTGTCAGGGCTTTTTTCATGCCTCTGCACCATCCTCTGAAACTCACCTGCAGGCTTCTTCTCTTGATCCTTGGCTTCGCCATCACTGAAGTAGCCACCAGGGTTCATGCCGACAGCACGATCGCCCATTGCCAACTGAGCCATCACATCCCTTCTATTCCGATCCAATCCGGTCCGTGTCGGTTCAGCCAGCGCCAGGGCAACGTGACCATCATGTTCCGCGAACAGACATTCAACTTCCTGTACAGCGAAGCGGGACAGAGTTATCAGCGCAGCAACAGCACAACAGGCATCCGCTTCGACATGTCTGGAGGCGCCACGATCGAAGTGCTATGGCGATGAGGCCAGGGCAATAGATGGCTTGGCAGCGTTGCCTTCAGGCCATCAGCAACTGATAGGCGTCATTAACCCGGCGAAAAGCATCTGCCGATCCACCCAGATCGGGATGATGCACCTTGACCAACGTCCGGAATGCCTGCTTGATGGCCTCCTGGGAGGCATCCGTCTTCAACCCGAGAACCGACAGCGCTTCGGAACGCGCATCACTCGATCCAGTACGCCCCTGCTCGCTTGGCTCTCGATCCGTCGCTCGTTGATCACTGCGTGTTCGCCGACCGCTGCTGCCTGCCTGGCGATGATCTTGGCCCTGCCGATGACGGTGACGGAGTTCCGCCACCACCCTGCGTGGATCCTCATCAAGCCATTCACTGGCCCGCACCCCATAGAGGGCAAACGCCGCTAGCACCGCCGCGGTTTTCTTCGTGGACTTTCCCCCCACGGCAGCCAACAGATCAGTGCCAAGACCACTCACCACCCGGTCAAGCCTCTGGCTCAAGCTGAGCTGAGAGTGAAAGCTGCTGCGATTGAGCTGGTCGATCAGCTGCTCAAGGCCATGCTGGCGCAACGCACTCCAACCCGGCTGCATCGCCAGAGAATCTCCCCAGCGCTGCACCTGCGCAGAGTTCACCAGAGTCGATGGTTGTTGCCGGTTCCAATCACGGTCCGCATCACGCTGAGGTCGCTGCCACTGCTTCCGCTGCAAACGATCAAGCTGCTGATGCAATCGCTGCACCTCCCTGCGCAAAGCATCGTTTTCCCGCAGCAAAGCTTCCACATTGCTGGTGACACGTTCAGCGTGGTTCTGCCGGTTGCGATCGTCACGGGTTGACGATGACGACGACCACTGGCGCGGATCAAAGCCCATGAAAACCGCGCGACGGCGACCGCTTCAGCGAATGCAAAGAGACTACGAGCCGAGACGATGGGAGAGACCCCCATCCGTTGATGCTGACGGCAGGATGGTGCTCAACTGCGATTCGGCCCTTGGCGACTTCTCTGGTGACCGGTGCCAACAGGGGAATCGGTCTTGCTTATTGCCAACAGCTCCACAGGCGTGGAGACAAGGTGATCGCGGTCTGCCGTCAGTCCAGCGACGAACTGGACGCCCTTGGCGTACGGGTTGAATCAGGGATTGAACTCACCAGCCCAGATTCGATCGCTGCGTTGGTCAACGGACTGGCCGGCCAACAGCTGGACACCGTGATTCTCAATGCAGGGATCCTGCAGTCGATGGGGCTGAGCGACCTGGACCCTGATGGCATCCGCCAGCAGTTCGAGGTCAATGCATTGGCTCCTCTTTTGCTTGCCAGGGCGTTGATTCCGTTGATGCCTGAAGGATCAAAACTGGTGCTGATGACCAGCCGCATGGGCTCGATCGAAGACAACAGCTCAGGGGGCTCTTACGGCTACAGGATGTCGAAAGTGGCGCTGAATATTGCTGGCAAATCGCTCGCAGTAGACCTGCAGAGCCAAGGCATTGCCGTGGCGATACTGCATCCTGGCCTGGTCAAGACTCGGATGATCAGATTCAACCCCAATGGCATCAGCCCGGAGGACTCTGTTAACGGACTGATTGCACGAATTGATGAACTGACTCTTGAGAACAGTGGCAGCTTTTGGCACGCCAACGGCACAGTGCTGCCTTGGTAAAGAATGGCAGTTGCCATTAAAAAACCCCTGCAATTAGCAGGGGCTTATTCAAACCGGCAATCGTGGTTGCTGGATGAATTCTATCAAAAATAATTGCTGAGAGCGTCCAGCGATGACCAGAGGTACTTCACAACAATGTTGGCACCTACTCCGAGGGTCGCGATGAACGCACCGAAGAGAATCAGCTGGACGTATCCAACACGATCTTCCGGTGCCCAAACATCAGGCTCCTGAATGGATTTCAACCGAGGCCAACCTGGGAAAGAATTCCCTGACCAGTCAGAAGCTCGGTTCCGAGACCGATCACGAAGCCCATCATTGCTAGACGGCCGTTCCACTGCTCAGCGAAGGCGGAGAAACCAAATTTTGCGTTGTCCATGGGGAAGAATCGCGTGTCCACCCTTTGTAACAGATTGTGTCGCCCCTGTGTGGCTCAGCGTGCAATTGATTAGTCGGCCAGACGCTTGAACGGTGACAGGCTGCTCAACGATGGACCCGCAAACGCCCTCCAAGTCAACGCCTGTCAGGCCTGCGCTTCAGGACATTCTGATGCGAGGCCTACGCATTGCCGCAAGCACCGTTGCGATCGTGGAACTGCTGCGCAGCCACTGGACCGGGGGAGTCCTCGCATCCATGGCCTGGATTCTGTTCACGCAGGTCGAGAGATCACGCGGCTCTGTCGATGAACACACTCGCAACGAATCCAGCTGAGCAGGTCATGACAGAGACGATCCCGATCGAACAGGTCGCCGCCTTCGCTGAAGGTCCGTTTCAGGGCAACCCTGCCGCTGTCTGCCCTCTGCAGACCTGGCTACCGGAACAGATGATGCAGGCGATCGCCTCTGAGAACAATCTTTCCGAGACCGCCTTTTATGTGGGCAGCGAAGGTCACTATGAGCTTCGCTGGTTCACTCCAAGCTGCGAGGTGGATCTCTGTGGCCACGCCACTTTGGCGGCTGGCCATGTCGTGTTCCAGCGTGAACCCGACCTCGAGATTGTGCAGTTCAGCTCCAACAGCGGACCACTGACGGTTCGCCGCAATGGACAGCAGCTCACTCTCGACTTCCCACTGCAGCCGGGGGAACCTTGCGCCACCCCGACCGGACTCAATCAAATCCTTGGCACCAACGTCGTTGCCTGTCTGCAGGCCATGGATCTGATGGTGGTGGTCGCAGATGAGCGTGAGGTCGAGGCGATCAAGCCTGATTCGGAAGCTGTCGCCGCTCTTCCCGGACGGGGTCTGATCGTCACAGCACCAGGGTCAGACTCGGGCGTTGATTTCGTCAGCCGGTTCTTCGCTCCGTCATGCGGCATCGCAGAAGATCCCGCGACCGGTTCAGCACATTGCACCCTGGCGCCTTACTGGGCTGATCGACTCGATCGCGCAAGCCTGGTTGCCCGTCAGCTTTCAGCTCGAGGGGGATTGCTTCACTGCGCATTGGCGAATGAAAGAGTGTTGATCAGCGGCCGTGTGATCCCTTATCTCAGTGGCGTGATTCACATCGATGGATAACGCGTTGATCCACGCAACAACGACGAACCTTCATCGACATCGTTCAAGGGATGTCGACTGGCAGCGCCAATCAACGCCGCGCAACCCAAGACCAGACGAACCAGGCAATCACGCCGAGCAACACCCAGGGCAGCAGTGCACGCAACACAATCACGGCGACGAACACAACCAGCAGACTCACAGCACCACGCTTTACCAGCGCCTTGCTGTCGTCGGTCATGTACCGCCAGCGGGGAATCAGCGGCACGGCATTAACGCAAGAGCAGCGTTGAATTTAGAAGATGCCGCGCAGATCACTCCTCCCAGGCTTTGTTCGTTCACGGACCTGCCTGCTCGTTGTTGAACTGATTGAGCCCACAGAGCTCTGCTGCGTGGTTGTAATGAGGGTCAAAACGATCCCAACGGAAACTGCGCGGGTCATATCGACTGCGACTTCGATCCACGGCCGCGTGCGTGGTCAGGCGCGTGATGGGGATCCCGAATGTCGCTTGCCAAAGCAACACCTGCTCTGCGAGCGATTTGTATTGCGCGTTCGTGTAACCAGAATGGCCATGTGAGTCGCCGCGACCATCCGACGGCGTCACCAAGCTGAGATGCAAAGCGATGTTGTTGATCGATCCCACACTGCCGGGCCGATCCCTCATCGTGATGTCACCGAAGGCCGACATGCCGCTGCCGTAGGCACGCTTCTGATCAGGAACAATCCGCACACGGCGCCCATCCCGGCCAATCAGCATGTGATAACTCACCTGTTGATCATCGTCCGGATGGTTGGTCTGAAACAGGCCAAGGGCCTGAGGCTCGCTGATCACTGTTTCGTGCAGCACGATCACCATCGGCTTCACCTGCAACACGCGTCCCCACGAATCCCTGACCTTGCGTTCTCCGAAATTGGTTGGGTGAGCCAACTGAACATCTTCCGCAGCAAGGCCAAGACGCTTTTCACAGGCCTGAATCACCTCCAGCGACGCAGCAGCGACACGGCTTTCTCCCAGGCGCATCAGAGGAGGCCGATCCAGAGATGGCGGAACTCCAACAGCCGTGTCAGACACACCTTTGCCACCGGAATCGCCGTCCAAAAGCGAACAGCTGCAAAGGCCAATCACCAGTGAAATCGCGAACTGATGCGGCAGTGATCTCATCACAGCATTGGGCACGTTCAATACGTGATCAACAATCTCATGCTTGATCGAATGCTCAGCAACTGCGACATCAATCATCTTGCTGAGCAAGCAAATCAGGTCATCTGCCTGCTGATCGAGCAATTCATCAATTAATTCATGACTCAACTCATCAACTAATCGATCAGAAGATCAACGAGATTTCTGGAACCGCTTCATTGCAACGAACCACAGACACAACGATGGCAATCTGGTCTTCAATCAAAGATCTTCAACGACAGGACTTCGAGGTCAGCGCTTCATTGCCGCAGAAATGAAACTGACTGATCCTTTGCGGCCTCACGATCACTGCACCGATTGCATCAGGCACTGAGCGAAGGTAAGTGGTGAATGATCGCGAACGCATCACGCCTCGACCGGGGGCTGCATGGATGGCATCTAGCCGAGAGCCATCTCGAACCAGAACCCCGGTGTGGCTCACATCAAGACCTTCGACCCGCGTTGCCACAGCAAAAATATCGCCGGACTGAAGACTGGTAAGCGCATCATCGAGCGCCGCAAGCGGCAGGTAATGCTGATCAATCCGCCTTCCCTGCTCCAGCTCAGCGATGCAATCAAACAGAGCAGGCGATTGCAGGGCGGGGTATCGATCGCGATGGCTCGACATGAAATTGAGCGACAGATGGCGCCTGGCCTGCCCGGGCCAAGCGGGAGACGCCGCAAGCACTCCCTGAAGCTGCGCCGAGCCAACCCAGTCGTGGAAATAATGCTGACGTGTGCAATAACTGATTTCGCCGTTTCGGTAGCGAAGGCGCCGAGTCAGTTCAGCGAAACCATCAAACGAATCAGCCGACACGATGGCGAGCAGCTGTTCGACAAACAGCATGCAATCGAACTGGGTCAGGTCAAGACGCAACTGTTCTCGACCGGATTGATCGAGAGACATGGCCAGATAGGGGCTGCCAAGAAACAACTCAGCGAGACGGGCAATCGCCTCATTCACAGGCAATCCTCGTATCAGGGATCGAGCCCGTTCAAATTTTGACCTGGTGCCTTCAACAACAACGCTCTCTTCAATGAATTGGAACAAGCTGGACGTGGCTCCACCAGCAGGCAGTTGCTGAAGATCGCCTGACGGAATGATCCCCGAATCCTGCTGACCAACAGAAAGAGAAAGCGTTGTCAGCCCGGCGAAGAGCAGCGCAGTGAAGTCCATATCGGCATGCTTGAAGAATTCACGCTCTCACTTTTCGGATGCTCATTCACTCGGCTGCAACATCGCATCAAGCCTGCGCCGCATGACGCCGCCGACCGAGAGGCTCAATCCAGTGTTCAACCACATCCCGATGCTGAAGCCACTGAGGCGGAACTCGGCAACCGAGGTTGACCACGCCATCGTCCATCAAGCGTCCAAGGCGCACTGCAGCGGCCTCCTCGGCTCGCGAAAAAACATGTTGATGAGAAGCCAGCCAATCCACTTCATCTTCTGTAATCACCCCTGTGGAAAGGCTTTCAAGGAATAGCTCGCCGAGGGTCATCGGAGATTTGTAACGAAGTTGTTACATCATGACGCTCGCAGCAGGCCACCGCGAGTGCCATCGCAGATCTACCGGACAAGGGCTCTCGCGAACGGTCGTGACATTTTTTTAAGCTCCCGCCAACAACCGGCTTTCTCATGCAGGTCAATCTTTCTCAGCAGTTCGAAGCCGAGTCGCTCAAGCGGATGATTGATGCCACCACTGATGTGCACGAGCTTCAATCTCTGGCTCGGGAACTCACTGACCTCTATTTCCGCCAAAGGGCTGCAACAGCCTGGGTGGTCTCGGAGCAGTGACCACGAATCGTTTGTATCACAGGCGCAGCAGCATTGCCATCGATTGATCGACGTGGGACGAACGTTCCAGCCGTTGCCTCTCCAGCTGAAAAACCATCACAGCGTGAGCAGAGAAGCGAAGCGCCGACAAAACAGCCAGGCCCATACAGAGTGGACAGTGAAGTAATCCCATTTCTCAAGCCTGGGATTGAGATCGCCCTTTCACACGATTGCTTGCCATTTCTTGACCTGAATGCCTGAAAACCAGAGGATCAACTCCGTTTCACTCTGATCATGCGCGCATTCAGCCTCGCTCTGGTCACTGCCACTGGGTTGCTGGCAACCACCATCGCTGTCGAGGCCAAAACCACCAGAAACTTCAGTGGTTCAAGCCCAGCGGAAGTTGAAAAGGATAACCGCAAAGCTGGTTACAGCTACTCGGATGGGGACATGAACTGCTCCAGCAGGTGCAATCAGCGCTGGGCCAAAGATTGAAACATCTGCATCACTCCGCAAGACGGAATCGGGGCGAAGCAGTGGCCACTATGAATTCAGCCTGACGCAGGTCTCACCCCAGAACAATGCGTGATTGCACTGATTGCCTAGGGGGCCATACAACATCAACACTGGGGTCATCCAATCGGAGGCACCGGATGACGGCAGACACTCCACCTGAGCAGATCTGAGAAGCGATTCGGCTGTTCTTCACTGCTCCAACGTTTCTCTCAACCAACATGAGGTGCAATTGATCGGGGCATCAAAGCCGATCCAATCAGCCAAGCCTCACAGAAATCTGGTTCAAGAGGCTCACAGCAGGATTGTTCGCTTCTACTTTCCTTCGCTTCACTCACTGTCCTTCGCAACGAATTCAAACAGGATCACGTTCAGATTCAGACAGGAAGCCAATGAACAAACGAGCGAGTTAGGCCGTTCCATTCATCCGGATGGTGCGGTCACCAAACCAGCAAATTGCTGGCAAAAACCCCCGGAATTCAGCACCAACTCTGAATTCCGGGGGTTCATTCATGCCGACTCAAACAGCTGTCGCGGTCAGGGAGCGAGACATCTCCTGACCGCGACCAGCATCAATCACATCCTGCTCAACAAGAGAGGCGTTCATGACGATCCAGTCAGCACACCACCCTGTGATCTGTGGAAGAGAGCAGGAGCTGCGCACTTTGATGCAGGAGTCGACTCGAAACTGGCCATCAACCGAGCACGGAGCTCAGGGGCTGAAATCGGCCTTCGCCTGTGCGCTGCATATGCATCAACCCACGGTGCCCGCAGGTCCCAATGGAGCATTGATCTCCCACCTGCAGTACATGCTGGAACACCCCAATGAAGGCGATAACCACAACGCTGAACCCTTCGCTGAGTGCTACAGGCGCATGGCGACGTTGATCCCGGAGTTGATTAGAGAGGGCTGCAATCCGCGGATCATGCTCGATTACTCAGGAAATCTTCTCTGGGGCGTCACGCAGATGCAACGCCGAGACATCACCGAGGCTCTTCATTACCTGGCCTGTGATGCCGAGATGGAAAGACATGTGGAATGGCTGGGCACGTTCTGGGGCCATGCTGTTGCGCCCTCCACGCCCATTCCAGATCTGGCTCTGCAGATCAGCGCATGGCAACACCAGTTCGCCGACCTATTTGGCGACGCCGCTCTCCAGCGCGTGCGTGGGTTCTCACTGCCGGAAATGCACCTGCCCAATCACCCGGACACCCTGTTTGCGCTGGTGAACAGCCTGCTCGAAGCCGGTTATCGCTGGCTGCTCGTTCAGGAACACAGCGTGGAACAGCTGGATGGATCTCCCCTCAGTTCCCAACAACGTTTTGTTCCCAACAGGCTGGTGGCTCGTTCCTGCTCAGGCGAAGAAGTCAGCATCACAGCCTTGATCAAGACCCAGGGGTCCGACACCAAACTCGTCGGGCAAATGCAACCGTGTGAGGAAGCGTTTGGTCTCAGTCGCCAACGACTTGGCAACGTTGAGATCCCCTCTCTCGTCAGCCAAATCGCTGACGGAGAGAACGGTGGTGTGATGATGAATGAATTTCCGGAAGCCTTCCGTCAAGCCAATCACCGCATTCGCGAGAGCCAACCAGACACAGCCGCACTCAATGGATCGGAATACCTCGAACAACTCGAGGCAATGGGACTGAAAACAAGTGACCATCCCCGCATCCAAGCCGTGCACCAACATCGGTTATGGCAGAAGGCGGGTGACTCGGGTGACGTGGAAAGCGTTGCCACAAGTATCGATGAGCTCAGCTCAGCCAACGACGGTTTTTCCATGGAGGGTGCTTCATGGACCAACAACCTCAGCTGGGTTGAGGGATACGACAATGTGCTCCAACCGATGCAGCGCTTCAGCGCAAGCTTTCACCAGCAGTTCGATCAGCAGCTCTCTGAACAGCCAGGCTTGTCGCAGTCACCTGACTTCCGAGATGCACTGATGCATCTGCTGCTGCTGGAAACCAGCTGCTTTAGGTACTGGGGGCAAGGCCAATGGACCCAGTACGCAACTGACATCTACGAGCAAGGGATGCGGCTATTGAATCGATAATGTGCCTAATACTGTGACCTCATTGGTCAGGCAATAGGTTCTATCACGGGCGAGCATCCAAATGCCATCAATACCAGAATGTCGTGGGTCTTCATCGCTTTCCTTTCTTGTTAAATCACTTCAGTACTTTATGGGCGGTTCCGTCTCCGTCATACTTATCTGTATTGTAAAAACCGTTTCTTGTACCGAAGTAGAGGGTGACTAATACGAAAGGGATAGAAACATAAACAAGAACCGTGGATAATGTCATTTTAGATCTGTAGAATCCAGATGATATCTCTATGCTAGATGCAGGGCCTTTTGATGTCAGGATCTACTGCGAAGAACGACACCGCACTCAGAAGACCGCCAACAGCAGAGCAGTGAACAACACACTTAAGACCTTTCATTGATTGATTGTGAACATACGCACCGTCGCTGAAAGGCTGATGAAGGCGCATCCCACAAACGGGCCAAAGATCGCCCTGGGGCCTTGGTTTGGGGGACTTTCATTGGTGGTAGATGGAATAGGGGGTCGTTTCTAAGCTTATGAACAGCTATTGGGAGCACACTAACGCTTGTGAATCAACAGGAATTTCTGCCTGAGTCCATGACGCTTTATCCCAACAAAATCAAGTGGGTCTTGGTGTGACTGAGCTGCATCACCTTTATTACAATGGGGATCTCATGGTTAGGTGCTTACCCCATTCATCCATCAGGCCAAGTTTTTATTGGGAGCGACTGCACAACCTTCTAAAAAAGTATGAATTACCCTCAAAAATAATGACCACAAACTCATCAGACTGGACAACACCCTCATATTCGACGCAAAAGGAATCAACAAACTGATCGGCATTTCTGATTCCGCTTTGCCTTAAAAGAACGATAAATGCATTGTTCTGATCTTCGCCAAGAATGTAATCGGTCTGGTCTGCGATCTCATCGATCAGCAGCTGTTCCTCCTCAGGTTTTGCCTCATACCAGTCGGCATACCGTTGTCGCTCTTTAAGCGATTCAAGCGAGAGTCCACCACTCATTAGAGAACATCATTGGAGTTTCACAGTCCTGAAGCTGGTCAGAACGGCTGACTGTCGTCACCCGATCCAATGGCAACAGCACCAAAACGAATCCAACCCAGCACTGCTGCATCAACAACAACTGGCGCGGTCGCCCAACTCAACCGGTGGAGCGGGAGCGGCGACGCACCACTCGGCGACCGTCAGGTGTTTGTTCGACTTCAGGAGCGGAGTCTGCCGAGTCTGCCGACTTGGTCACATCCTGCCCTTCAGGCTCATTCTCAGGAGGTTCCTGTTCAGCAATCACGCCAACCACCACAGCCGCCTGCACCTGGTCATGCAGATCGCCGATCACCATCAAGGCTTTGAGCGTGAGCTCAAGCCGAGACTCCCTTGGTAGGCCTGGACGCAGCTTCTTGACTGAGCCCCAAAGCTCAAGCGCCACCTCTCTGAGGAGTTCCTTGTCTGCCATTCGAGCCCGATGCGATCCGTTTAATCGATGGCATCAACCTACCGTTCAGAGTGCAGCGCGCTTCCGTTAAACAGAGAATTGACGGCAGACCGTTGCTTACCACTGCCGCTGAACAGCATCTGAACACGCCAGGATGTCTACATGGCTCTCACACTCGTTTATGACGGCGGCTGCCCGTTCTGCAGGCATTTCGCACACCGCAGTGAACTGATGGGTGGTCTTCCCGACCTGGTGATCAGAGACGGCCGCAGTGACCATGCACTGAGAGCTGAACTGCGCAATCGAGGATTTAATCTCAGCAACGGCGCTGTGCTGATGGATGAAGACCAGATTTGGCATGGCAGTGAAGCCATCTCCAGGCTTTGTCAGCAGCTGTCTCCCAGCGATCCTCTGCTGCTCCTCTTAAATGGTCTGTTCAGCAATTCTGGTCGAGCCAATCGCCTGTATCCGGGGCTCCTATTAGCCAGACAGATTGCTCTGAAAATGCGTGGACTGCCAGTGAATCCAGATCAGGCTTGAGCCGAGCTTCCCAGCAGATTGGTGGATAGCCGCTCAGCATGATCAGACACATGATCCTGCTGGTAAGCAAACTCTTCCAGTTCAGCGTGCAATTCCATCAGCATCACAGCCATTGAATGTGCCAGTTCACTGCTGAAGCTGATCTGCATGGAACGCTCGAATATCCAACCGAGCGGTTCTAAAAGCTTCAACGGAAAAGGCGTGGATGTCGTCAATGTGCCGTTACATAAGGGCCGCCAACTGATCAAGTGGCGGCCCGAATGATCACTTGTGCTCGCGTTGCCAGCGGCTGAAGTTGGCAGCGGAAAACTTGTGCCCATGGCGCATTCCAACCTTGGCCACGCAGGTTGTGTCACCAGCGCACTGCTCAACCTCGCGGCGGATGTTGTCGTTGCCGTTAGCCCTGGCGAGAAAAGTCTCCAGCTGTTTCATGGACATGGGGAACCTCCAGAGGGTTTCTCCACCGCTAACCCAACCAGAAGGGAACATCCGCATCCATCGGTTTTTCTTCCCCAACACACGAGCCATGGAAGCTGCTCTGACAAGCGGCATCACATCAGCACACCTGGACGCCGATTGTGCTGCTGTGAAGGAGCAGGAGCCTGCGGCAAAGGTCCTTGTTGCGGCAACACCCGGTACTGAACCCTCACCCGCGTACGAGCAGCGCAGTGGGTGATCAGACCCAACAGAAGCACCAGCAACAATCCTGTAGCTGCGCGTTGGTTCATGCTCAGACCAACCTCGCAGGCCAACCGACCGGGAGGACAAACCTCCCCGGCGCAAATGACCTGCTCAAGACCAGCGGCTTAAGCAACATCACTTCCGGCCGACAATCACCGGAGGAGTTCCGCCAGCACCACCTGGCAGACCAGGAACAACCTGAGTCTGGCCATCCCACTTATCCAGGAAGAGCTTGTAGAGAACCTGATCATCGAGGCTTTTGTTGAGCGTGTCATAACGGAGCGCTTCCTGCTCAGCAATCTTGACCTCGGTCTGGGCGCGAAGCAGCTGCTGTTCAGCAATCTGTTTCTGCTCAATGGCAGCTCGGTATTCCTCAGCGATCTCCAGACCGGTGAGATCCAGGCCCACAACCTTCACGTAGTCGAACTGGTCAAGTTCTTCAGCAACCGTTGAGGCCACCAGCGAGGAAATGTCATTCCACTCAGACGCAATGGTGACCAGCTCGTACTGGGAAAACACCGATTTGAGCGCTTTCAGAAGCGAAGGCTGAATGATGCGCGGATAAACATCGCGATCACTGCTGGCGATCGTGCTGTAAACCCGGCCGGCTTCGTCAGGGCGCAAGGCGTATTTGATGGTGGCCGTGGCCTGGATCACCTGAAGATCCTTGGTGAGCGTCGCGAAGTTCTCCGGCCTCACCTGGGTTCTGATGCTGAATGGCCACACCTGCTGGACCAGCGGAGCTTTCACATTGAGCCCCGGCTGGCGCGGAGCACCACTCACCTTTCCGAGAGTAGTGATCACCGCCACCTCACCGGCCGGGACAACGAACAGCGCCTGACCCAAGAGCAGCAAACCGGCCAGAACAAGGGCAACAATCGCCACCAGACCGCCTTCGGGACCTCCTGGGGTGACCGATCGCATCGACGAAGGGCTCTGCATGAAGTGAATGCGTCAGACGCTGAAGTTCGCTCTCTTCTAGCGACGAGCGGCGCTCTCTGCTCGCGGGAGCGATTGAGCCCTGATAGCGTCCGCCCATCCTGTCTGGGTCCCATGCTGAGAAGCCTGTTCTCATTGCTGTTTGCAGCCCTCCTGTTGATGGCGCAACCGGCATGGGCAGCAGACCTGCGGCTCACCTCCGTGAGCCTCGCTCCCTGCGACGCTGCCGACCCGGGCTCACAGCCGAGCAACAGCAACAGGCAACGCAGCAACATCACCAGCCCGGAAGGAGCTAGCTGCTACGTGCTGAGCGGAAACGTCAACAACCCCGGCCGCAACTCCGTTGTGGATACGGATGTGTATGCCCGAATTCTGGATCGCAGTGGCGAACCGGTGCTCCAGAACCGCACACGCGTGGGATCAATCGGCGATGTGTCTCCAGGAGACCACCCTTTTGCACTGCGACTGGCAGTGCCGGCTGGAACACCAGGACCGTTTGAGGTGAAAAACCCACGCGCTCGCGGCTTCAGCGCTCCGGTGCGCAGCAGGGCCGGCGACGACGAAGAGTTGCTGCCGCTCGAGCAGGGTGTGGTGCAACCTGGACTGGAGGACGAGATCAGCTGATGCTCCAGATGCTTCGAGTCGGAGCGGTGATCCTTTTGATGCTGATTGGCATGGTGCTGATCGGCTTCCATCCGCGCGCACGACAGCCGGGAAATCGGATGCCCTCACTGCAAGACAACCGGATGATGCCCAGAAACACCATGAGGCGTCTGCGGCAGGACAGGCTTTAAGCCACAACAGCAGCCCCAGGGTCAAATCCATGCGTTGAGGCTGGATTGCCAATCATGAATTCACCCACGGAACATTCCAGCCGTCCGGAAAGGCCTGAAGCCTGCTCGAACAATTCGCTGCTGCCAAAACTCAGTCCACAAGGAGCGAGTCCAAGCGCCGTCGCCACCAGATACAGCTGCTGGTAGATCGACCCCACATCTTTGAGGATCAGCGCGTAGGACAAACCGGTGTGCTGATGAAGACTTGCATGTCTGCCGTAGCGGGCAGCCATCACAACAAGCACATCCGGTCGCTGGCCCTGGCCCGGCGATACAGAAGCGGCCTGAGGTGCACGACAGGTGGAGGCAGCAGCAAGATCGAGCATCTGCAGACAAGGTTCGCCGAGATCACTCAGTTTTCCCAGAGAGTGATTAAGGGAGTCGTAGTTATAAAACCCTGGCTGAAGACCGATGCATCGGTGGATGCATAAATACAGCTCAATGGAATGAAGAGCTCCTGCGCTGGCGACAGGTCTCAACAAGCCGGAATACGCTCGCGATAAACCTGGATCGCAGAGAATTTCCTCCCGAATGTGCATGGAGTACCAGAGGAAATCACTCAACACACCTGCAGTCACGGGCTGTTCGTGAAAAGACCGGATTGTTTTACGTTCGCGAACGACTTGAAAAAAACTCAGGTTGTGATGAATGTGCGACGGCTCAGGAAGGGCTACCGTAGAAAGAACGATTCTTTGATGCTTCGCAGAAAACCTCTGTTGGTTGACAGGCTTCGGGAGTGATTGATCGCGACAAACATCAATCATCTGTTCACGCGTATGACAGTGAAACGCGAGGTCTTCAGGCGTCCAGCCCGCATCGACGGCTTCCTTGTCGATATCAACAACACCCTCGCCATCACAGACGCCTGCGACTCCAGAGCTCAACAACAGAGAAACAACATCCTCATGGTGCCCACGCAGATCATCAGGCAGAGCGTCCTGGAAGGTCTTCCGGTCGCACGACGAAACGAGCTGCATGAGGATCGGGAACAATCTTTGATCCTTCAGCAACACCGTTGCCACTGCCAAAGGTGTTGTGATCTGTAGCCCATCAAGCCGGGGCTGAACATGAACAAACCGAGAAAACCTAATGCGATAGTCGCCAATAGGGACAGTCTTTCGGTTTAGCAACGGCTTCACAGGATCCAGACAGATCGCTGCACCCTTGCATCCGCTAATTTCAACGAAAAGCAATCCCTTGGCGTAAAAAACCTCAAGCTCATCAAACAGCTCTTGTTGATCAGCAATGGCGGATAAAGCATCATCATTGATGCAAAACTGTGCTCGATTCACGCCTTTTGCAGACAGATCATGCAAGAGACTCATCAATGAATCACTTGGGTCTTCAATCTTCAGGCATTGCTGGATCGAGTTCAGCCTCGTGGCATAGGGACTGGTGATGACAACAGCGTTCTCACCCGAATCAACGTGAACACCCTCGCGGAATCGATAGTTCAGCATCCTGCAAACACTAGCCTCAAGTGCCTGCGACACAATTGCTGCAATCAGAACAGGCTCAAATCAATGCATCAATGAAAATCGCAATCAAAGTCGCCAAAACCAGGACTACTCAGCATCTGCACAATCCAAAGGGTAGGACAACCCCAAGCTCACTGATTCAACGAAACAGGATGAACATATAAACCGGGATCTCCCGAGAAAGACGGAGATCCAACAGAACCCCATGCAACCTTGACCAAAAGGCCTGAGGCAATCGTCAAACCAAATATTTCCAGAATTTTTTATTCACAGCAATTCGAGCCCAAAAATATAACGACAGTAGAAGTGCTCCTAAAAATCCGAGCCCCATTCCCCACATCAAAGTGTCTTCAGCACCAAGAAAGTCAATGCAATGGAAGCAAGCACCAGTCATAAAGAATGCAAAGCCAAAAGCCCGAAAATTCTTTGGCAATTCAGTTGTGACCTGAGTGGAGCTGTTCATTTCCGGTTAAAGCCTCTATTCAAAAAGGTGAACCATCCACCGGCGACAAGAAGCATTGCCGGCAGACCCGCGATGAAAACGCTGAAATCCGATTCCGCTGCATTGACAATCCAGAAAATTCCCCAAAACCAGGTCAAGAGAAAAATCAGATTGAGCAGCAGCTTCGAGGAGAATTGAGCAATCAGCACTTCTCCAACTCGACGCTGAAAAGTTGTAGCTTGCGTGTTAGCCATAATCATCAGTGCCAACTAGATTTTGATACTCACGCGTCCCCGTGCCGTATCAATTGCTCCACAAAGCAAGGTCTCCTCGACCAGGGGAGGGATTCAATTGATGCAGATCGAAGCTGAATGGCGCAAAAGGAGAGGCACCGTCGAACGTCTTTTCGCAAGCCGTCAACTCACTGTCCGAACAGGATTGGCTTGAAAGCAATTGGGGCTTGCCGAAAACTTCGTCCGTTCACCAACGGATCAGCTCTGCAAAGCAGAAAGCAACGAAAGCTGGCCATTGTCCTTGCCAGAGACCACTTCCCAGCCCCTGGGATCCCATGGACTGAGCAGCGGCTCAAGCGCTCTCAACTGCTGGCCATCCAAGGCTGACATCCAGGCTTCTTCAAATCCCTGCGGAATCAGCACGGGCATCCGGTGATGCAGTGGTTTGACGAGCTGATTCGGACTCGTTGTGAGGACAGTGCAGCTATCAACCTCACTGCCATCACTCCCCAACCAACGCTCCCAGAGGCCAGCAAGCCAGAAGGGTTGGCGATCAATGCGTCTGATCGCGCGACCTTTTTCGAAGAAACAACTGGCAGGGATCAGACAGCGTCGATAACGCCAGGAGCCTCGAAAACTGGGCTTGTCTGCGACCGTTTCCGAACGGGCATTGAAAGGCCTGGGCCCCTGCGAAGGATCCTTCAGCCAACCAGGAATCAACCCCCAAAGCATCAGCGATGCTTCTGGACCCGACTGATCAGAGCGATAGGCCAGCAGGGGCTCGCCAGGAACAATCAAATCGCGTGGTGCGTAGCGAGTGCGATGTTCGTGGTCCATGCGCTCGAGCAAAACCTTTGGAAGCTGGCTCAGGGGCGTGGCGAGGGCATAACGACCGCACATTTCAGCTTGGCTCGATCAGGATTCCTGACGGAAGATACGTTCCAGATCGCGTCTGAACTGCTGAGTGGAAAGAGGTCGCTCTCCGCGACGGCGATTGTTGCGAATCACCAGTGAGCCAATCCACCAGACTTGCAGACCCGCAAAGACCGAACCGACCACGAGCAAACTGAATGTTGGAGGGTCGAGGTGAAAAGGCATCAGCGAAGCGACAAATCGAGCAAAATGAAGATCCTCGCCACCGGTCAATGAAGGAGATCAGCATTGTTGAGCTGGTTGCCCGCAACTTCGCCCGCTTCGCTGCGGTCTCTGGCGTTGTCGCGCTGGTGATCTGGCTCAGCTGGGTGTTACTCGATTTCGAGCACATGAACAGTGGATTCACCCTGCCTCAATCTGTGTACTGAGGCAGAGCAAAAGCTAATTCAGCTGACGCCGTCAGCCACAACGTCGGCTTTGACGTCATTAGCGGCCTCGGCATCTGCGGTAAAAGCTGCTTCAAGACGATCGGCCTGAGAACGTGTATCGGGTGCAAATCGGCGAGCAATCAGCTCGTCAACGGAAAGTCGACCTGGACCCACGGCCAGAATTGCTGTGGCAGATGCGAAATAAAGACCAAGAAGCTCAAGCAGGTAGATATTGAATCCAGCGGTGCTGACAGCGTGGTAGATCGCCACGGTCATTGTTCCGAGAATGGCCAGGGCACCGAAACGGGTCAGCAAACCTGTGATCAGCAACCAGCTGCCGCCAACTTCTGAAAAAGCTGCGATGTAAGACAGCGTGATGGGGAAGGGAAGCCCGAGAGGACGGACAAACGCGTCTGCAAAATTGTTGATATTGGCGAGTTTCTCGTAACCGTGGTGGATCAGGAGCACTCCGGTGAACACCCGGAGCAGAAGCAGACCAGCGTCAGCAAGGAATGAGCGAGTAAGAATTGCCCTGATCACAGAACTAAAAGATAGTTTACGAAACGTAAGGGACGAGCCCCCTGTCTCGTGTGACCAAAGAACGGATCTGGCGAAAAATAAGCAGATATACTCATCTGCAGCGGCGTCGCGACCCGTGGTGATACCCTCCAGAATGAAGAAACATTACGAGTGCTTGACATGACCAGCGAAGTGCTCATCACTTTGTTCCTTGGCTTCGGGGCTGCGACCCTCAGCCTGCTGTTCTGGAAACTGAGCCGTGCTCAGTCAACAAATCGCTTGTAAAGCCAGCGCACAAAACCACCCACCACTGGAACGGGCTCAAAGGTTGGGCCCACGAAATCGAAATAATCCCTGTGGTCCTCCACCTTGCCTTCAGAGTTGAATCGCAGCCGACTCGTGCCAGGGTAGACAAACTCAATTCCCTTGATCTTGAGTCCCATCTCCCATTCAACAAATGCGGTGTCGCCCTCGATGGCGATGGCGGCGGGAGTGAGAGACACGTCATCGCAACGCCGCATTAAGCCGTCCTGGGCCTCCACGTAGGCCTTTATGCCTTTGCGCTCCTGAGTCGGGTCTTTGAAGCGCACGTTCTCGTCATACAGCTCTCGCCACTGCTCCTCAGTGGGAGCAGCCATGCCGTAAGGCTTCGTGAACAGTTCACGCAGACGATCAACTTTCACAGCAAGGCCCAACAAGGAAAATCACACTATTCAGATTTCTGCGCAGATTGCATAAGCTTCTGGGCCGCGCCAGAGCCTCGTCCCATGCCCGATCAGCGATATCAATACGAACCCATCGAAGCCTTCGGAGAAAGCCTCACCACCAATCGCCCCTGGAACACGTCGGCTCTGGAGATCGTTGAGCGAATCAATGGACGCACCGCAATGGTGGGATTTGCAGCCGCGATCATCGGCGAGTGGATCACCGGCCATGGTCCCGCCGGGCAGGTGGTGGCCATGATCCGTTGGTACCTCAGCTGAGCTTCAACACAACCGCCAACTCATCGTCCATCCGTCAGTTCATGCAGGGCGGAGTAGTCGCCAACATCAAGGTCCGTGCCAGTAGCCCGTTCCAGCAAACTCGCGAGTCCGTCCAGAGCAGAAGCGTCCACTCCAGCCAATCGCGCCTCCCGCAAAAAGAGCTTTAGATCCTTGCGCAGCAGACTGGTACTGAAGTTTGGATCGCCGTAGTGGTGAGACATCATCCGCTCAAGCTTCTTGTCGACGGTGGGGGCATAAAGAGCTGAAGGACGCAGAACCTCCATGAAGCGATCGACGTCCAGACCGGAGGCTTGAACCAAACGCAGTGCCAGTGAATATCCATGGGTCAGGCTGGCGATCAGCTGATTGAGAGCCAGCTTCGAGGCAGCACCCGTGCCCACAGCACCCATCAATCGCGGCTCTGATGCCAGCTGTCGTAGGAGCGGAAACTGAGCTTCAAACACATCCTGCTCGCCGCCGGCCATCACCAACAAACTGCCCTTCAACGCTTCAGGACGACTGCCGAGCACCGGAGCTTCCAGATAAGAGCCTCCCTGCAGGCTTACCTGCTCAGCGAGGGAGACGCTCTCACTGATGCCCATGGTGCCCATCGGTACGATGCATCTCCCAGCTAGGGGGCCGAGGCTGCCGATGATCTCTGCGGTAACAGGACCATCACGCAGCACTGTGATCACAACGGATGAAGAGTCCAGCCCCTCGCCGGGAAGGTTCAGCTGCTGAGCCCCTGCCTGCACAAGCCCAGCACAGCGAGTGGGGTTGCGATTCCACACGTTCAGCGTGCAGCCCACATCAAGCAGCCGTTGTCCGATTGCAGCGCCTAGAAGGCCAGTACCCAGCAAAGTAATGGTGGTCATCAGGCAGCCTGAAATCTCCTCCACCTTGCAACAGGCGACGGTCCAGCTCGATCTGCGCATGCACCTTGATGAGCCTGCGCCAGTCAGGTGCTCCGTCAGAGCTCGAACACATCAGTGGTCACCAAGGCCGGATTGAGCAACCAATGGGGAGATGTCTGGCCTCAAGTGATGGCGAGAAAAATCCAGCTCCCAGTGTCCAAGCGCCCCAGTTCAATCACGACAGCGTTGGCCACGTTGACCTTCGCTTACATCGCAGCCTGGGCTATTTGGGGATTGTCAAACGCTTATCCCAGCATTTGACCCAAAAGAAGGCCTTCTTCTAACTGGAATGATGGCCTCTGAGGATTAGCTCGCAACAATCAATATGCCCGCTGATATTCATCTCTAACAGTTCTTAAATCAATCAAAAGTGATCACTTGAAAACGAAATTTTCAAGTCGTTGTTGAGCCTTTCCCTTGCTTGGAGGATGCAGCGATCGGAGTTGCGAACAAGTCATCGAGATAGCGCTCCGTCACTGCTCTTTCGCTACAGCCGTTCTGGTACAGGAATCGCGCCAATGCTGAGCTCATCAGCTGATATTGATCCCAGTTGGGGTTGGCACCGATGAACCCCTTCATGGCGGTGAAAAGGACTTCAGGTATTTCAGATTCCAGACTCACAAACGGAGTCTCTTCTTCAGTGGCAACGACCAGAGCCGGATTGACGCAGCTTTCCAGTTGATAGCGATCCATTCAGTCTTCGTACGTCCGGCTATTCGCCACCACAAAGCCATGAATCACAAAGGACGTCAAAGCTCTCGCAGAATTACCAGCAATCCCTGATCTCAGACGAGACTCGTCTCACTGCAGTGGCTTCTGGTTTGACGATCCGGTCCAACAGTTGCCTTTCAAGCGAAATTCCTTTTCTGTCAAGCGGCGAATGGCACTCGGAGCAAAAACCACAGATTTTCAATTTTCATCTGCTGTTTCGGGGATTTTCTGTGGAAAAGCTCTTGAGACCAGTGGAAAATCGTCCTTTTTTTCCACAGGACAACCCGCCATTAGCAAGGCTTATCCCTCGAAGTCTCATAGGACGCGCCAAGAGCAAAGACATTTGAGAAATAAACTGGGGCAAGGTTGCTTGGGAAAGCGAGTAGCGCTTGCTACTTATTTTTTCTCCATGTCCGATACGGATCAAACGCGATCCGCATCGATGTTCTGATCGCTCACAAGCTCAGCTGAATTCCAACGCCTGCAGGAACGGGGCCTGAAACCGAACCTTCAAGGGCGGTCAGCCCCCATCCATGGACAACGAAACAGCTTGGCTCCAGTCCCACAACCCAGGACAGCAACAAAAAAGACCCCACTGCTAGTGCAGCCGGGCCAGGGTGATGGGGATCCACATCTTGGGATCACTCATCAGGCTCGTCAACGCCACATATGGTGCATCGCTGCTGAAATTGATGACCAGGTATGCCTGAACACCTATTTCGCGTGTTGGATCCCTACTCTCCCGAAGAAGGCCGGGTGATGGGAATGATCCGAGCCAAGAGTCGAGCCACTGCCAAGGCGGTGGCTTTTTGATGGCAAGGGTCTCTCTCATCTTGTGGATCTAACGCCAGTTGCTGAACCAATCCATCAGCTGTGATGGGTCAAAAAAGGCCTGGGATCCTGATCGAAACGATGCTCAAACGGCAGTGCATCTGGATGCTGATCACCATCCAGTGCCGCAGTGGACTCCAGACACTTCCTCAGCAACCTGGCGCTCTCCAGCGGCATATCCCGGGGCACGGAAATCCGGTCTCGCAGATAACGCAATGCTGAGGCCGAACCTGTCTCCGGTGTCACGGGCTGGTCAAGAACCATTGCTGTGAGTGCAGCCCTCAGCGGTTGATCAAAGCGATCACCAAGGGGGTTTCTGGCCAGAAGAATGCTGCGATGCCTCAGCACCCTCTCCAAAGCGCGCGCCTTTGCAGACACCATCTCGCTTGACGAGCTCCAGCGACGTTCAAGCTCATTGAGTCCGGCTCCGCTATCCACCGCCAGAGACATGCGTTGCTGTGCCTCGCTGCCATCAGCCCAGCAGCCGCCCATCTGCGGCGGTAGATCATGGGCATGGGTGTGCACATCGCTCTGGGTGCCTCGATAGGTCTCCAGGTGCTCAAGTGCCGTGAGCCAGCGATCGATTGCGGGATGCTCCTCGCGCAACGCAAAGCCCTTGAAATAAGCGAGTGAGGCGTTCATCCGTTCCACATAAGGAATGAACACCAGGTCTGCTGTGCCAGGGATCGGACCATCAGGTGCATCGGGATCCAACCAGCTGCCGCCGCCGCTGATGAGCGCCTGCTCCATTTGCTGGGCGACACGCTGAAACTGATCACGGGCCTGACGTTCTTGTCGCTCTCCCAGACCGGGAGTGCACAACCAGATGCACCAGGCCCTGAACAGCAGGCGTTCAAGATCCCGAAGCCGACGCACTCTGCGGTCGGCCATCGGAGCACCAACGGGCCCGAAGCTTCGCTCAAGAGCCTCCAAAATCCGATCACTTTCAGTGATCAGACGGCCATCAAGCTCCAGAGCCGGAAGCATCCCCGACGGAACGAGAGCAGTGAACCAGGGCTCCTTGGGGCCGTAGCAGCGCATGGTCACTTTGCGAATTCGGTACGGAATCCGGCGAAACTCAAGCCAAAGCCACACTTTCTGGCAGTACGGGCACCAGGCATGGTGATCGCGGAACAATGTGACCCGAATCGAGTCTTCGGGCTGACCAAACAGGCGCAAGGTGGCCTGGGAATTGGCAGGTCCTTGGATGCGCTCGGCTGCTGGGGCCGCCAGAGCATCCAGCTCAGACCAGCTGAGCGCATCAGCGCCAGGTTGGACTTCTGTCATGGCATCCTCGGAGCACCGCTGCATGATCATCGCCAGAGCGGATCACCCGTGGACATCGAACACAGCCATCTACTGGATCTCGAGAAGCAGGCTCGTCGCAGCGGTTCAGGACTGACCGCCGGAAACCTGATGGGGTACTGGCAACTCAAGACCGTATGGCCCAAGGGTCAAACCGAAGCCAATGCCTTCAACGGCTGGCTGCTGCGCAGCATCGGTGCCTGCCTCGAAATCAGCGGCGGATCCAGCGACGGGCTTCAACTGCGTAACGCCGTGAACCTCGCCGGACTCACCCTCCAGTTCACAGGTCCAGGCGAACTGAATGGCCGCCAACCACTGCTGAAGTTCCGCTTTGAGCAGGTGGAACTGCTGCTCGGCCGCTTCACGCTGTTGAAGAAGGAGTTGCCGCCACCGCAAGAAGGTCGAGAGCCGTTTTTTGCCCTGATCAGCCGCAGCCCAGAGGGGTGGATGGCCGCGCGGGGCAGAGGCGGCGGACTGGCGTTTTGGACTCTCAGGGGTTGAGACGTTGCTCATGCCAGCCATCTCGGAGCTCCCAGCTGCGGCGAAGGTGGGGATGGGGTTTGAGATCGAGCTGCTCGACACGTTCCAGAGCAACACGCATGATCAGCAGATGCGAGGAGATCGGCTCGTCATCAGCCACCTCCTGGGGCCAGGGCCCTTGCGCATCAAAAGGTTCACCTGGAGACGGCCAGGCCCAGACCATGCGACCGGATGGCGACAGGCGTTGCCAATGATCGAGCAACGCCTCCGGTTCCTGCTCAGCAGTGACGAGATGCGCCCTGCCCCTCAGTCGAAACTGCTCTTTAGCCTTGCGAAACAACCAGCACAGTTCAACCCTCGGCTGACTGGGCAGCTGAGAAGACTTTTCACTTCGCACATCGGTCAGCAGCTCCAAGTCCCCACGAGGGCTCCAACCCCTGAACACCAGCGTTCTCACTCGTGGTGTGCCGTCTTCTGCAGTCGTCGCCAACTGCAGCCAGGTGGCGCCGGGAGATCGCCCCTCCCGTTGACGAGCACTGCGCATAAGTGATCGCCAAGGGGGAAGACTCATCGCCGTTTCGTGATCACTCGACATCATTCAGCCAGGGATCGAGAAACGCGAGCGGACGCTGCATGGTTGCCGAGAATCCAAGGATGCCACGATCGCGGTAGACGTAGAGGATTGAATCGTCGCGATCCAGCAGGAATGTGCCGCCACGCTGGGTGATGAAGCGATCATCCGGCACGTAAGTGCTCCAGTTGCGGAGCACCTCGTTCATGTTGCGCAGCCGCACGGTGGCCAATTCAAAGGGCCGCTGAAACCCATCGCCTCCAGCACGTCGGAACAAAGCAGCAGGTATCGGAGGCAGCACGCCGGTGGACACCGTTTCATCAGCATCGAAGCGTTGGGCCGCTGAACGGTCACCGGTGTAACCACGCAACACCTCGGCAAGGGTTCCTGGGGAACCGATGCCAGCGCACATCAGCAAAAGCGAAGGCCATGGCCCTCCCGGTGCCTGCAGACCGGGGGACAAGCCAAGAGCCTGATGCAAGCCGGAATCAGGCTCGACCTCAAGCAACTCCCTTGGCAACCCAGTAAACGAGCAGAAGCGCTCTGCCCCGGCCTGATCGCCAATCGCAATGGC
Source organism: Synechococcus sp. GEYO (assembly GCF_900473955.1). NCBI lineage: Bacteria > Bacillati > Cyanobacteriota > Cyanophyceae > Synechococcales > Synechococcaceae > Synechococcus > Synechococcus sp. GEYO. The sequence continues at coordinate 117,936 of NZ_UCNL01000011.1, forward strand.
GAGGGGGCGGATCCCTGCTTGTTCGAGCCTGGGCAGCGCAGGCACAAGCGCCTGGGCATATTCCATCGAATCAAAGTCACCAAGCTGTGTCAGCAGCAGAACCAGACGTTTAAATCCCTGACCATGTCCTTGGCTCTCTCCAATCCGTGTCAGCAGTGCTTGTGGTGCGTTCATGACTGGGCTAACGACAGTGCCGACTCGGGGTCTGACCTGAACGACAGCATGGACAGTTTCAAGCGCAAACGGTGATCGATGACGCCAGGGCTCTAACGGGTGAAGCTTGCCGACGAGCTGTGGTCAGTGCAGCGTGGGGACAGCACAGACAAATCTGAGCATGGGACGGGTCCAGAGGTTGGCAGCTCAAAGGCAGGTCACGCCTTACGAGCTGTCGCGCAACATTCTTCAGGAAGCCGGCTACCGGATCACCCGCAGAGAGGAGAAAACTCCCGCTGGGCATCGCGGCTATGACGTGATGTTTCCCTGCACAATTGATGGACAGCCACATCAGAAAATGATGCGACGAACATGGCTGATCGAACTCGCTGAATTGGTACTGGAAGGATTCAAGCCCGAGGAGATTGCCAGCAACTATTTCAAGCGAGAATTCGACTCGTAGCTCGATGTTCAGTGAAACCCGAGAGGTCGATCAATGATGACAATCTGACAGGAGACGCCTCTCCCCTCTGCTCTGAAGGGAGAAGAAAGCGCTCAGAATTTCCATCATGCATCGAGGACAATCCCTCAAAGAGAAGTCCCATTGCAGAGCCTCACTCCCAGCGCACGTTTTTCTGAAAACGACATTTTCTCAACATTACTTTCACGAATCACCTCGTCTACGCAGTGATTGAAATACCGCGCTTGATTCGCCAGCGGAGAGATCTGGATGGCTCCATAGATCACGGCAAAGATCAAAAGTACTGGGTAAAGGTGTGCATTAATCAGTTCACGTGCTTGAGACATTGACTGATCCATCACTGACTGCGCAGTAGCAATGAAGACACCATCGCGTCAAGCGAAAACGCCATCGAACAGGGCCTGCTCCAAGGCGGCAATGTGAGCAAACAGGAAAGCCTGGCTCAGACCTCTTGTCTCTGGACGCAAAACTGGGTTTGATGGCGTTGTGTCACCCGGGAGCCCCCGCCGTGATCGGTCAAACCAGGATTTACTGCCATCAGGGAAAGGACTTCCTCCTTGTTGAGGTTCCATCCCAGGAAGCCCCATTGCAGATCCAAGAACTCACGGATCAAGGCTGGGAGATCGAGGCTGAAATCCCTGTCTGAACAGCTGAAATCGGCAGCAAAGCCTGCGATCACCCAGATCGGCCTCAATCGTCGTCGTCAAATTTCTGCACTGCCGAATCAATCAGCCCCTGGGTGTCCGTGTTTAGGGAAGCCACAACAAAAAACACCAATGACAACACCCCTGCAGCCGCAATCACCACAACGCTGAGATTGCTCATCTCAAGATTGCCGTAGCGGAAAGCCAGATAAATCATCGTTGTCGCAGCAGCTCGAATCTGAGGGATCGCAGTCCGTTCTCAGAACCATCAATGTACGCATTGACCGAAACGGGACGACACCAACAACGGCAGCATCCAAAAGACAACAAAGCTTTGCGTTGACACATCTGTACTACAGCACTAGAACAGATGTATCAGCAGAGGATCCATGGCTCCGAGCTCCCCCTATGCACCGTTCAAGGCTGAGGAGTGGATGCGTGCGTCCCTGATCACCCCACGGAAACGATGCCAAGCCATGGTTGGATCCAGGATCCCAGCACCCAGGACACGAAACGGTTCCATGCCGATGAAAAAAGCTGGAACCGCGATCCGAGGGTGTTCGTGGATTCAGGGCGACCTTTTCCAGACCAGGCACCACTGTTGACCACACGTGTGCATTTGAGTCAGGACACGGCTGAACGCCTCTGGGGTGAACTCCTACGTGTCGGTTGGCTTCCATGCAGGCCCCAGTGGGCCGCTGATGCTGAATTCTGAGCCGTCAACACTCGCCAGACGCAGCATCTGTCGTCAGCCAAACTGATAATGCTTTCGAACAGGTTGATGAACCTGCCAGGTGCACGACAGGCCTGCTGGGAATTCCACGAGATCGCCAGCACCGAATCGAACCGGCTCGCCGTCTTCTGGCGTCACCGTGACATCACCCTCAAGCAGCAGACAGGTTTCACGCTGGTCGTACTGCCAGGGGAAACAGCTGATTTCACAGGCCCAGACCGGCCAGTCGCGAACACCCAGGGCCAGGATCACACTCTCCGGGCAGTTGGAGGTCACACAGATCATCGCGGGGTTGGTCGCGGCATCAGCAAACCATGATTACTCGGCGCCGGCCCCACCCATCGAGCCTTGGCCATTGGCCCCTTGGTTGGACGGCGATGATCACAGCTGTAATCGAGTCACTGCAAGAGCGGCCATGATCGAGTCTGGCGACTACGGCTATCCACCTAGCACCCGCAGACAGGACTACGTGCTTGTTGTGCTGCAGCTGCTCTGGCGCATGCGCTTCGACTTGCTGCTGCTGCTCTTGATCACCGTTCTCGTGCATAACGACTGGATCCCCCGCAGCTGGACCGCCAACGAAAGCGTGGTGAGGATCATGGGCATCGCGGCATCGATTTTTCTCGGCTTTCGCAACACCCAGGCAATCGGGCGCTGGTGGGAAGCCCGCAAACTCTGGGGAACCGTTGTGAACGTGAGCCGAAACTGGGCAGACACACTGCGGGCCCATCTCGACAGCAGCAGGCCGCCCGGACGTCAGGAACGCAAGTTGTTGCGTCTGCAGGTTGCCATCGTGTGGCAACTGAACTTTCAGCTACGCAACTTCTGGCAGCGAGACCTGCGGGAATTGCAAGATCAATTGCTGCAGGATCTGAGGCTGCCTAGCACCACCAACCTTCGCCAGCTGGGACAGCTACGCGGCGTCTGGATTGGAGATCTCCATCGCCAAGGCTTAACCGATGGATTTGGTCGTCTGCAGCTGATGCAAGTGGGCAACGCCTGCACCGATGCCATTGGCGGCTTGGAGCGAATCCGCAACACACCGCTTCCAGCCTCTTACGAAGTTTTCGTCAGACTTCTGAACTGGTTGTTCGTCCTGTTGCTGCTGCTGTACTTCCACGACCTTGGTCCCGATTCACAAAGTCGTTTTGGAGGTGTGGTGATCGTGGTGCTGTTCCTGATGGCCGAACGAATCGGTGCCTATGTGGAAGGTCCGTTTGATGCAGATTGCAGCAGCTTTTCCCTGCCGCTGGACAGCATCTGCCTCACGATCAGTCACGACCTGCTCGATCACGCGACCGAGCACGTGCAACACCTGAAATCGGACGATCCCGTGCGCTGGACCTGATCAGAACAGGACCATCATGAAAGGCACAGTCAGCTGGATCCCAGGTATTGATTCCTGAATTCCCAGGCCACAGAACAGCGATACTGATAATTCAGGCCAGCGATGCCAATTCTTTTGCACGATGCATCCGTCATTGCTGCGCCTTCAGGAACTTGTGAAAGCAGTTTGTTCAGCGTGACTTCTCGGTTTCGCCCGCTAGCGGAGATCGATAAATCATTGGCAAAAGCTATAGGCCCAAAACCCAATAGCAAGAAGCCGAGCAGAATTACAGTGAAAAATTTCATCATCAACGAGACCGCTTCCCCAGCAATAGCCACAAAGAGAAACCGTGGCCCAATGATTGACTCGTTCTGATCCTCAAGAAATTGCTCGGGAGCCACTAGACGATTGCAGAAGACTGCAGATGTGGTCTTCAGTTCAGATGACTGGGATCAAGGAATTATCTTTGATGAAGCCCCATAGGATGACTGCATGCCTGGACAGTTGATCAGCATGCCTGCGTTTCTGGTTCAGATCACCATCCCGGTTGTTCTGGCGCTGTTCCATGTTGTTGGACCCATGCCAACCGACCTAGCGACCGATGGCGGTCACCTGAGTCCCTGCCCAGGCCCTGAGCACTGTGCAAGCAGCCAATGGATCGTTAAAGATTCCTCTGCAGCTCTGAAACAGCTGTCTGAACGAATCAAAGCCACTCCTCGCACCGAGATTGTCGAGCAGAGGGCTAACTATCTGCATGCCACCTACAGCAGCAGGATCTTCGGTTTCGTCGACGACGTCGAACTCTCTGCAACCGATGCCGTCACTCTGGAGGCGCGTTCCATCTCGCGCCTTGGAGAGTCCGACCTCGGCGTGAATGCACAACGCCTGGAGAGCCTCGGCTCAACGATCAAAACTCCGGAAGCTTGAATCGAACCCAGACAAACGTCTTCAACGAACACTGTTGTTACAGCTGGATGCCTGACGAGTCGCACAGGTGTTGACTGAACCCAACACCTGAGCAGTTCTCAGATGAGCTGCTCAACAGAGACAACGCCCTGCCTTGAATCCCTCCAGCATTCGCAGATTTATCTTCACTCTGATCACCGGATACCTAGCGATCTTTGGGGTTCAGAAACTTCCCTATGAGTTTGAGAATCAGTGGCTTGTTCTGATTCCAGTTCTGATCGTTGTTTACATCATCACCGTCTGGCTGGATGGAATCTTCTTCAAAGATTCTGCTGTGGAGGAGACAACTGCGCCCAAAGCAAAGAAAGCTCAAAAGCAATCATCAAATAAGGGTTTTGGCCAATAATCAACCAAAACTCAGAGCGAACAACTCAACTCATCAACTCCTGCTGCGCTATGAACGGATCCGCCGATTTGGTGTCCATGCACACGACCGCATTGCGGCGATGACGAGAAGGTTCGCGTGTCTCCCAGCCATGGGTGGCACGACGAGAAAACTCAGGGGCAGAGCTGGCACTCTGCCTCTTTTTTATGGGCGGCAGGCATACACGCTCAGCACCCTGCCTTCATCGGTGCTGCGAATTCCAACCCGATGGCAATGAGCCTCAGCCGGTGGGGTTCTTGAACCCACGTGAATCGTGACATCGGCCTTGGCTCCGCTGGCCAAGACAAGGACAAAGGCTGCCAGGGAGAGCAGAGCAGTAATCAACCATCGCATGGCCTGAGATCAAGGGAATCGATTCTGGCCAATGGCTGCTCTTGCGGCGGCGGCTCGTGCGATTGCTGCTTGCGGACGGGGATCTGGCCCAGAGCCGATCAGAAGCTTTTTGAAGGCACTTGACCCGGCGCCATTGGATGCATTAGTACATCAGTACCATTTATTAGCAGGCTATGGACGAGTGGGAGTACGTCGACGCAAGTGAGCTTCAGAACTGGAAGGGGGCTCGGATTTGCCTGACCTGCCAGTACTTCACCTATGGAGTGGATGCGTCCTGTCGAACGATGGTGGCCTGCAAGCTCAGACAGCAACAACTCCAGCAGGGAGACCATCTCACCAAGCGCTGCCGGCTCTGGTGTCCGACCTGGCAGGACCAGGCTGGATGGTGCCCCGAATACGGCTGATCAGCTCAAACGCTTGTCAAAGCCCTGGATCAACCTTCAAAGTCCAACCATGGAGACGTTTCTCCTCACCGGCAGGCGTAGACGGGGCGATGCGGCCCAGGCAACGGTTTGGTCTGAGTGACCATCTGGGTCAAACGACGACGTAGGGCCACACAGTCTTGGCACTGGCATGGCTCATCATCATGAACACTGGCATGAACCCGGACAGGCTGAAATCGGCTGCGCATGGGAGACGACCTTTTCTCTGTTGTGACGCGCTGCGCCGATTCCGGCCAGCAGTTATCACAATCCTGTGATTGTTTTGCATGAACCAACGACGGGTAATGCTTGAGCGACAAGCAGTCGCCATTCAGGACGCAATCAACTCGGCCAGATCGAGACCGCTCTGAAGGGCTCCCTCCGCCATGCCGAAACCGGGTCCCGCAATCCAGTCGCCACAGAACCCCACACGGGCTTTGCTGCACCACTGCAGCGCTTTTGGCATTCCTTGCTCCAAGGGTTGAGCAGCTCCCCAGCGCATCACGCCAAGCGAATGCGCATGGGACACCATCCTCTGCAGTGATGGCCAGGAGCCAAGAAGCTCTGGCAAAACACTCAGCAATCGCTGTTCCTGAATGATCAGAAGCTGTGGCTGCGTTTCAGGCGTGATCAACGAACCATCGTCAAGACCGTGGATCAACAGACCGAGACGCCCCTGCTGTTGTCGCTGCAGCACAAGACGTTCCACTCCGAATTGCTGCTGCGCCCGAGGCGTCAGCCAGATCTGCCGAGGCAAAGGATCAAGATCCATCGCCGGGAACTCCAGCATCAGATTCCAGCGAATGCTCGCGTTGAGGCCGGCAATCGAGGCCAGTGCCTGATCAAGAAGAAGATCGTGCCGCTCAGGAACGGCGTCACGCAAGGGCACGTCGCTCCTGCCAAGCATGGCCAACGAACGGGGATGGGCAAGGAGCGTCCCGCTGAGCACGAGATTGCTGGCACAAGCCCCACCAGGAAGAACCCAGCTCTCACCATCTCTGGAAAGCGTCTGAATCCGCTCCCCAAAACAAACACCAACTTGATCAGAGCCATCAGACAGCAACGTCTCCGCAACCGAGGCCATGGTTGGGATGCCTCGCCAGCGCGGACCGCGCAGCAGAGGGTGATCGGGAGGTGCAACGACAGCACCGTGATGGTCCAGGCCAACAACAGGATCATCATCAACACGAATGACGCCGCGTTGTTCCAGCGACTGCATCAGCTCCAGCAAATGGCCTTGAGGCTCACTCTGAAAACTCAGGGTCGGAGATCCGTGATCCAGACGCCAGAGAGGGGCATCGCGCCGCCGCCTGGTGGCACAGCGACCACCGGGTCCTCGCCCAGCTTCCAGAATTTGAATGGTCCCGCGCCAGCCTTTGTTGCTCAGAGCTGCCACCAACGCGCAACCGGACAGCCCAGCACCGATCACAACAAGATCAACATCCTTGCCAGGCATTGAAACCGCTGGAAAAACCTTGATTCTGAAGGAGCTAACAAAAAAAGACGGGTGGCGGCCCGTCTTGATTCTCCCCAAGCGCTTACCGGAGAAAAACTCCGTACACACTCCTTATCGCGTGCAGAAGACCCACGCGCCTTAGGAATCGATACTCAAATCATTGAACGTGACAAGGTCCAATTCGACGTCTTGAATCCAGGCCTGTGCAGGCAACCGAGATCGACAACTACGAACTCGCTTCAAGAGCGAGAGCCGAGGACATCCTTTTCTCTTCGTTCACCAGAAAATCAGACCACATGCCAACAAGGAAACTGAGTGTGGACAAAGCACGAACCTGCTCCTTCGAACCCGGCTTGGTGTACTTGAAATCCATAAACATCTGATCAGCAACCGACTGCTGTTCCTTGCAACGCGAATCAATCGACATCAATCAACCCTTTGCTTGAACGGAAGGCAGGTCGGTCGGCTGAGCCAGCACGTAGACCACACCTGCAGTGATCACAGCAGTGAAAGCAAGGAGCCCATAAATGGCGGCGGAGTAATCAGTCATCACTGGCTTGTGTACTTCTGTTAAGAACCATAGCTCGTTTGTAAAGCTGTGTAACTGAGTGTTTGTGCTGGTCAAGATCCGGCCAGCGCCGCTGCCGTATCAGGAGCGAAGTCTATGGCTGGGCTTTATGGCTAGGTTTCATGCCCGCCTCGATCGACTATGACGCGCACGATTGCCGTAAGCGGTGCCTCGGGCAAAACAGGCTTCCGTGTTGCCGAAGAAATCATGGCTTCAGGCGATCAGGCCAGGCTGCTTCTGCGTCCTGAATCCCAGATTCCATCATCACTGGAGGGCTGTGAGCAGCACCGACTCAGCCTGATGGATTCCAACGCCCTGGACGACTCTCTGCGCGGCGTGGACGCTCTAGTGATCGCGACAGGAGCACGTCCATCCGTTGACCTGACAGGGCCCATGAAAGTGGATGCTTGGGGCGTCGAGCGACAGGTCGAGAGTTGCCAGCGCGTCGGCGTGCAGCGCGTGGTGCTGGTCAGTTCCTTATGCGCAGGGCGTTGGAAACACCCTCTCAACCTATTTGGCTTGATCCTGGTTTGGAAGCGTGTTGGTGAGCGCAATCTGGAAAACAGCGGGCTCGACTGGACAGTGATCCGACCTGGTGGACTCAACGAGCGCGAAGACGACCTTGACGAGGAAGGCGTGCTGTGGACTGGAGCAGACAAGCAGGAAAGTGATTCAATCCCTCGTCGTCTGGTTGCACGCTGCTGCATCGAAGCCTTGAACACCTCCGATTCGATCGGAAAAATCCTTGAGGTCACCAGTTCTAAGCAGCAGCCCGTGGTGAGCTTGCAAGAAGCAATCGCCAGCTGTTGAGTCGTTAGGGGCAACCGAATCCTGACAACGTCGAGAGGGCAGAACGCGAGGCATGATCGTTCTCTCCACCGTTGTACTGCAGTTCTGTGCCCTGGAAGCCAGCAGAAGCCTGGACCAGCCTCACCCCCCGATCAGGACGACGTCATTTTCGCGTTGTTCTTCAGGGCGGACGCGGCTCTGAACGCTGGGTTGAACTGGCTTCACTGCTGGAGCCTCAAGTACGACTCAGAGAAAGCTGGACGCAGCTTCAAGACAAGGCGCAATGGCAGAGCGGCTGGCAGCCGATCCCTCCAGACGACTCAGAGGGAATCTGAAGCCAAGGGCTTGGTGGCGATCACTGCAAAAAAGGGGTCTCCCTTCGCACCGACCCAACCAAGAGGTCCGGTTTGCTGCGTTTGTTCAGCAACCAATTCAGGCTTCGGCCATCCCTGCGCCATCATCACCTCCGCCACGTAGCGAAGGTGGTCGCCGTCACCGCCATCGGTCCAGATCTGAGGCGCCTTCGTGAAGAACATGCGATTGCTGAAAGCACAGATCACCTGCCCCTTGGGGCGGGTGATGCGCAGCAGCTCGGCGGCCACAGACTCTGGCTGCTGCAGATACTGCCAGCCGGCCACGATCAAGGTGCAGTCGACACTGGCATCGTCGAGGGGAAGTGTCTGGTCGCGATTCAGGTTTTGCACCCAGTGACGATCGAGACGCGGATTGGCCTCCAACTCCTGAGCATTCAATCCATGGCCAATCACCTGCTCGTAGCGTTGATCTTCCGGCAGATGACTCACCCAACTGCTCATCAGATCGAGCACAACCGCACAACTGGGGATGCGCTCGCGATAAAGCTGTGTCAGGCGCAAACGAAACGCTGCATCGAGATGCTGAACAAAACGGGGGTCGCTATAAAACAGCGCATCATCGCTGTCGTCGAGCTTGAAGCGCTCGTTGTCGTTCAAGACCTGGACGACCACGGGGAATTCCTACCATCCAATCAACCCGAAAGCTAAAGAACCCAGCGACTAAGCGCGTCCCTAGGTGCGTTGCAATGAGCAGCTGGCAGAGGTTGTGTAGTTGATCAAAGAGACAAGCTCTCCAGCAATTGCTTCTGAGCCCGTTGTCCGGTGATCGCATGGGCAGCCATCGCTCCACTGGCGGCCACAGGCGGAATGCCGATACCGGGGAAGGTACTGGCTCCACATTGAAGAAAACCTTGCACTGGCGTCTGCACACCAGGAAACAACCCCTTGGCCGCCGACAGCGCTGGGCCATAACTGCCCTGATGCACCGACAGGAAATGACGATGGGTGAGAGGCGTGCCCTCCATCACGATCCGACAGCGGCTGCGCAGATCCGGGATGCGCTGCTCAAGCACCTGCCAGAACACCGAACAGCGCTGCTCACGCTGCTTGTCGTAGGCAGCCGTTGAACGTTCCAAACCGCTCCAGTACGACCAAGGTTCATTGGCCGGTGTGTAGGCATGCAGAACGTGCTGACCGGCAGGCGCCATCGAGGCATCAAGCACCGACGGAATCGAAACCACCACGGCATTGCGTTCGGCCTCGATTCCCCGTTCCCAGTCTCCAACCCAAACCGTATGAATGGGCAGATCGTCAAGGCCACTGGCATCAAAGCCCAGGTGCAGATGGAGAAAGGAAGCGCAGGCTGGAGTCTCTAGGCGTTGATGGCGCCAGGAGGGCGATGTCGCTTCAGGCAACAGCTTCGCCGTACTCCAGGCATCAGCGTTACTGACCACATGATCGGCGTCGAACTGTTCACCGTTGACCAGCTCGACGCCAACAGCACGATCTCCATCCAACAGGACCCGCTTCACACGGGCTCCAAGGCGCAGGCTGCCGCCATATTTCTCAAGACCACGGACGAGGGCCTGCACCACGGAAGCACTTCCGCCCTTGGGAAAATCAAGGCAGGCCTCAGGTTCAAACCATTCGCCAAATAGTGTTGCCATCGCTGCCGCATTGGTATCCGCCATGGGCATTCCACTGATCAGGAAACAGAGCAGATCAACCCAATGGCGCAGGAAGGGATCCTGAAGGTGGCGATCCACCAGCGAACCGAAGGCACCGCTGAGATGACGCAGAGCCGGCAGATGGGGAAGCAAGCGACCGCTGCGTCGCAGCAGTGGTCCAAGCCCCTCGAGTCCACCCGGCGGTAGTGCCAGTAACGGCAGTGCGTCCGCCGCTGCTGCAATGGGCTGCAACACCTCAGCGAAACGTCGCCACTCCTCGACCGCTGCCGTTCCTCGCAGATCAGCGACAACCCGTTCGAAGCCGTCAGCGCCCACCCCGATACGCAGATGCCCCTCGGGGAACAACACATCCCAGTCTCGATAGGGGATGACCTCCAGGGGTTCATCCAAGGCCTTGAGAATCTGAGCCAGCGGGTTGCTGCTTGGCCATCGGCCAAGTCCGCTCCAGAGAGAAGGGCCTGATTCGAACTGATAGCCCTGCCGCTCAAATCCATGAGCAGCACCACCCGGATGGCCATGGGCTTCGAGAACCATCACCTCGTGGCCGGCTCTGGCACAGAGTGCAGCACAACAGAGACCACCGATACCACTGCCGATCACGATCACCTCACACTTGGTGGTCATGGTGTGATCCTTACGGTGACTGGTCAGTTCATAGCGGGTCGGAGCTGAATTCCGACACATGAACATCGGCTGTCACCAACACGGCGAACCGAGATCGGCCAAAAACTGCTTCAGTGATCAGAGCAAAAGTGTGGATGGATTGATCGCTCTGCCTCTGATTCTGCTGGGCCTGGCCTGGCTTCAGGAACTGGTGGATCAACTGCTGCTCGGCGGTCGCTGGAACCTGGCGATGGGTCCTGGAACACCCTGGTGGACGTTGTTCACAGCACCATTCAGCCACCAAGGCTTCGGCCATCTGCTCACGAACAGCCTGGTCTTCCTGCCGCTGAGCTACCTCGTACTAGCCAGAAGCCAAAGAACTTATCTGAGCATCTGGATTGCAGTGATCGTTCTGGAGATTCCGGTCTGGCTGTTTTGGCCGGTTGGTTCTCACGGCTTATCCGGAGTGGTCTACGGGTTGCTGGGCTATCTGGTGCTGATCGGTTTTCTGGAACGACGACCTCTGTCGATCCTGCTGAGCACCATCGCGCTGCTGCTCTACGGAAGCGCCCTGCCTGGCCTGCTTCCCTGGACATCTCCAGCTGGCGTGAGCTGGATCGGACATGCATCCGGATTTCTAGCCGGAATGCTGGCTGCGCTGGCGGTCCATCGATCGCCGGATCAGCTGGCTGACTGATCGCTGTCGGCACTCTCCTCGGCAACCTCGGCTTTGAACAGAAAGCGACTGGAAAGACGTACCGCGAGAACCGAGGCAGCAGCTCCGTAGCCGATGAAAGTGGCGGCCTGACCAAAACTGCCTTCTTGATAAAGATCAGCGTGGAGAAGCAACCAGTCCACGAGTGAGGAGGCCGTGCCCCAAATCACCACCCAGACCGAAACGTAAATCACTCCTCGCGAGGTGTTGTTCAAGACGAGACAGCAGGTGCTGAATCAACGCTAAGCGAACCTCAGTCACGTCTCAGCCAGGAATCGGCCCCTGCGAACCAATCACCGAGGTCATCAGCCTCGGGACTGTGCTGCTGGTCGGGTTCTGCACTGCACAGGTCAAGAGCATCGAGAAGGCTGTCAAGACCTTCGAGAGGGCGCCCGGAAAGTTGTTGGCGCCGAGCACGACGCAGCCAGGACGAGACCGTGCGATCTCGGTCGGCGAATTTCTGAAGATAAACACGGTCCGACAGGCTGACACTGGCCCCCTCAGCCACTCGCTGAAGGATTGACTGCAGCTTCAGACGGGTGCTGGTGGTGAGCATGGCCCGAACACTCCGAACTGGTGACGTTATGGCTCGTCATAGCGACAACGATGCCAGCGATCAAATCCATTGGCGCAGACGGACAAGACAACAATCAATGGCTACAACCATGTCAGTGATGAACAGTGAGAGGAGCCTCAATGAGTGATCAGGAACAGCAAAGGCCTGTCGTGATTCAACAGGGGGGCAATGGGATTGGCCTTGTTCTTGCCGCATTGATTGTGGGTGGCGCCATCGTCTACGCCGTCAACATCTGGTCGACTACTCAGCAACAGAAGCTCAGAGTGCCCGCAGAAGCGATCCAGAAAGGCGTTGAATCCGTGAAAGAAGCGATCAAGCCTGGCTCTTGAATGAGCCTTATTGCGCTCCATCTTTGAATACAGCAAGCAGATAATGCAGAAAGCCTTGAAACAAGAATGTCCTGAAGAAATCAAAACTCCTGCACAAACAATCCAATATTGAAATCATTCATCAACACATGAAGAGCTTTGTTGCCATCGTTCTTTTGATCTCTACTTTGCTTGCAGGCTGTACAGCATCAGATCGGTTTGAAGAAAAAACATTTCTGAGCAATGGCCCCTACCAACAGGGAACCATCGGAATTGACAGGTCGAAACTGCAGACAGTCGTGACTTGGTGCAGTCCAACGCTCCTACAAATGGCGGTTTACGACGACGTTGGAGACACCTACCCCATGCAGTACGAGCGATTGGAAGGGAAAGACCATCCACTGCAGGTCTCCATCACGGTGTTTCCTCAAGACTTGCCATTCAGCTATGCAGCGGACTACAGCACACCAACAGATGTCACCAGTGTCTGCAGTCCTGCAAGCATTCAAACAACGCTGAGCACTGAAACGGGCAGATCAGCGGACCTCGACAAGAAACTGGGAGAAACATTTGAGGTCAGAAGTGACCAACTGGTGGCCGTCACGGTGGATTGCAACGCAGGCAAAGCTGGTTATGCAGAAATCACTCAATATCGCGGAGCTGACTATGGACAGAGGGGAGGAATCGCCCTGATCCCGGCGGGCGAGGCTTCAGACGTCACTGCGCAATGCAAACATAAAAATTTCTCGATAGAGATCAATCCATCCAAGTAATCAACACGCAGACAGCAGATCCATGCTTAAGAGCAATGGTTCACTGAGAAGGCAGCTCAGGAGAACATCCAACCCCGATCAATCAACGCTCATTAAAAGATTTCAGAACCTTGTCTAGCACAATGATATTTCTCATGTGCTGAACTTCTGTCAGCCCATTGATACTCATAAACTCAGCGAGACGATCCGGATAGTCAATAATTTCACGACCGGTGTCAACAAACTGGCAAAAAGCATTCAGCAGCTCATCCTTATTGTCGGCACGCTGAATAGCACAGCAGCACCAATTAATTGCAGCATGTTCTTGAAGCTGATGATCTCGAAGCTGCGACTTGAGATTTTTAATTATTGCCTTTGTTCTTCTGACATAAAAAGCCCATGCAAGGCCAAGACATACCAAAACAATTGTCTGTAGCATGCACGCATGGCAACTAGAGGAAGACTAATCAAGCCGGAACGTCATGTCATTACGCAACAGCCTTTGACTCAGCAGAAGACTCATCAATCACCAGTGACTTTTGATTCGGCTCTTGTTCTTCCGCTGACTCTTGAAAGACAATGTCAATCTCAGCGACCCAGGCAACGATCGCAATCAAGCCGACAACGGTCCCAATCACTAAAGCGATCCGTCGATTCGACATGCAACTCAATGAATCATGGGCCGAGACTACAACGAGAGGACATGGGGCCGACATAGGCAACCAAGCCAGAGATGCTGTCATCGGGCTAAGGGAGCAAGTCAAACCACATAATCAAAACAAAGCCAACAGGAGCAGAGGAAAGACCAGTCAACAAAAATGAAAGTAGCAACACGTCACTCAACCCATACTGCGCGTCGAAGTGGATCGCCGTTGACATAGAGGCATGCTTGAATCTGCTATCTGAATAATCCCGCAGCAAAGCACAAACCTGAGCACAGGCTGAGAAATCAATGAATGATTTGATCCATACAACCAGGTAATCCAAGATCACAATCGATTCAAAAGGATTCCAACACTGCCTAGCACCTAAGCACTATGGATTAATCAGCCATTTTATAGAGATCGGGGAATAGTCTTTTTGCTCGTTGCGGGCAGTGATCAATGGCATAAGAAATCATGCCCTCAATCATAGGCAGTGCGTAGCGATCATCTTCAAAGTCCATTTCGCTTATCACTGACATCGGTATATTTGTCTGACCCATGGCAATAGCAGTTCCTTTTTCCATCGCTTCTTGAGCTGCTTTATTGGCGCAATACTGTTTTCCAGCCTGCGTGCCGATACTGTATGAAAAGCGAACCTTGTCTTGAAGCGTTGCCGCGGAAATAGAGTGGGCAGTGGATAGCGCCAAAGCAACAGTAGTAACTGCGATCAATCGATTGCGAAGGTTCATCCTGTTTCTCTTAAGCCTCAACATCACTATAGCCAATACATGCAAGCGGAAAATGCTAATTGAATTGATGCTTTCCCACGAAACGCTGCCATCAGATGTTTCGTCCATCAATTGATTCAATCTGGAAGCTTGATGTCTTTTCGAGCTGTTCAACAGGACGCTGATACGTCTCGATTCGATCAAAGACCAGGTTCAATGTCTTCACTCTTGGGAGCTTGTGCAACTCCTGGAGATGGGATCGAGAACAAGCCAGACTCAGCCACCTTCCATTGATTGTTGATGGCTGTGCTGGCGAAACAGATCGCTGGCCTCGTCAATCTCAGTGAGTTCAGCAATGTTCTGAGGTTTGTCGTCCTGACGACGCTGCTGCTGTTCACGCTCCTGTTGCTGCTCTTCCCGACGCACTGCCCGTGCATAGGCGTCGCTTGAATCAGAACTGTTTCGGCGCTGCTCAGGGCTCATGAACCCACAGTTCGAACACTCGCCAATCTCTCATCCCAACAACGGCGCTGCAATCATGGCTGTCGATCTCAAGCCGTGATGAACAAGGGCGAAAGAGCCAGAGTGATCCTCGATCGGCTGAACGAGCATTACCCCGAGACGCCGATTCCCCTGGATCACAGCGATGCCTTCACGCTGCTGATCGCCGTTTTGCTCAGTGCTCAGTGCACCGATAAAAAGGTGAATGAAGTCACTCCAGCACTGTTCTCCGCCGGGCCAACGCCCGCTGCCATGGCATCACTCGACGAAACAGAGATCTACCGCCACATCCGTCAGCTGGGACTGGCCAAAACCAAAGCGCGCAATGTGCACAAGCTCGCCCACATCCTCGTGAATGTCCACGACGGAGTCGTTCCACAGAGTTTTGAAGAGCTTGAAGCGCTACCAGGAGTCGGGCACAAGACCGCCAGCGTGGTGATGGCGCAGGCTTTCGGTGTCCCTGCATTCCCCGTGGATACTCACATTCATCGTCTGGCTCAGCGCTGGGGGTTGAGCAAAGGCGACAGCGTTGTGAAAACAGAAGCAGATCTCAAGGCTCTCTTCCCAAAGGAGCAATGGAATCGACTGCATTTGCAGATCATTTTCTACGGCCGCGAGCACTGCAGCGCACGCGGCTGCGATGGCACAGTCTGCAAGCTGTGCCGAGAGCTCTACCCGAAACGCCGCAAGCCGGTGGTCTGGCGTAAACCCTGATGCAGGCTCAACACATCACTCCAGCGATCGCCCTCACCATCGCGGGAAGCGATTCAGGAGGAGGTGCAGGGATCCAGGCTGATTTGCGCGCCTTCATGGCCTTCAGGGTTCATGGCTGCAGTGCCCTGACCTGCGTCACCGCGCAAAACACCTGCGGAGTGACACGAGTGGATCCCATACCGCCCGCAGGCCTGGAGGCACAGCTGCAAGCCGTCAAGAACGACCTGCCTGTCGATGCACTGAAAACCGGGATGCTGCTGAATCGCGAACTGATTCAAACCACCGCTGAACTCTTACGGCACTGGAGCATCCCCAAGGTGATCGACCCGGTGATGGTGAGCCGCACAGGCGCCGTGCTGCTTGAAGATGACGCGATCGCCGCGCTACGCGACGACCTGCTTCCGCTGGCAACCCTGCTGACCCCGAATCGCCATGAAGCGCGGTTGCTGAGCGGCCATGAACTGAGCGACGACAGTGACATCGAAGCAGCCGCAGCCGCGATCCACGCCCAGGGGCCTGCGGCAGTTCTGATCAAAAGCGGCAGCGAACGATCGCTGGGGGGCCGGGATTTGCTGTTCGACGGCCAACCCCACTGGCTTGAGGGGCCTTGGGTGGATACCCCCCATACCCACGGCACAGGATGCACGTTGTCAGCAGCCATCACCGCAGGATTGGCTCTCGGACAGGATCTCGATGTGGCAATGACGGCGGCGCGTGCGTACGTCAAGCAAGGCCTGAAGCAGGCTCTGGCCATCGGTCAGGGGCAAGGCCCGATCTGCCACTGGGCGGCGATCGGAAGCATTAGAGATAGTGATTAAGAACAAAAGTCAATGTGCTGTTACATTGCTACACATCCGCAACGGTTCCATGACTCAGCAGCAAGCCAGCGACAAGTGGTTCCAGGATTCAGCGGCCCGCGCCATCCATGAACAGCAGCTCGATCGGGTGGAGCGTTTCAATGGCCGTGCCGCCATGTTGGGCATCGTGATCGGCGTTCTCACTGAAGCCATCACAGGTCAGGGGATCGTCCATCAGATCGGACTCGGCCCACTGGTTGATGGTTACGTCGCCTGCAGCGCCAAATATCTTCCGTTCTGTTTCTGACTCGGCTGAAGACCTGCAGGTCTCACTCCGCCTGCAGGTCTCACTCCTAGGTTGAAGCCAGTCGAACCAGAGGCATGGCTCGCAAGCGACGCAAACTGAGCAAGGAGATGGAGGCTGAGATCAAAGCAGCCGAGAAGAAAGTGGAATTCGTCTCAGCGATGATCAGAGACATCCGCGAAGAAGACGTTCAAAACGAGTACGCAGAAGCCTTTGCTCAGGTTCATGCCGCTTGCAGCCATCTGGCAGCGCTCTACGTCACCGAAGGGGTGACCGAAGAGAGCGAGGGGACCTTGGCTCTCTACAAAGGGTTATTGACGCGATTCGAAGAGGAATACGAGCTCTGAACTTGAGCTGTAGGTCCTGGCGCCACCCATGGCCGAGCCGCAGGAAGCCGGTACAACCGGTGCATCAAGTTCATTCAAGCCATGGCAGACCAGGGCCCATCGACCTCACCAAGCTCGAATCCCCTTTGGTTCGTTCTGATGATGGCCAGCCGCTGGCCGCTGGCTGTGGTGATCGCCGCATGGGCCGTTGCCGTGGCTGCCATTCAGATCCTTCGCCAACCCATCCCGATTGCCTTGCCACTCGATCAGCCGCTGCCTGTGCGGCTCGTGGGAGGCATCACCGTTGATCAGCTCTCTGCGCCGGTCAGCGTGAAGAGCGAGGAGCCTCTATCGATCGAAGCTGTCAAGGCGCTGCCTGTCAGTGGCGACGTGGCCGTGACCGAACCCGTCAAGGTTGAAGGTGCTGTCACGGTGGGAGAAGTCACCGCACCGGTGACCGTTAACGGCAGCGACGGAGGTCCCGTGCTGGTCGGCACTCCCGATGGGGAACTGCTGAATGTGACCGGAGCAGTGAGAGTGGATTCTGTTGGAGGCAAGATCAACGTGCAGCTGCGCAATGCCGCCAAATCCGTCCTGCCCATCCCCTGACGCAATGCCCACGCCTTTAGATAGCGAGCTGAACTCTTTGAATCTGGCGGTGGTAGGGCATCAGGAGTGGGTCACCTTTTTGGAGGTCGATGCACTGCCCAGACCAGGCAGGATCGGACGAGCTTCTCGAGACCTCGAAGAACCTGCCGGTGCCGGAGCTGTCATCGCAGTCCAGCTGGCACGCCTCACCGGTCAAAGAGTTCTATTTTTCACAGCACTCGGTCGGGATGCGATTGGCCAACGCAGCGAACAACGCCTCAGAGAGTTGGGAGTTGAACCAGTGGTGGCCTGGCGCGACCAACCCAGTCGGCGCGGAATCAGCCTGATGGATCCCAGCGGTGACCGTGCAATCACGGTGATTGGCGAGCGCTTGATGCCCACCGCTGAAGACGACCTCAACTGGGAACGACTTGCAGACTGCGACGGCGTGTTCGTCTCGGCCACCGACTGCGATGGCCTGCGTCGGGCACGCCAGGCCAGGATTCTGAGTGCAACACCACGACTCGGACTCGCCGTGTTGCAGCAGGCTTCAGTACCTCTGGACGCCCTGATCGGCAGCGCACTGGACCCCGGCGAACAGGTTCCCGAAAACTGTCTCAATCCAGCACCCACAGTTCGAATCGCCACGGAGGGTGAGGCCGGAGGCGTGCTGATTCCAGGCGGCCGTTTTGATGCTGTTCAACTGCCAGGCCCGATGGTGGAGTCCTATGGATGTGGCGACAGCTTTGCCGCAGGCGTCACCGCTGGACTAAGCGCAGGTTGGAGCACCCAACAGGCGGTCGCGCTGGGAGCGAGCTGCGGTGCTGCCTGCGCAACGCGCTTCGGGCCTTACGGCGAACACTGATCAAGGCCATGCAAAGGATGAAATTTGACTTCTCAAACGAAGAGTTCAGCGAATTAATTGCTGCTGCGAAGCAAGCACAGGTTCGCTGGAAAAAAGCCAGAACTTTATGGAAAGTGGGTCATCACGCCTATCTCAAACACAATGAGCAGGAACTGACGAACAACATCAACCGGTTCAAGCAAACCGAGCAAATGCTGCTTGATCGCTACAAAAGCGTGACTGGAGACGACTGGCATCGGTGAGCTGTGCAATTACAAAGACCTGTGTCAATCCAGAACGGCTGAGGCCAAATCTCTGGCGCGCAACACCCATTCATTTACACAGTCAGCAGACGCTGCATTGACCATTCCCGCTTCGACATCGCGATAAAGATCAGCAATCTTCCAGGCACTGGTGCGTGGATCATCAGCAGAACGTGGGATCAAATGCAGATGCAGATGTCGGGCTCCCTCACCGAAGGCGATGGCATAGACCCGTTCGCAGCCTGTGACCGCACGCACCAACTGGGAGGCACGTTGGACAACAACGCCCCAATCCTGCGCTTCCTCAGGGACAAAGTTGATTGGACCACCACAGTGTCGACGCGAATCCAGCAGGCACCAACCGGCCAACGGAGCAGGGCGCGGATGGTGTCGCAGCAGCCAGAGATCATTGCGCCAGATCTCATGAGCCGTCAGCTCAGCCTGATCGCCATGCAGGGCACAGATGGGGCAAGAGGCTTCGGCTGGAGGAGAAACCATGGGCATCGGCAACGACCTGAGCTCACTCTGTCTGCGTCCCAGAAAAGGAGGGGGTTTTCGATTGCAATGGGCTCTATAAGTCAGGGAAGCAGAAGGGCTCGCCTTCATGTCCATCCGTATTGGCATCAATGGCTTCGGACGCATCGGGCGTCTGGCCTTCCGACAGGCCATGGCCTGCCCCGACGTGGAGGTGGTTGCCATCAACGACCTGATCGAACTCGACTACCTCGCCTACCTGCTGCGTTACGACTCAACGCATCGCCGCTTCCCAGGTGAAATCAAGGTTGTGGATGGCCACTTGATGGTAAATGGCAGTCACATTCGCGTCACGGCCGAACGAGACCCCCGCCAGCTGCGCTGGGGTGAAGTGGGAGCCGACTACGTGCTGGAAAGCACTGGCTTCTTTCTGACCGCCGACACCGCCCGCCAACACCTTGAGGCCGGCGCCAAACGCGTGGTGATGAGCGCTCCATCCAAAGACGACACGCCGATGTTCGTCATGGGAGTGAATCACAACTCCTATGCAGGAGAAGACATCGTGTCGAATGCCAGCTGCACAACGAACTGTCTGGCACCACTCGCCAAGGTCGTGAACGACCACTACGGAATCGTCAGCGGTCTGATGACCACCGTGCATGCCACCACGGCAACCCAGAAGCCAGTGGATAGCCCTTCACTCAAAGACTGGCGAGGTGGACGAGGGGCGGGGCAGAGCATCATTCCCAGCTCAACGGGTGCTGCCAAAGCCGTGGGTCGTGTGATTCCGGAACTGAATGGAAAACTCACAGGCATGGCTTTCCGGGTACCAACTCCTGATGTCTCCGTCGTCGACCTGACAGTGAATCTGGCCAAACCAGCCAGTTACGAAGAGATCAAGACAACCATGAAAGAAGCATCACAGAACGGCCTTTCTGGCATCCTTGGTTATACCGAAGATCCGATCGTGTCCAATGATCTTCTGGGAGAAAGCTGCACCTCAGTGTTTGATGCTGGAGCAGGCATGGCGCTCAACGATCAGTTCATGAAACTGGTGGCTTGGTACGACAATGAATGGGCCTACAGCTGCAAATGCATTGACCTGATGCAGCACATGGCCAAGCATTCTGCTTAAGCAATCGAGAGCAAAAATCGTTCAGCCAAGAGATCTCATAACGTCCTTTCGAGCTGTTGCATCTCAATCAAGCGTGCCAATGCTTGCTGACATGTCCAACGCAACGGAACCCAAGGAGCCGATGAAGAAAGCTCGTACAAAAGATCCATTTGGTCATCAAGTTGCAGTTCAACGCAAGCCCAGGCAGCTGCAATTCTCGACTTCGTATATTGGGGCGTAGTTTCGGCAAGAGCAGACCTGACAAGATCACTCTTTTCGCTGAACTTTCGCAAACCAACAAGACAACTTAGATAATAGTGAGTGACATAATCAGACCAGAGTCTTTCCTGCATACTTTCAATCACTGCAAGGCATTCGCTGCGATCAATCCGCATCAAACTCGCTGCAGCACCATACTGTCGAGCTTCATCACGATGGCTGAGATTCCGCTCGATCTCATCAGGATCTGATCCACATTCCCACTCCGATCGAATATCTAACAACAAAGGATCATCGCGGAGCAGCTGCTCAAACAAAGCCTGGTTTTCAGGTTTCGAGAGAGACTGGTTACCATCAACGATTTGCAAGAAGCTTTTAGCTCGAAGAGACATGGATACCGGCGCGCGAACTAAAATAGGCAGCAGGCTTTCATCACCGGAATCACCAATATCAATCACTGCAGATCTCCTCTTACCAGCAACTAGATCTGTAAGAGACGCCACTAATGGCTTCATTAAGTCACATTCGCCATAAAGCGAAGCCATGTAAGCCCTTGCAGCACCGGAGACAAGCAGACTTTTGTGATCACAACAATCCATGATGCAAGACTTCGAACGAGGACTCTGAATTCCAAGCCTTGTGAATGTTTGAATGACTGCACGTATTTGTGTCACTTCCCCATTCAACAATCCAAGCAGACAATCTTCTTCCACCTCGCCCGGACGCCAGCCAATTCTGGTCAAAGCCGACAGCGCATTAATCACGGCCTCAGTATCACTACAACCCAGAACATCAACAAGAGCAGGGATGGCCCTTGGATCTTTTCTGCGACCTAAAGCCTCAACAACCTTACGCCTAGTGATTCGATCAAACAATTCATCGACTTTGAGCTCATGTGTAGCTCGAATTAAAGCCTCGAGGGTCTTATCGCAATCACAAAGCCCTAACCGAGTCGCAGCAAAATAGCGATCTGAGGGTCGTTCAACAGAAGCTGTATCCGCAAAGATCAGCGACAGGGCATCAGCCTCTGATATACCTTGCACTAAAACATCAAAACGTTCTGCCATGTCTCAACAAAGGCTTGAAAGAAGCTATCAAAAATAAAAATCAAAATCACGCAAAAATACAACTGATATAATCACTTTTACTCATCTCGCAACCGCAAATAGAAGTAAGACATCGCTTCATAACTGCAGCAAAGCGACCAACAGAGCAACAAAATTCATAGCAACACAATTGCACAAAAGCATCAAATCCTTTGCCCGCGTAGTCATCCCACAAGAAACTGCAGCAGCCAGGACTGAAAGCAGAACTATTAAATCAGCTGACTTAAACGACTACTTGGAGCGGCGGTCAATCAATTCAATAAGATGGGCATCATGCTTATTACAGAAGTCAGTAACACACTCACGTAGGATATGACCAATAGAAACAGATTCGGTATAGCAAAGGAGCTTTAGCTTCTTATGGAGTTCCTCGCTAAGCTCAAACGTGACTCTTTTCATTTGCAGACAACTGTCACGAAGAGAGCGCGAGACACGACAAAACCCGATTTGCACCCATTTTAGATCTTTTGATAAGAAATGGATACCGGCGATCGTTCAGTTTACAAAGCTAAACAGCGATAACGCATGGATCGAGCCTCCTTTCCTCAAGACGACACGAATGAATCACAAGAAAAGGAAAGCCTGAGAGCAGGCCTGACGCAATTAGCAAAAACCAAGCTGGATCAAGGCGCACTATGCGTTTAGCAGAGTCTGACTGGGTAATTCTCCGAAGCTGTTGAAGTATCTACGGGCATAGCGTCCTGCATGCTTGAAGCCATATTGAATAGCCACTTCACGAATCATGCTTTCTTCAGCTGCCGACTGATCCTGACATCTCAATAAAGCACGTCTTGATTCTTCAAGACGGACTTGCATCATCATCTCAATAATTCCCATGCCAAAATATTTCTGGCAAACTCTATAGAGTGATGCTTGGCCAGTATCCAGGAATTGGCAGACATCAGCCAATGTCATAGGAGAGGACATTTTCTTCGTGTCGTGAGACAAGCGAACAATCTCTGACAAGAGCGCATGATTTTTAGTTTCACCTTTTTTGTAAGCACGAGGCTTACCATCTTCTAAACAACAAATAATGAGATCATAATACTTCGAGGGGTTAGATATTCCGGCTTGGAGATCTTTCCTTGCTAGTCTTTTAAGCTGATGACTCAATTGATCCGATACTTCCAGTCCCTTGTTGCTGGTCAAGTTGTCAATACCTACATGAGCATTACAAGCAATCATTGCCTCCATTAACGAGGCTTTGTCAAGCATGCAAGCCGTAGAAGAGCAAAGTGGAGAATACTTTCCCCATGAACCACCCGTCGATCCATTATACGTATTAAAACCTCCAAGGCTATTGGCTTTCATCTCATAACCTTCGCAAATCCCCATTGGAGCAAGCGAGTTTTTCAGCGGTGTAATCCAATTAAAGTCAACGGACCAATCAGTCCCCCATCCCTCATAAAGAAGTGTTTTTGATGCCTTAATTTCTGCGATTGAAATTCCAGACACCATGGAATGAGTCATGCTGTAGTTTCCAGCTCCAGAATCAAACTGCGTGATTCTGGTCAACTGACCCATCTCATTCAGTGTTTCCGAAATCTGAAGAGGGTCTGAATAAGGAAGAGATAATTCTATCAACTTCTAGACCTCAACAAATCCGAAACAAAGACTGTTGACTTACTTGCCTTCTCAATCGTTTCCTCGGGACTTTGGGAAAAAGTTCTAAAATACAATCGTTCGAAGGTATTCCAATTTTTAAATCCATAATATTCAGCATTTTTTTTCATCGTGAAATATCGCAGTCCTGTTGGAACATGTGAATTCAAATATGATTTTTTAACTTGCTCAAGCCTGATACTCTTAATCAATTCAAGGATGCTCATATCAAAATTTGACCGGCACACCTCACTCAATGACTTCTCTTCTGCATTCAGGAATTTTGTAATCTCCCCAATCCTCAAGGGAGGCAAGCCCAATCGATCTTCATGCAACAACTTAACGAGATCCTCAATCAGATCAGTTTGGTCAGATCGTTCCGTGATGAGATTTTCATTATCAGAAGATTCTTCAAGCGTTGCAATCGCCAGATCGTAAAAAGCCTGCCCACATTTCAGCCCGAACTCAAAATGCTGTTCAAACAGACGCCTTAATTGATGAGTACAATCACTCTCAGTGTCAATTCCGATGCACTCTTCCAAACGAGCATAAGCGTTATAGGCATTCATTTGATCAATCTGATCCTTTAATTTCTCCCACTTCAAGCTCATACAGCATAACACTGTATGAGCACCAACAATGTCCCAAGTATTGCCACCCGCTTTATTCAAGCGGTTGAATCCTGCAATACTTGGGCTGCGCATCTTATGGCCGCCAATAATTGTACTGGAACCCGACATCGTGTCTTGCCCTTTAATCCAGCAGAATGCCACTGAATTCTGATTAGCATCCTCTTCGTAAAGCAGTGTCTGATTCGACTTAAAGACCTCTAAGTGGACATTCTTAATTGGTGCACAAATTGAACTTGTTAAAAGTTCTCCTTTACTCAACTGAGTGACATTACAAGAGAAATTAGACTTTGAAAAATATTCAGCGTAATGATTCTGGCAATGTGTTTCCATGCCAAGCAAATCGCCAAACACATATTCTTTTGCCTTCCTTGCCTTCATATCTAACTCTAAGCCATTCAAATAAAATTCATTGAGATAAATCTATAATAAATCTCTTGAGTCGTCAATCATTGAGTCAACCTTGAAATCAAGCCAGAGCAAATAGAAGACGCGACCTCAGCAAGCAACCCATGCGTTACAGTTGTTAAGGAAAGGGGTTTTAGGCGAAAAGACGCTTGCAGACCATCAGAAGCTACAGCGCAAGAGCAGAATTCATAAATGCGCACTAACGCCAGTAATAACTGTAATTCTACGATTAGCCATCCATTGGAATCGCTTTTCCAAGTAGAGATATAGAAGAAGCCATCGTTCGATGAGCAAGGCAGCATTACACGCTTTCATCGACAGAGCCAGAGCCGATCAATCTTTCAGAGATCAATTGTCAGAGCTCGGGCCTCAAGAGATCATTGATTTTGCAGCTCAAAGCGGCTTTGTCTTTTCCGATGAAATCAAGGGTCGCTTTATCAATCGCTGGGCTGGTGTTTATTTCTGCCCACAGGCAATCGAAGTGGGCATTCTTTGCCCTGGGTTAGTGCCAGAAGGTTATCAAAACCTTATCCACTATGCACAATCAACCTGCAGTTCATCTGAATTAAAAGAAGAAGAGCACGATTTCAGATCCGGCAAAAAATACTAAATAGCCGCATTCCTCAATACGGTCCAACAATACAATCTATTCATTTATCATAAGCAGATCGTTGCTAATGTTCTGCTTGTTCTGGTCGCTTGTTATTTAGACTAAAACCACAATTGTCTTAGTCAAAGCGTTGAACTTCACCGCTTGCGAAAACTGAAGTGCTCTTATAGCTAGTCATCTAGCTCGTCATTATGAGCGAAAAGCAGTCCTTGATGCTGCAGTGTCTTTCCTGAAGAACAAGCAGCAAAAAGCCCCCTCGTGAGAGGGGGCTTTCCGATTCAGTTGACCTGAATCGT
>NZ_UCNL01000001.1:0-150403 GCF_900473955.1 Synechococcus sp. GEYO
CCTGCCGCGCAGTCCAAAAACATAACTCACAAACATCCCCTAACGCAACTGATCGCATCTCAAGACTTGCTTCCACTGCCGCAATCGAAAGCCAGCACTACGTTTTGGCTACACGCAACGGATCATGGCAGGACGCTTCAGCCAGCAGAACCAGCGTGTCCGACCGAGCTCAAAGGAAGACCAGGTGGTCCAGAAGGCCCGCGAGCACTTCGAGCGAACGCTGATTCCCCTGCGTGGACATTTGGCTGGCAGCGTCGCCGCCCTGGAACATCCCCGTCACGACGAAGCTCTCAACTACGGCGAGATCTTCCTGAGGGACAACGTTCCCGTGATGGTCTACCTGCTAACGCAGAAACGATTCGACATTGTCCGTCAGTTCCTGACCATCTGCCTTGACCTGCAGAGCACCACCTACCAGACACGAGGAGTCTTTCCCACCAGCTTCGTGGAAGAGGAAGGACATCTGATTGCGGACTATGGCCAACGCTCTATCGGTCGGATCACCTCAGTCGACGCAAGCCTCTGGTGGCCGGTTCTGTGCTGGATGTACGTGAAGTCCAGTGGAGACGAAGAATTCGCCTCGAGTCAGGCTGTTCAGCGCGGAGTTCAGCTGCTGCTGGACCTTGTGTTGCATCCCACCTTTGAAGGAACTCCGGTGCTGTTCGTGCCGGACTGCGCTTTCATGATTGACCGTCCGATGGACGTCTGGGGAGCACCACTGGAAGTGGAGGTGTTGCTGTACGGATCTCTGCGTTGCTGCACTCAGCTCATGGAGCTGGGACGAAAGCACCACAACAGCAGGCTGCTGGATCAACGACTGGTGCTAACCAGGCAGTGGGTTCACGACCTTCGCCAGTTTCTGCTCAAGCACTACTGGGTCACCAGCAAAACCATGCAGGTGCTGCGTCGCAGACCGACCGAACAGTACGGAGACAACCAGCACCAAAACGAATTCAATGTTCAGCCTCAAGTCATTCCTGACTGGCTGCAGGACTGGCTGGAAAACCGTGGGGGCTACCTGATCGGCAACATGCGCACAGGACGACCTGACTTCCGCTTCTACAGCCTCGGAAATTCACTCGGCTGCCTGTTCGGACTGCTGACGGCCCCACAACAACGTGCACTGTTCCGCTTGACGCTGCACAACCGCGACCACCTGATGGCCGAGATGCCCATGCGCATCTGCCACCCTCCGATGGAAAGCCTTGAGTGGCAGAACAAGACCGGGTCGGATCCGAAGAACTGGCCCTGGAGCTATCACAACGGTGGGCACTGGCCGAGCCTGTTGTGGTTCTTCGGTGGCTCCATCCTTCTGCACGAGCGCCGCCATCCCCATGCCGATGTCCTGCTGATGGGGCAGATGAAAGCACTGCTGGAGGAGTGCTATTGGAGTCATCTCAACCAGTTACCAAGGCAACAGTGGGCTGAATACTTCGATGGCCCAACAGGGACCTGGGTGGGCCAACAGTCGAGGACCTACCAGACCTGGACGATTGTTGGTTTTCTGCTGCTCCACCACTTCCTGCGCGTCAATCCAGATGACGTGATGCTTCTGGATCTCGATGAAGGAGCTGTTCCTGACCCTGCGGATGAGTTTCCTGAAGACAATGATCACGACTGGGATCACCATTAAAAAAGCCCAGCCATAGGGCTGGGCCAATGAGATCCATCTCAGGGAAAATCAGAAGAGTCCCAGGGTCAGAGATTTATCGATGGGCATTGCTGCACCGATACCGAGGTAGATGGTGGTGGCTGTACCGAACAGGAACACAGCCATCGCGACAGGGCGGCGGAAAGGGTTCTGGAACTTGTTGAAGCTCTCGATAAACGGAACCAACATCAAACCGAGAGGAACAAGGGTCTGAAGAGCGATTCCCAGAAGCTTGTTGGGAACAACCCTCAGGATCTGGAAAACGGGATACAAGTACCACTCAGGAAGGATTTCCAGAGGAGTTGCGAAGGGGTCGGCCTTGTCGCCAAGCATGGCGGGATCCAGGACGGCGAGTCCGACGATGCAGGCAATGGTGCCCAAGATCACGACCGGGAAGATATAGAGGAGGTCGTTCGGCCAGGCAGGTTCGCCGTAATAGTTGTGGCCCATGCCCTTAGCGAGCTTTGCGCGCATTTTGGGATCGTTCAGATCCGGCTTCTTGAGGATGTGCATGGATCAGGGGGTGTTGTTTGAAGCTTAAGCAGACCAGGGGGGCTGAACGACAGAGCGCTCAGAGACTGAAACGGATCACAAGGGACCAGAAATACCTTGCTTCCGGATCATCAGGAAGTGCATCAGCATGAACACCGCCAGAAGCCATGGCATCACAAAGGTGTGAAGGCTGTAGAAGCGAGTGAGTGTGGACTGTCCAACACTTTCACCGCCTCGGAGCAGTTCAACCATGAAGTCACCAACCACTGGGATGGCAGCAGGAACACCTGAAACGATCTTCACAGCCCAGTAGCCGACCTGATCCCAAGGAAGGGAATAGCCCGTCACGCCAAAGGAGACAGTGATCACAGCCATCGTGACGCCGGTGACCCAGGTGAGTTCACGGGGGCGCTTGAAACCGCCAGTGAGATAGACCCGGAACACGTGGAGAATCAGCATCAGCACCATCATCGAGGCACTCCAGCGATGAACCGAACGGATCAACCATCCAAAACTCACATCCGTCATCAGGTACTGAACGGATGTGTAAGCCTCAGCGACCGTGGGCTTGTAGTAGAAGGTCATCGCGAAGCCTGTCGCGAACTGAATCAGGAAACACACAAGTGTGATTCCACCGAGGCAGTAAAAAATGTTGACGTGTGGAGGCACGTACTTGCTGCTGATGTCATCAGCAATGTCCTGAATTTCAAGACGTTCCTGGAACCAGTCGTAGACAGGTGAGGAGTTCGCCATGCAGAGGTGGGCTTGGATTGCGAGAGTCTACCGATGTCGTTCCAGTTGCGGGCAGGGATGAAGCCAATGTTGCCGACTGTTAACGGATGGCCAGATCGTCTGCGACGTCTAGCTTTTGGTTTGGCGAGTGCCATTCTCATCGTTCTGATTGCCAGCCCGCAGGCCCTGGCGCTCAACGATGCTCAGCAACTGGTGGTGGAAAGCTGGCGTCTTGTGAACCAGGGTTATCTGGACCCTGACCAGTTCGATCGGATCCGCTGGAAACGCCTTCGCCAGAAGGCTCTTGAAAACACCATTGAAAACAGCGAAGAGGCTTACAGCGCCATCGAGGCGATGCTGCTGCCGCTCAATGACCCCTACACCCGCCTGCTGAGACCTGCGGACTACGAGGTGATGAAGGCCAGTAACGAGGGGAACCTCAGCGGCGTTGGCCTGCAGCTCGGTCATCGCCAAGACAGCAATGCAACCGTGGTGATTGCTCCACTGGAAGGGTCCCCCGCAGCTGAAGCCGGCATCGTCAGTGGAACTGAAGTCTTGGCCGTGAATGGAGAGGCTGTCGAGATGCTCGGCCTCGAAACGATCGCGGCACGCCTCCGGGGAGCAGTAGGAACCCAGGTGGTGCTCACCCTGCTGCCACCGCAAGGCGAGCAGCAGGAAATCACTTTGGAACGACGCAACATCGATCTGCGGCCGGTGCGGACAAGGCGGCTGCGCAGTGACACCCACACGCTCGGTTACATCCGGATCACACAGTTCAGCGAAGGCGTGCCCGAACAGGTTCGCGCAGCCATTGACGAGCTCTCCGACAAGAGCGTTGAGGGGCTGGTGCTTGATCTACGCAACAACTCAGGGGGGCTGGTCAGCGCTGGGCTTGCGGTGGCCGATGCATTTCTGGATCAGCAGCCGATCGTGGAGACCCGAAATCGCAGCGGCATCGCCGATCCGATCCAGGCAGGAGCTGAAGTGCTTTACAGCGGACCGATGGTGACGTTGGTCAATGAAGGGACGGCAAGCGCCAGCGAAATCCTTGCGGGCGCACTTCAGGACGATGAACGATCGCTGCTACTTGGCAGCAACACCTTCGGCAAAGGCCTGATTCAGACTCTGACCAACCTCAGTGATGGCAGTGGACTCGCCGTGACGGTGGCGGGCTATGTCACCCCCAGCGGGAGAGACATTCAGGGCGAAGGCATCACTCCAGACAGAATCCTGGACGGACCGGAACCACTGAATCCCGGCGGAGAAGGCGATCGCTGGCTCAGCGACGCCGAACTCGTCCTCCAGTCGATGATTGATCAGGAAGCAAGTCAGGCCAGTCCAGATCCCATGCCGATCACGGATGACGTTGAAGCGGAGCCAACGAGCTGAATGGGCTCCCGCACCTATCACGACCCACTTCATCACGGCATCAGCCTGGACGCCGATCAACCCGCCGAAGCCATGGTGCTCGCGCTGGTGGACTCGGCTCCTTTTCAACGACTGAGGCGTATCCGCCAGCTCGGCCCAGCATTCCTCACGTTTCACGGGGCGGAATCCAGCCGATTCACTCACTCACTGGGTGTCTTTGCCATCGCCCGCCGAGCGATGGACCGCCTGATTGAGCTCGATCCCTCTCTGGACAAACAAAAGGGAGTGCTTTACGCCGCCGCCCTGCTTCATGACCTTGGCCATGCTCCTCTCAGCCATTCAGGCGAGGAGATGTTTGGCACGCACCACGAACAGTGGTCAGCGCGTGTGATCCGCGAACATCCCGACATTCAGGCCCCCCTCGAACAGTTTTCAACAGGGACGGCTGCCTCGGTAGCCGATCTTCTCGAACATGGTCGTGCAGAACGGGGCGTCATCAAGGCTCTGGTGAGCAGCCAGCTTGACTGCGATCGTCTGGATTACCTCTTGCGCGACAGTTACAGCACAGGGGCCCGATATGGCCAGCTGGATCTTGATCGCATCCTTGGTGCGATCACCCTTGCGCCAGATGGTGAATTAGCCATTCATCCGAAAGGGCTGATGGCGGTGGAGCATTACCTGGTGGTCCGCAGCCTGATGTACCGCAGCGTCTACAACCACCGCCTCAATGTGGTTTGCAATTGGTTGCTAGATCAGTTGATCCGCCAAGCACGACTGCTGGGACCTAGTCGCATCTGGGCTGACCAAACCATGCAGGCTTGGCTGTGGCAGACCCAGGAGCTTGACCTCCACAGTTATCTCGCCAACGACGACCTGCGCACCGGTTATCACTTTCAGCGATGGAGAGAGGAGGCACCGGAGCCGCTTGCCGATCTCTGCGATCGATTCCTCAACCGCCGACTGTTTAAAGCTCTCGATGTCAGCCAGATGGACGCATCAACACAGTTGGAACTGCTGGCTAAAGCGCAGACTTATTCGGCTGCAGCAGGCCTCGACCCTGAAATGTGTTGCGGACTTCGACACCAGCAAATCCGGGGATATCACCCCTATCGAGGTGGATTACGCCTTTGGGATGGTCAAAGCCTTCAGGCGCTCGAGCAGTGCTCGCCACTGGTCAACAGCCTCGCGATTCCCGCGGCATCTGCCTGGTTAATTCACCCGGGAGAGATCACAACCGAACTCCATGTGGCCATGGCCAGCATTCGCTAGGCGGATGATCGCACTAATCTCCGGCCATGACCGCTGAACCAACACCTCAGGTTCCTTACTCCCTCAGGCTGCCGGCGTTCCGGTCCGTGTCCTGGCAGCAATGGCTTCCGGCACAGCTGCCATCTCTCCCTCCAGGTGATCTGGATCTAGACATCGGAGACTGGAGCCTGAGCTGTCGCGATTTAGACGAGCTGCTGCATGCTTTAGATGAGGCTGGCCACGGCGTTCAGCTGCTGATCACGCGCTGCCGCGACACGTTGATCAGCGCAGCGGCACTGGGTTTGTCTGTTCGCGAGGCCAGCAATGTCATTCCCACACGTGAAGCCAGGGATGATCAGCCGAACGCGACCAAAACCATGGTTGACCTCACAGTTCATCGGGGAACCTTGCGGTCCGGTGATCACATCGAAACCCAGGGTCACTTGCTGATCGTGGGTGACGTGAATCCAGGGGGGTCAGCGTCCGCCGAGGGGGATGTCTATGTCTGGGGACGCCTACGAGGCCGGGCTCACGCAGGCAGCAAGGGCAACAGCAACGCCAAGATCGTGGCGTTGCAACTGAGGCCACTTCAGCTGCGGATCGCGGAGCTTGTGGCCCGAGGTCCTGAGGATCGGCCCCAGCCTGGTCTGGCCGAGCAGGCTTGCATTCTCGATGATGCCATCTCCATCGAGCCAGCCAGTCCGCCCTTTTTGCCTCAGCAAATCTGATCGATTTCAGGCGGACGAGATGAATTAATGCCATTAAGGTGGCGCGATCAAAACGGGACCCCGTGACCAATTCGCGAACGATCCTGATCTGCTCGGGAAAGGGCGGCGTCGGCAAGACCACCCTCACTGCCAATCTCGGCATTGCTCTAGCCGGGCAAGGGGCTCGCACCGTGGTTCTCGATGCGGACTTCGGCCTCAGAAATCTCGATCTGTTGCTTGGACTCGAGAATCGAATCGTGTTCACAGCTCAGGAAGTGCTGGCAGAAACCTGCCGCCTTGATCAGGCCTTGGTGAAGCACAAACAGGAGCCGAACCTGGCACTGCTGCCTGCGGGGAATCCACGCATGCTCGAGTGGTTGAAACCTGAAGACATGCAGACCATTGCTGGAATGCTGTCGGAACGTTTCGACTATGTGCTGATCGATTGCCCCGCAGGCATCGAAGACGGCTTCAAGAATGCCGTGGCAGCAGCGAAGGAAGCGATCGTGATCACGACCCCGGAAGTGTCTGCAGTCAGAGACGCGGATCGCGTGATCGGATTGCTCAACACCCATGGGGTTTCACCAGTTCAGCTCGTGCTGAATCGAGTCAGGCCAAAAATGATGGCCAATCAGGAGATGTTGGCGGTCGATGACGTTACCGACATCCTGGCTCTACCGCTGCTTGGCCTGGTTCTTGAAGATGAACAGGTGATTGTCAGCACCAACCGAGGTGAGCCTCTGACACTTAATGGGAGTGCTTCTCCTGCTGCCAAGGCTTACGGGAACATCGCCCGTCGCCTTCAAGGAGAGGACATCCCTCTGATGGACCCTGCGAAGGATGGACGACGGGGAATTCGCGCCAGGGTGCGCCAACTGATGCAAACCAAGATTTTCTGAACGCCATGACCTTGCAAGACTTGATCGACAAAATCCTGCGCCGTCAGCCCGCCAGTGCAACCACCGCGCGCGAACGCTTGCAACTGGTTCTGGCTCACGATCGCAGCGACCTGAGCCCTGAAACGCTGGATCAGATGCGACGCGAAATCTTTGAAGTCGTGGCCAAATACGTGGACATTGATCTCGAGGAAGGCGATGTGAGCCTGGAGACCGAAGATCGCGTCACAGCACTCGTGGCCAATCTGCCGATCCGACGTTCAATGGCGACTAGCTCACAAGATTGACCGCACTGCGATTGAGGGGAATCCCAAGAGCAGGACTTCCCTTGATCCATGACGAACTTTCAGCTCACACCAGCCGAAATTGGCGTGCTCAATCTTTTATTGCAGGGCTGCAGCAACCACGCCATCGCTGAAGCACTGGTTCTGAGTGTGCGAACGGTTGAAAGCCATATCAGCAGTTCCCTCAGAAAGACAGGCTGTCGTTCAAGACTGCAGCTCAGTCTCTGGTGGATGCATCAAGTCAGCGCGGATCAGCGGATGTGCGCCGGTAGAGTTCGATCATTGCCGGCTTAGCTCAGTGGTAGAGCAGCGCTTTTGTAAAGCGAAGGTCGTCGGTTCAAATCCGTCAGCCGGCTTCTCGGGACTCAAATCCGACTGTTCAGGGCACTCGATCTGAGTCAGTGCGCCCAGCCAGCAACCAGATTCCTACCAAGCCCAACAACAAAGGCAGCACCCTAAGTTCGAACAAGGGCGTGAACCATCGGATCGCAGGCTCCAGCGTCCAGTGAAAGAGGGCCTGGAGCACCAGCACAAGCGCGATCAGCCAGAGCATGGGGGAGATCTCTCAATCACATCAACCATCACAGCGCCCTGGCGCAGGAGTTGCCAGCAACCTGGTGATGTCCAGGCAATCACGGTGCTCGCCAGCCCAGAGGGATCAGGCCAGGGCAAAGGAGCCAGCAACGGCAGATCGGGAAAAGCAATAGCGGCTTCTTCTGCGCTCTGAGTTGGCGGAGCTCCGGAAGCATTGGCACTGGTTGTGGCCAGTGGACCGCTCTGCGCCAGCAGGGCTCGGGTGAGATCACAATCTGGAATGCGCATGCCCAGAGTTGCTTGACCAGGGTTGAGGCGCTGAGTCAGATGCCCCTCGACAGGAAGCACCAGAGTGAGTGCGCCTGGCCAGAAGCGACGGGCCAGCGTTTCAGCATCAACTCTGGCGTCTTCAATGGTGAGTGCCAGTAACTGATCAGCCTGTGCTGCCATCAGGATCAGTGGTTTGTCCTGCGGACGCTGCTTGAGGGTCCAGATCTGAGCCGCATGGTCAGGAGCAGCGGCAAGAGCTGGCAAGGTATCCGTGGGCAGCAGAGCTGCTCCACCATCGCTGAGATGTTGGGCCAACTCCTTGGCTGACATCAATGAGGACTCATCGTTGGTCATGGGGACGAGCGAGCAACAAGATCCGAGTCAAAGAGGGCGTCTAGCGATGGCAAAACGCTTCACACCGCTGAGATCTGAGCAGGCTCTGGACAACACCAGTCCTGCGGACCTCATCAGGCCAAGCACCTGATCACTCTGGTCGTGATGATGCTCGAGCAGGAGCCATCCGCCTGGAGAGAGCGACTCAGGAGCCCGTTCCAGAATCGCTCTGCAGCAATCCAAACCATCCTCACCGCCGCACAGCGCCTGCCTGGGTTCATGGTCGCGAACGAGAGGGTCGAGCACCTCCACAACCTCGGAGGGGATATAGGGCGGATTGGCGACAACAAGATCAAACTGTCCCCACCAGCGATCCAGGGGATCCCACCAAGACCCTTGATGCAGCTGCCATGTCCGAGACGTCGTCAAGGCGTTGAGGTTGATCCGTGCCAACTCGAGAGCAGCAGCGCTGAGATCCACAGCATGTCCGTCCCAACCCGGCAGTGCACGAGCGAGGGCAATGGCCAGGGCTCCACTGCCTGTGCCGAGATCTGCCCAGCGACCCGCAGAGGCACAGCCTGCCGTTAGTGGGTCCTGCAGACAATCAAGCGCAAAATCAATCAGAAGCTCGGTCTCCTGACGGGGTATCAGTGCGGCTGGGCTGATCTGAAGATCAAGATCGCGCCACGGACAACGTCCGACGAGATGTTGCAACGGAACATGATTTTGAAGATGCACGGCCCAGAGCTTCTCCAGGTCCTGGAGGGTGCTGGCCAGAGAAGCGGTTGACTCAGGCAAGATGCGCAGCCGCTGCAATTCAGCCCAGCTCAGGTTGGCCTCCATCGCCAGAAGCCAGTCGAGATCAACAGCCCGCCCGCCACGCAGCAACTGTCGGCGACGCCAAGCCAGCAACTCCTGTCCTGAGCACGAGGCGGACTCCATGAAATCAACCTAGAGCGAGCGCCAGCGCAGCCCTGGCTGCGCCACCACCAAACCCTCCAGCTCAAGCTTCAGCAGCTCCGCTGCAACACGTTCAGGATTGGATTGAAGTGCTTGCACCATCTCGTCGAAGCTGGAATCCTCATCCACCAGCTTCAGTAAATGGGTTTGCACAGGGTCGGAAGTTTGAGGCTTCTTTGACTTCAACGCAGAGGCATCACCTTGCCCAAAAGAAGACACACAAGGGCCTGCCCCAAGTTGATCCATCAAAGACTGCGTGTTGATCAGCGGCAGCGCCCCCGACTGCAGCAACGCATTGCTGCCTTGAGACGATTCCCGCAGAGCATCGCCTGGAACAACCCAGACGGGAATACCCAAAGAACGCGCCATCGCTGCCTAACGCAGCGCCACACTGTTTTCTGGACATTCCACCACCACAACAGCCTTGGTCACAGCAACGAGCAAGGACAAAAGACGTCGACGTCCACGCCACTGAATCGACAAAGGCGGGCGCTCCAACCTCTCAAAGCCAGCGGGCCACGCAGGATCACAAAGCAACAAAACATCGACAGGAACCTCGATGCAAGGTCGCAGGCCGATGCTGGCTCGATAACCCTTGAGCAAAGACAGCACCGACGCCGGCCATGCGAACTCCTTGTGCAATTTCGAGAGAGGCCAACTCCAGAGCTCCTGAAAACCTTGAGGGGCCTCAGCGGCTGCAGAACAGAGCTGGCGCATTCGGGCTGACCCAATCCCAAGACACTGCAACCACAACCACCGCCAGGAGCGCTCCGACACGCCATTATTGCTAGTACAAAAATACCATCAAAGCCCTTGTTGTGGCCCGTCAGCGAGAGCGCGAAATGCTTCCGCCACTGCTTCGGGCGGATGACGCAAAACCCTTCGGACCGGATGCACGCTCACCAGGGCAAGCTCCACAGAAGCTTCAGCCACGCAGACACTATTTTTGATAAATCGAGTCGACCAGGGCCAGCGAACACCCTGGGGAGCACTGGAGACACTGATCAGCTCCACCTCATCCCCAAGCATCAGCGCTTCCCGATAGCGGATCTGAAGCTGAACAACGGGCATTTCCAGGCCGACTGAGGCCATCGCTTCATAGGGATAGCCCGTTGCGGATAGCGCCTCCACCCGAGCCTCCTCAAGCCATCCCACATAGGCCCCATGCCACATCACACCGCCATGGTCTGTGTGCTGTGGCAGCACTCGTTTGACCAGGCGCCAGGGATGCCTAGTAACGCTCTCATTCACCATCCGAACTGGACACTCCAATCGGCCATAGGCTGCTGCATAGGCTGAAACTTCGCCGTGTTCAAGAACCTTTTGATCGCCGATTCAGGCAAAGGCCATGTCGGTGAAATGATCAACATGCTGCGCGACCTGCCGGCCTTTCAGGCAGCCAGGATCAACCTGCTGCATGTGGTCCCGGAACAGACCATGGCAGCAACGCAACAGCACTGGGAAAGTGCCGGCAGCCTTCTGGCTGAATCCGTGGAGAGACTGGGACTCAATCCACAGGACGTGAATTCAATCATTCGCCAGGGGGACGCCAAGCAGACCGTTCTCAGCGTGGCGGATGAACTGAACGTGGACCTGATCGTGATGGGATCACGAGGTCTTGGCCGGCTCCGGTCGATCCTGGCCAACAGCGCAAGCCAGTACGTCTTTCAACTGTCGACCCGGCCGATGTTGCTAGTCCGCGACGATCTTTATATCCGTCATATCAACCGTGTTCTGGTCACCATCGATGGCACGGGAGTCGGCGACGACGCCCTCAAGCTGGCCTGCGAAATGGTGCGCGAGATTCCAGGAGGACAACTGACCGGCGTTCACGTGGCGCGCCAAGACCCCACACCATCACGAGGAGCAGCCAGGAAGAGCGATACCTACCTCGACCGCGCCGTCCAGAGAGCTCGCAAGCTGGGGGTAGAACTCAAGCCCTTGCACGTGACCGACTCGGACATCGGCAAAGGGGTGTGCATGGCAGCCGAGACGGTCAACGCTGATCTGGTCGTGTTGGCCTCTCAAGACCGTCGTCCTCTGGTGGCGAGAGGACTCGTTGACCTCGACAAACTGCTGGGAGGTTCAGTGAGCGATTACATCCGAGTTCA
This sequence comes from Synechococcus sp. GEYO, assembly GCF_900473955.1. Classification (NCBI taxonomy): domain Bacteria; kingdom Bacillati; phylum Cyanobacteriota; class Cyanophyceae; order Synechococcales; family Synechococcaceae; genus Synechococcus; species Synechococcus sp. GEYO. Next base: position 11,587 of record NZ_UCNL01000001.1, read on the forward strand.
TGCCCCTGCCCCAGTGCTTCTCGTGAGAGAACCGGAACAGCGGTGATGAATAGGGAGCTAACAGCCCTGAGGGAAGTCACCCCTCACGGCTGTTGGTCTGAATGAACAGGATGATCAGGAAGACGGTCGGCACCAGAACAAACAGCAGGCTGGCCACGAAGCCGAGATCGTTGGTTTCCATGAATGTGAAAGAACCTGCTGGAACGTATCACCGTCCGGAAAGCTTTGACTCGAACCGATCAGCGCTCTTCACCGGGCGTTGCAGGCGAACCTTGACCAGAGACTTCCAAAGGCCGCTTGGTTTCGTCAGTGACTGACGTGTCATCAGCGTCCTCATCAACGGCGGACGCACCAGGCCATTCCAAGGGTCCGGAAGGCAGAGGCGCCGCCAAGGCTGCAGCCACCCGCTTGTCCTGATCAGGCATCGAAGCCTGTGGCTTGGTCACCACCACGACCGACTGCTCAACCAGAGATTGACAAGCGAGGCGCCATCCTTCTGGCCTCCGTCTGAGCTTGGCCTCCTCCACCGCAGTTCTCGGACTCATGGCGGCTGTCGAAGTCTCGCCTTCAACTTTCACAAAGCAGGTGCTGCACTGTCCGCAGCCACCACAGTTACCGAGCTGCCCTTTCAGCCCATAGAGCTGAATCCCTTCACGGACGGCCACAGCGCGCAGGTTTTCACCCGGGAAGCACTCCACATCCCGACCCTCACGCACAAAACGGATGACAGGCATTGAACCTCTTGCAGAGAAGGGCGCTGCGACACGCCGAGGTATAGACACTACGAGTCCCAGGTTGCGTTTTGTAACCCCCCGGCCAGAGATGGCAGCGAACACAAGCAATGCCAGGAAAGCGGCGGGATCGAGAATTTCGATCACCTCGGCAACCGTCAATTCACGTTGCAGCTCACGACAGCCTGACGCGTACATCGAAGTGAACGCCCTACGATCGCCGGGTCTGGCTGCATTGGCAGCTCCGTTCCCCCGAACCTGACCCATGGGATTGCCCTGGTATCGGGTGCACACCGTCGTCATTAACGACCCAGGCCGCCTTCTGGCCGTGCACCTCATGCACACTGCCCTCGTCGCCGGCTGGGCCGGCTCGATGGCTCTTTATGAACTCGCCATCTTCGACCCCTCCGATCCAGTCCTGAACCCGATGTGGCGTCAGGGCATGTTCGTGATGCCCTTCATGGCCCGCCTGGGCGTGACGGACAGCTGGGGTGGCTGGAGCATTACAGGTGCCACTGGTGTGGATCCTGGCTTCTGGAGCTTCGAAGGTGTCGCAGCTGCTCACATCGTGTTCAGCGGCCTGCTCATGCTGGCCGCCATCTGGCACTGGACTTTTTGGGATCTTGAGATCTGGCAGGACCCCCGCACCGGGGAGCCAGCTCTCGACCTCCCCAAAATCTTTGGCATCCACCTGCTCCTCGCAGGCCTCGGCTGCTTCGGATTTGGAGCCTTCCACCTCACCGGTGTTTTCGGTCCTGGGATGTGGATCTCTGATCCTTATGGCATCACAGGTCACCTAGAGCCGGTGCAACCGTCATGGGGTCCTGAAGGTTTCAACCCCTTCAACCCTGGCGGAATCGTTGCCCACCACATTGCAGCTGGAATCGTCGGCATCATTGCCGGAATTTTCCACATCACAACGCGTCCGCCGGAGCGCCTTTACAAGGCTCTACGGATGGGCAACATCGAAACCGTTTTGGCGAGTGCGATCGCTGCCGTTTTCTTTGCTGCGTTCATCGTTGCAGGGACCATGTGGTACGGAGCTGCTGCCACTCCGATTGAGCTATTTGGCCCCACTCGTTATCAGTGGGACCAGAGCTACTTCAAGACTGAGATCAACCGGCGCGTTCAAACCGCGATGGATCAAGGTCAATCGGAATCAGAGGCTTACGCTTCAATCCCCGAAAAGCTGGCCTTCTATGACTACGTCGGCAACAGTCCTGCCAAAGGTGGACTGTTCCGCGTCGGCCCCATGGTCAATGGTGATGGCCTACCTACCGGCTGGCTTGGGCATATCGCTTTCACCGACAAAGAAGGACGCGAACTTCAAGTTCGCCGTCTGCCCAACTTCTTTGAGAACTTCCCAGTGATTCTTGAAGACTCCGATGGCATTGTCCGGGCAGATATTCCCTTCCGTCGCGCTGAAGCCAAGTACTCCTTCGAACAGCAAGGCGTCACAGCATCAGTCTTCGGTGGTGCACTCGACGGTCAAACCTTCACTGATCCCGCTGACGTGAAGCGATTAGCCCGCAAAGCACAGTTGGGAGAAGCGTTCGAATTCGATCGCGAGACCTACAACTCCGACGGCGTCTTCCGCAGCTCACCTCGCGGCTGGTTCACCTTCGGGCACGCCACATTCGCGCTGCTGTTCTTCTTCGGCCACATCTGGCACGGAGCTCGTACGTTGTATCGCGATGTGTTCGCCGGAATTGATCCCGACCTCGGCGAACAGGTGGAATTTGGACTCTTCCAAAAACTGGGAGACCGTTCCACCCGCCGATTGCCAGAGGGCTACGTTCCCCCTGCAGGCACACCGCTCAGCTGATCAGTCCTTAGGAGATAACCGATGGAAAGCTTCGCTTACATCCTCATCCTCACTCTCGCGATTGCAACTCTGTTCTTCGCGATCGCATTCCGCGATCCCCCGAAGATCGGCAAGTGATCATCTCCGCCCCGCTTTCAGCGGGGCTTTTTTTATGTCTAAAACGTGAATTCGCGCCACAGATGTCATGGGTGGACGCGAGCCTTACAATTCATACATCTACGTAATTGCTTGGGCGTGCAGTGCCCCTCCTGCCAGAACACCGATAGCCGGGTGCTCGAATCAAGAGCCGCCGACGGAGGTAGAAGCGTGCGTCGGCGCAGGGAGTGCCTCAATTGCGAATTTCGTTTCACAACATACGAACGGGTTGAAACCGTTCCAATCACAGTGATCAAGCGAAATGGCAATCGTGAAACTTTCAGTCGGAGCAAATTGCTTCATGGCTTAAGTCGAGCTTGCGAGAAAACTGGGATTCCTCCAGAACGCCTTGAAACCATGGTTGAAGAGCTGGAACTCAGCCTTCAACAACGCAGCGGCCGTGAAGTCTGCAGCAGCGACATCGGTGAACTTGTGCTCGACAAGTTGAAAAGTCTCAGCGAAGTCGCCTACATCCGCTTTGCATCCGTTTATCGCCAGTTCAGCGGTGTGAGTGATTTTGTCGCCACTCTGGAAGGCATCAATGCAACCAAGGCGGAGCTGACAGCCGCGATCTGAGCTTGGTCGTCGATCTGTAGACTCGGCAATTGCCTGATCCAGGTCGGCGGGCCTGTTTCAGATCCCATCGCTCTGCCCTAGAGGCAGACCGCCAACGTTCCATGACTGTCACTCCCACAGATCCTTCCCAGGAATCTGCAGTGGACGCCGCAGAAGCGGTCACATCCGAAACCGAAGCCGCGGCTGAAGGGTCAGCTGATCAAGCCGACTTCGGTACCGATGAAGACCTCGGCATTCCCGAAGACATCCCCACGGCTGATGATCCCAGCAGCCGGGCGACGAGCCGGGACATGGACAGTGCTGGATTCACCCTTGATGAATTCGCGGCATTACTCAGTAAGTACGACTACAACTTCAAGCCCGGAGACATTGTCAACGGCACAGTTTTCGCCCTGGAATCCAAGGGCGCAATGATCGATATCGGAGCCAAAACCGCTGCATTCATGCCTCTTCAGGAGGTGTCGATCAATCGCGTTGAAGGACTCAGCGATGTGCTGCAACCCGGAGAAATCCGGGAGTTCTTCATCATGAGCGAGGAGAACGAAGACGGACAGCTCTCCCTCTCCATTCGCCGGATCGAATACCAGCGAGCCTGGGAACGTGTCCGCCAGCTGCAGAAGGAAGACGCCACCATCTATTCCGAGGTGTTTGCCACCAACAGAGGTGGAGCCCTAGTGAGGGTGGAAGGACTGCGTGGCTTCATCCCCGGATCCCATATCAGCACCCGTAAACCCAAGGAAGAACTTGTTGCCGACTTCCTCCCCCTCAAGTTCCTTGAGGTCGATGAAGAGCGCAATCGTCTGGTGCTGAGTCACAGGCGCGCTTTGGTCGAACGCAAGATGAACCGCCTCGAAGTGGGTGAGGTGGTCGTGGGTACCGTTCGCGGCATCAAGCCTTACGGCGCTTTTATCGACATCGGCGGTGTCAGCGGTCTGCTGCACATCTCTGAAATCAGTCACGAGCACATCGAAACGCCACACTCGGTGCTGAACGTGAATGATCAGATGAAAGTGATGATCATCGATCTCGACGCCGAACGAGGCCGCATCTCACTCTCCACCAAAGCGCTTGAACCGGAGCCTGGTGACATGCTCACGGATCCGCAGAAGGTCTTTGACAAGGCTGAAGAAATGGCTGCTCGCTACAAGCAGATGTTGCTTGAGCAAGCCGAGGAAGGCGAAGAGCCCCTGGGTTCAATGATGATTTGAGGGAGCCGAGCCAATGGCTCATCTCAAACTCAAGGACCGCGAGCTCGGTTCAGTGCAGGGGGTGCTGTTCGATAAGGACGGCACCCTTTCCCATAGCGAGCCGCGTTTAATCGAACTGGCAGACGCCAGGCTTGATGAAGCAGGGCGCCGTTTTAGATCGAGAGGTGCCTCAGCTAGCGAGCTTCAGGAGCTGAACGATCTGCTAGCGCGAACCTACGGACGCTGTAGTGCCGGGGTCATCCCTGACGGCACGCTGGCTGTCGCGTCGCGACATCACAACCTGCTGAGCACTGCAACTGTGTTCTGTCAGATGAATCTGAGCTGGCCTCAATCACTGGTCCTGGCTCAGGAGGTGTTTGATCATGTGGATCACCACAGACAGGCGCTGCATCCAGGTGGGTACCCGATTGGCTTGTTGCCTGATGCAGCAAGGCTTCTCAGAGAGCTGGCCGCTGCTGGAATCACTTGTGCCGTGATCAGTAATGACACCACAGAGGGCATTGAGAACTTTCTGCACCAGCACCAACTGAATGACTGCATCAGTGGGCTCTGGAGTGCCGATCACCACCCAGCCAAACCAGACCCTGGAGCTGTTAAGGGACTGTGCTCACAGCTGGACCTCCGAGTGGAGAACTGCGCCCTGATCGGAGATGCCGACACCGATCTGTTGATGGCAAGACAGGCAGGGATCGAACTGACCATCGGCTATGTGGCCGGATGGCATCGCGAGCCAACGCTCACCGCCCATGAACATCTGATCAGTCACTGGAGCGAACTGACCGCAACAACAGACGCACCGTCAAAGCATTAAAGAGTCGACCCCGTAAAGTCGCCGGCAATGACAGATGGCCATGAGTCGATACGTTTTTACCTCTGAATCCGTGACGGAGGGGCATCCCGACAAGATCTGCGATCAGGTCAGTGATGCCGTACTCGACGCCCTTCTGGCGCAGGATCCAACCAGCCGTGTGGCCTGCGAAACAGTTGTGAACACTGGCCTTTGCATGATCACAGGCGAAGTGACATCCAAAGCGCAAGTGGACTTCATCCACCTTGTTCGCAATGTGATCAAGGAAATCGGATACAGCGGGGCTCGCGCCGGTGGCTTTGATGCCAACAGCTGTGCTGTCTTGGTCGCCCTTGACCAGCAGTCGCCCGACATCGCTCAGGGTGTGAATGAAGCCGACGACCACGCTGGCGATCCGCTGGATTTGGTTGGCGCCGGCGATCAGGGGATCATGTTCGGCTATGCATGCAACGAGACACCCGAGCTGATGCCCCTGCCCATCAGCCTGGCCCACCGGCTGGCAAGAAGGCTGGCGGAAGTACGTCACAACGGCACCCTCGATTACCTCTTGCCTGACGGCAAAACGCAGGTGAGTGTGGTTTATGAGAATGACAAGCCGGTTGCGATCGACACGATCCTGATCTCAACCCAGCACACGGCTGAGGTGGGAGGCATGAGTGATGAACAGGGCATCCGTGAGCGGATCACGGAGGACCTCTGGACCCACGTCGTGGAGCCGGCAACAGCCGATCTAGCCCTGAAACCCAGTCGCGAAGCGACCAAATATCTCGTCAACCCGACCGGAAAGTTTGTTGTCGGCGGTCCCCAGGGTGATGCCGGGCTCACCGGTCGCAAGATCATCGTGGATACGTACGGGGGGTATGCCCGTCATGGCGGCGGAGCCTTCTCAGGCAAGGACCCCACCAAAGTGGACCGCTCAGCAGCCTATGCAGCTCGTTACGTGGCGAAATGCCTTGTAGCAGCCGGTCTGGCCGAAAGGGCCGAGGTACAGCTGAGCTATGCCATCGGCGTTGCCAAGCCGGTGTCGATTTTGGTGGAATCCTTCGGAACAAGCCAGTTGGCCAACGATGCGCTGACAGGCCTGGTTCAGGAGCACTTTGACCTGCGCCCCGGAGCCATCATCGAAAGTTTCGGACTGCGCAACCTGCCTCAGCAACGTGGTGGACGCTTCTACCAGGACACGGCGGCCTACGGACACTTCGGCCGCAATGACCTGGAGGCTCCCTGGGAGAACGTTGACGCCAAGGCGGCAGAACTACGCAACGCCTGATCGGTTGATGCACGATTCACTGGCGCTCGGAATTGATCTGGGCACCAGTGGAGTGCGGGTTGCGGTTCTCAATCAACAGCGCGATCTGCTCCACACGGATTCCAGCGGCTACGAGCGAGGCCTGGCTGATCCAGATGACTGGCTGAAAAGCTGCATCCAGCTGATCAAGGCCATCCCACACGAGCTGCGCAGCCAGCTCAGAGCTGTGGCTGTCGATGGAACCTCAGGGACATTGGTGGCCTGCGATCCACATGGCACCCCCCTAGGACAGGCTTTGCCTTACAACGTTGCCTGTCCGGAACAGCTGGATCAGGTGCGTGAGCTGGTGCAAGCAGACCAGCCGGCGGCAAGCGCCAGTGGCAGCTTGGCCCGCGCACTGAGGCTGCTGGAACAGCACTCGCAGCCGCTGATTCTTCGTCACCAGGCTGATTGGATTAGCGGCTGGCTGCTTGAAGACTGGAGGTTTGGAGAAGAAGGCAACAACCTTCGCCTGGGCTGGTCGCTCAGCGATCAACGATGGCCTGGTGCATTGGAGCGGCAAGCCTGGCGTGAGGCACTGCCGCAGATCCGACCCAGCGGCTCAAAGCTCGGGATCATGAACGCTGCCCGAGCCAGACAGCTGGGGCTATCGGAGCACATGCTCGTGATTGCAGGCACAACCGATGCCAATGCGGCAGTCCTCACCGCCGATGCCGCCGACGATGAAGGCATCACCGTGCTTGGGAGCACGCTTGTGCTCAAACGCTTCACCAGCATCCCTTTACGAGCTGGTGCAGGGACATCCACCCACCGAGTGGGCGGTCGCTGGCTGGCCGGGGGAGCCTCCAACAGCGGCGGTGCAGTGCTGCGGGATTGCTTTCCAGGGATCGACCTCGACGAACTGAGCCGACAGATCGACCCTGATCAAGACAGTGGACTGAAGCTGCTGCCCCTGATCGGTCAAGGAGAGCGCTTTCCCGTGGATGATCCCGATCTTGCGCCAATCCTCACTCCTCGACCGGTGAGTGATGCGCTCTATCTGCATGGTCTTTTGGAAGGTCTGAGCCGGATTGAATGCCAGGGCTGGACCAAGCTCACCGAACTCGGCGCACCCGCTCCACAACGACTCGTGACCCTGGGGGGGGGCGCCAGAAACCCCCAGTGGCGGCGCCTGAGGCAACGCTTGATCGGTGTTCCGATCCGCAGTTGTGACAGCCCTCCTGCTGCAGGGGTGGCGCGACTCGCACTCAGCGCTCTGCAACAGCAGCATGAACAAATCAGCCATTCCGGGAGAGAATCGACTGAGCTTCCATGAGCCTTTGACAAACAAACTCCGTGACGCGCTCGCCATCGGGTTGTTCGTCGTGTTGGCCGGATACGTGGGGTACAGCGGTTTTCGACTGGCCCTGCTGCTCTGGCAGCGCTTTAGCTGATTTCGTTCATCAATCCCTGAATCTTTCCCATGGCCGCCGAACCGCTCACTCCAGCCATCAGCGAACGCATCTGTCGTCATATGAATGACGACCACAGTGATGCTGTGCTCCGCTACGCCCACCACTACGGAGGCCTGACATCCGCAACGGCAGCCTCGATGACAGGAGTGACCGCAGAAGCCATGACCCTTGAGGTGAATGGCGAAACCCTCAGCATTCCCTTCGACCACATGCTCACCGACAGCGAGGACGCACACCGCACTCTCGTGGCCATGTTGAGAGCCATGCCTGCCAGTGCTGACCAGGGGGAATCCTGAGGTGAATCGCAGATCGTTGCCTTGCTGACCAGCATCAAGAGCTGTCTGAAGCAGCTACTGATCGAACCCAGTTGCGCGATCTGCAAGCGACAGACCAGCTCAGAAGCTGATCAATCAGGCCTCTGCCAGACCTGCCAACAACGTCTGGGGCTTGCAGAATCAGGGCAGAGGGGCATGAGCCCCCTGCCCTGGCGCGCGGCCTCTTGGTACAGAGGCGCCATGCGTCAGTTGATTCTGTCGTTGCGCAGGAATCCGAAGATTGACTCTCTGCAAGCGATTTGCACGAGTCTTCAGTGCAATCTGCCACAAGGCAGTCTGCTGATACCGATCCCTGGGTGGAAGGCAAAGAGCCGGTCGAATCCGCTTCCGGAACTGATCTGCCGCTGCCTGGAACGACCAACACTTCAGCTGCTGCAGCGTTGCCGCCCCACGGTGGGTCAGCACCGGCTGAACCATCGACAGAGAGTGAGCAACCAGTGCGGCAGCTTCAGGCTGAACCAGGTTTCCACTCAGTGGACAAGCCATGCCTGGACGAACCTGCGCAGTCAGCAGCAGGTCTGGCTGGTCGATGACATCGTGACAACAGGTGCAACCGTTCTGGCCGCGAAGCAGGCCCTCCAGGCTTCAGAAGTCAACATCCAAGGGGTGCTTTGCCTGGCCAGAACCCCCTGGGAGCTCCACCCCGTGATTTAAGATTCAAAGGTCGCGTAGAGAACGCGCCGGGATAGCTCAGTTGGTAGAGCAGGCGACTGAAAATCGCCGTGTCCCCAGTTCAAATCTGGGTCCTGGCACCTTTCTTAAGAGCCCAAAGAGCACCGAATGGTTCCTGAAGTGGCACCGTTGGGTGCTTTTGAGTGCCCGACTCTCCTGAAAGCCATCCGCGTTGCATCAGCGCAAAAGCGAACAAAAAAAACGGGATGGTTTCTCGCGCCACCCCGTGATTCCCCTATTGGTGTCTTCCCAATTAAGTCAGCACCTCCTCCCAGCGAACAAGCACAGTGTTATGTATCATGCTGATACATAATGTCGTCAAAAGCACAGTTCAGAGAGAAGGGACCGTCAGGCGTCAATTGAAGCCATCAGCCGCCATTGCAGAAGCGAACTGCTTCGGCATTGGTCACGCCCTTTGCGATGACCTCGTCTACACAACCATTGAACGCCTTGCTTTCCTGCTTGACAGCACAGAGGCCCAAGGCGATTGCTGCCAGTGATATAGCGGAGATGACGGTGGCAGAAATCTGAATCACGCCATAAGCCAGCATCGCCTTCTTGTTGCCAGCACAACCTTTCTTCCCTTTCTTCTTGCTGGGAGAATTTTGGGAGGAGTTGACTTCAGTCATGGTCAAAGAAACGTTTTAAGAACGTTATGGACTGGGACCATGCGCCGAAGCAGATTTCGGACGTAATAACCGCACCAAGGTTCTAAAAGGAACAACACCTAGAGAGCATCAAAACAAGTGTTTGTTCTGCTCCCCAACCAGCACAAACCTCTTGAAGCCCTCTGACGGCCTAACCATTCAAAGCCCATCCAGCTCCTCTCTAAGCATCTTCTGAAGGTTGATCAGACGTGCCACTTTTCCTGGCGTGCTTCTTGATCACAGGAAATTCCGGGCAAGTGAGAGCAGGAAAATCGGCTCTTGCCTCCATGAAGAGGTGACGAATCAGGACTTTGTATTGACGCCTGGTGTCGTCCACAGAGAGCCCCTGCGCTGCACAGTGCTTGCGAACGATGAGCAAGAACTCCAAAAAATCGTTGCTGGAAATTCGCTCAATTGTCTTGGTCGTGGCCCACGGCTGAAGACCAATGCCGATCGCTCCATTCCAGAGGTTCCGCTTGTCACTTAACCAGCGATTGCGATTGCTCCTTGGTTGCTGCTCTGCATGGGCATACCAGCGCTCCCAATACACCGAAAGGGCTTGGCTTTGCTCACGCTGCAGCTGCTCCAGCTGCTGATGCAGAGTTCGCCACCGCTCCTGGGACGCAGCCACAGCAATGGTGACGGCTTCCCAGGGATCAGTGGTTCCACAGGTTCCCTCAATCGACAGACGCTTGCCTTGTCCTCGGTTGGTTCTTCCCTTAAAAAGACGCGGATCATCGGCCTTTTCTGGAAGAAAACGCCATTGAAGATTCTTGGTCTTCCTGCTTTTGGCGCTTGGTTTCTGGCGGAAGACGGATAGAGATGGATGAACGATCGCCCCTGCCCATCCCAGATCTCGCACCACATTCAGACTGTGCAGAGTGCCGTCGATCCAGTTCTGGGGAAGAGAGCGAGACATAGAGTTCCCCTACCAACGCCACCGATCAGGAGGGCGAAGGAGCTACTGCCGAACCAAACCAAACGTAAGGTCGCGGTATGGGAGCAGCAAGACCAGTCTTTGCCAAAAGGCGTTGTCTTGATCACTGCTCAACCATTTTGAGTGTTTTAACGGGTCAATAGTCGCATCAGCCCCAGCTCAAATCCTGGTCCTGGCACTTCGCAGAACCGTTCATTGATTCCAATCCCGGTTAACGACGATCGACAGTTCAACAACGCCGATGGATTTGCCATGGTGTTTGATCCCGCCTGGAAAGAATGTCTCAGGCGTGGCGAACTTGAAAACAAGTCAGTCGATGAAAAAATCGAAACAGTGATCGATCATTTGAACGACCATCCTTTTGTGCAGTCAGAGCCAACACAAGCTCGACAGGTTGCTCAGTTCAGGGTCCGCCTACTGGAGCTGTGAGCAACTGAAGCAACCTTGAACCCCAACGATCAGGCACTCAACAGATCAATTTGATCATTTTCGTCCTGATCATCGTCGTCCTGATCATTGAGCTGGTCATGAGCAGGATCAATCTGCGGGTCATCCACGTAGACGGTCTCCTTCAGCGAGGGCTCAAGCTCATCGAGATCCTCACGATCAGAGATGGCTTCATCAATGCAGCCAGAAGCCATTTCATCGGCTGATGGAGGCACGAGTTCGAGCACCTGGCCGGGAGCGTCTTCGTCGAGCAATCCTTGGAGATGCCTTAGACGGTCACCACTGTCATCAAGCAGCTGTTGGCTGGCTTCATCTGGAGCAGGGTCTGATCCAGCAGACAAAGCATTCAGTTGCAACTGCTCAAAACGCTCCTCCATGGCCATCAAACGCAGCGTGAGTGACTCAGCAATCTCACTCACTGCATGCAGCTGTCGACTGAGCTGCTGGACCATCAGCGCATTGGATTCAGCTGCAGCCATGGGACACGAGCGTTGGCGGCCCGATCGTATCGATCGTGCGTGGGTTGTCCAGGAGTACCTGGCGCAAGCCAAACCCCACCTCACCCCATTCGACTTCAGGTGACATCCCTGATGCACGGCAACTGAGATTCCGAACAGTACGGATACAGTTCCCAAGGCCGGATTTGAGCGATGGATGGATCACAGCAGGCCAACCTCATGTCGTTGCTCGAGGGGGTTGGAGCTGACAACGAACAGCTCCATTCAGTCGGGGATCAGATCCTGCGGCTGAATCTCAAACCCGATGACCTGCAGCTCTGGCAGGACACTTTCGCAGCCATGACGGAGCCTGGAAATGTGCTGCTCGCCTGCGAAAGCGACGCCTGCCCATTAGGTGCAACCAAACTCACCTGGGTTGTTGGTGCCGCCATCCGCAGCACGGCAGCGAGGTCTGCTTCCGATGTTGGAGCACTGCTGAAAAGCCTTGGAGTGAGTGATCCAATTGCCGATGCCGTCCCCGATCACTGCCCAGGAGTGGGGCAGGAGATTGCCTGGGCGTTCTATCTGGAACGCCACGGCTGGCTGACCGCATGCCCGATTCTTCCTAAGACTTCGAGAAACAAGGCGGTTCATCCGTGAGCTCCGCTTCAGCAGAACGCATCAAACAACTTGCACGCAATTCGAAGGTGTGTGGGCTCAGTGGAGATCCCAGCCTTCCAGAGAACCTGCGTGATCTGATCCATGAGGCCGATCAGAGCAAACGCTTACTCAGCGATGAAGAGATTCAAGAGTGTTGTGACTGGTCAGGTCTTGAAGCCGCTCCCCTGACTGCACTTCAACGTCAGGTTTCAGATCTTGTTGACCAGGCGCGTGCCGATCTTCTGAGTGAGCAGCCGCAGCTGGTGCAACCAGGCGGCAAGTTGTTCCCGCAGGATCGGGCCGACGCCTGCTGGCGCGACTGCTTTCATTTTCTGCGCGTCAGCATTTACGGCACCGCATTACGTAAAAGCGATGTCACGGACAGCGAGGGCATGCAATGCCTGGCAGAGCTTTATGCACTACTCGACGTGCCAGTGCCTGGCTTACTGCTGGCTCTGGATCGACTGCGCCTGCATTCAGTGGCCAGTTACAGCAGATTGGGAGCAGGAGCCAATGCCGAAGCACTGGGTGATGCGTTATCTCACCTTGGCAACATGATTCGCAAGGAGATGAAGAGACACGACGGGTCTCAACGGGAAAGCAGTGAAGCAGACATAAGATGAGCAGCATTGACTGAGCATTTCTACGGATGGCGCTTCAGCTGCTCGACTACCCGCTGACCAGCCAGAACAACCGTGTTGGCGACCAGGGCGGCCTGAAGTCTGAGCTGAATCGAGCGACATATCCAAGCCGTGAAGACCGGGGCTTCCAGATCGAGCAGGCCTATCGGCAGATCTTCTTTCACGCCATGAAATGCGATCGTGACGTGAACCTTGAATCCCAGTTTCGTGATGGAAGCATCACAACCAGGGACTTCATCCGCGGCTTACTGCTGTCAAGACGCTTCCAAGAAGGCTATGTGGCCTGCAGCACAAATTACAGGCTTGTCGATCAGGTGGTTGGCCGCGTTCTCGGCAGAGAAGTGCATGGCCAAAGCGAGCGAATCAGTTGGTCAATCCTGATTGCAGAGAAAGGCTTCAGCAGCTTTGTTGATGCTGTGCTCGACAGCAAAGAATATCTGGATTCATTTGGCTATGACGATGTTCCTAGTCAGCGCTCTCGCGTGATTCCAGGTGCCTCAACCGGAGTAATGCCGATCTACCAGCAATATCCTCGCTACGGAAGCGACTGGAGAGATCAACAATGGGACCAGAAACTACAAGCCAGGCTTGAAATTGAGACGCTTGTCCCTGCCTATATCAAAACACCTGAGTGGGCTAAAAAGGCCTGGCTTGGCCTGGCTGCGATTGGAGCCTTTGAAATCATCAGAGTTCTCCTTATTGTTGCCGGAGAAATGTATGGCACTCGCTAATTGAAGTACGGTTGATTTAGACATCGTTTTTAGGCACAACTGACGACGCACAACGGCCATCCTCATCATGGAGACACGAGATGGCGCGAAGTTTTAACGTGAAAGAGCTACTCGATGGAAGAAAGAGCATCATTTGATGACAACCAATGCTCCACAAAATACTTGAGGTGAAGAAGCATTAAGCATCTAATCGGCTACCATTAAGAAAGTCGAAGAATCGCGAGAAAACATTTTGTTGCAAGCCTCCTGGCTGCGGGGAGTTCATCCGAAAACGCGATTACTGTCTGTTCACAAGTACTCCTTTGAGATCAGTAATGGTCGCCATCAAGCCGACACGTGATTTCACGAACCTGAACCGCGTCTCCTACGCCGCAGGCAACTCCACCAAAACACGCAGCAACACGGCGACCAATCTCTACCGCCAGGAATGCGAAAAAGGCAACTTGATTCCGCGCCAGGGCCTTGCTGCTTCAACACCTGAGGAATACAAAGCAAATCTGTGTTCCTCCATGGGCATTGGCATCGGACCAAGGGTTCACAGCGAATGTCCTTTCAGCAGTGTCAACGAGGTTTACGCAGCCAACGGAAGCGATGCCCTAGAGACAGCGATCGCCGCAAGCTACAAGCAAGTTTTCGGCAACCTGGGCCCCATGGGTAACCAGCGCTGCACTGAGCTGGAGTCGCAACTCAGCACCGGCGAAATCAGCGTAAGGGATTTCGTGGCAGGACTTGCAAAGTCAGACCTCTACAAAGAAAAGTATTTCCATCGTGTTTCGCCGATTCGCGGCATCGAATTGAACTACAAGCATTTGCTTGGAAGACCGCCCCTTAACCAGGCTGAAGTGAGTGCAGCGATCACGCTCATCGCCGAAGGTGGGTTTGATGCATTGATCTACAAAATCACCCACTCTGGTGAATATCTGGAGGTGTTTGGAACAGACACTGTTCCTTATCCACGCGCCTGGACTTCGGCAGCTGGTGCTTATTGCTCCACATTCACCAATCTGGCCAGAGTCACTCCAGCCAACGCAGCTTCCGATACAACAATCGAAGGGCGCAGCCAACTGGTGATGGAATTCAGCAACGCTCGCCGAATTTCTCAATCAGGTTCCGGATACGACGTCAGTGGATTCGTTTACTCCAAGGCCGTCAAAGACCCTTACAGCGGTGCATTCCAACGCATGTATCAGTCTAAAAATGCAAAAACCTGGGCATAAGGAAAGAGTCTGAGGACTCAGCTAACCAATCTCAACGAAGAGTTGAGCATCAAAGCACCGACTGATCCAGTCGGTGCTTTTTGATGACTGCATCCAGCCCCAAAACAGCGCAATTCAGCATGGGATAATCGATTGATAGGGCCCACACAAGGCGCAAGGACCAACTCGATCTCAACAACCATCACCCATGAGCACTGATTGAGTCAGATCATTCAGTTGGGAGAGAGGTAGCCTCGATGCAATGCAATTCAGGAGGATCGAGCTCTGACGTCTCAATTCATCGACCTTCGCAACTGGACGGCCCCCGAGACGCAAACGCCTGAAAACGCACAAGGTTCAGCAGTGGATGCTCGTGGTTCCGACTGGAGCCAACAGGATTTGGGTGAACGTGATCTGAGCGGCGCTTTGCTCTGCCGTTGCAACCTTCGAGGCAGTGATTTAAGCCAATGCAAATTGGAAGGCGCAGATCTACGTCTGGCGGTATACGACTCGAGCACCAAGTTTCCTGAGAATTTCGATCATCAAAACAGCGGAGCCGTAGGTCCAGGAGCAAAGCTCAATGGTGCCTTTCTGAATAACGCAGATTTAAGAGGAGTTGACCTGCGCAAAGCGGTGTTAATGGGTGCCTATCTCAGCGGGACCGATCTCAGCGGGGCCATTCTCGATGGCACGGCCATGGCTGGGGCAGATCTTCGACACGCCAACTTGCGAGGTGCGATGTGCAGAGGCACACGCTTTGGAACCAGCCAGCTGGATATGGCCGATTTCCGAGGCGCAGACCTCGAAGCTGCAGCGCTTGACTGCGTCGAATCGATTCGGGGAGCTGACTTCAGTCTTTGCCGAGGTCTTGACCAGCAGCTGGACACATTGCTGAACCGTGAAGCGCTTGAACTGGATCAATGGAACCCGCTAACACGCAGCTCAACGCGGACAAGCCTGGAATCGCTGAAAGCAAAAAATGGTTCGGGAAACCAAAACTGATGCCTGCTCAAGACCCCTTCCAGGAGCACTGAATTGTCACGTCACGCAATATTTAGACACACTTGATTGAGCTTTATAAAGAAGGCGCTCGCGCACGGCAGTTCTGACAGACGATAGGGCCTGCGAATATCGCGAGAACCTTCATGCCCTTCGGTCCTGCCTCGCTTTTGGGGGTCGAGCGCTTCTCGGACGAGAGTGAAGCACCCCTCGAACTGCTCCCTGGCGATGACGATGCCAAGAAGGAGCAAATCATCCGCAAGGTGTATCAGCAGGTGCTTGGCAACGCTTACGTCATGGAAAGCGAGCGCCAAATCATTGCTGAATCGCAGTTCAAGCTCGGTGAAATCAGCGTGCGAGAACTGGTGCGACGCATTGCCAAGAGCGAGCTATATCGCACACGCTTCTTCGATACCTGCGCGCGTTACCGCTACATCGAACTGGCCTTCCGCCACTTTCTCGGAAGGGCTCCTGAAGACTTCCAGGAAATGCGCACCCATGCTGAGCGCCTAGACAGCAAGGGATATGAAGCCGATATCGACAGTTTTCTGGATTCAGACGATTACCAGAATGCATTCGGTGAGTGGACCGTTCCCTATCAACGCGGTTGGAAAACCGAATGTTGCACGACTCTCCAGGAATTCACCTGGAGCTTCCAGTTGTTGCGTGGAAACAGCAGCAGCAGCCTGAAGGGTGATCTGGCTGGCAACCGCAGCAAGCTGGGCGGTGCGGCCTATCAGAACCTGCCACTTCCAGTGGTTCCTCCGTCATCCACTCAGGCCACAGGCTGGAGTTTCCGCCCTTCAACCAATTTGCAGGATGCACCGACCCGACTGGGTGCAGGTGCTGGCGAGGAGGGAGTGACTTACCGCGTGGAAGTCACTGGCTACAGCGCCAACAATCTGCGGCGAATCTCTCGCTATACCCGCAGTAACAGGGTCTTCTACGTTCCGTTCGACAAGCTTTCCGAGCAATTCAAAAGGATTCACCGTGAAGGCGGAAAGATCGCAAGCATCACTCCGGTGACCTGATCTCATCTGAACAAGCATTCGACCACAACCCAACAACCTTTCATTAGATCTGAACCATGGCAACCAACCAAACTTCGAACGGATTCGGCGCTGAAACCAAGTGGAATAGCCCTGTCAGCTTCCAGAGGAAAGGACAAAACGCTCAGAAGCCTGCACTGACTATTGGCGAATTCCTCAAACAGTCATGCGATCAGATGGCGATCGGTGTTGGTCCTCGCAGCCATGAGGATTGTCCCCACCGCGTCACAGCGGAGTGCTATAGCCCCGACGACCAAGCATCACTGGATGAAGTGATTGCTGCCAGTTACCGACAGGTGTTCGGCAACGCGCACGTCATGGATTTTGAACGCTGCACTGAACTGGAAGCACAACTGAGAGACGGCAGGCTCACAGTTAGGAACTTCATCCGAGGGCTGGCGCAATCAAGCTTTTACAAGTCTCGTTTCTTTTCTGCAGTTGCACCGCAACGTGGAATCGAACTGAACTTCAAGCATCTGCTAGGACGCGCACCCCATTCTCAAGCTGAGGTGTCTAAAAAAATCAGCTTGCAGGCTGAAAGCGGCCACGCAGCACTGATCGACAGCATCATCGACTCGGCGGAATACCTCGAGGTGTTTGGCAGTGACATTGTTCCCTATGCACGTGCTTGGAGCTCACCCGCAGATTTAGCCACCTCAGCATTCTCAATGCTGGCAGCACTGCAAAAAAGCTTTGCTGGAAGTGACAGCGCACGCGGAGGCAGCAGTGCACTGACAAGCAGCATGGCGTCTGGAATGGCCCCCCGCATCGGCCGTCCTTCCGAAGCCCTTGGAGTTCGCCCCTCCACAGCATTCTCGCGTGGTCAGATTCCAAGCAAAGCTCCAGGAATCACCAGCGGCGGCGATAGCGCGCCGATGCGCGGTGACTCCTACGTGTTCTTTGGGTTGGGGCAAAGGGAGCAAGAAACGTTCCAACGTTGCCCTGGCGATAGTGCAGATCAACTGAATGCACTGATTCGGGCCTCATACAAGCAGGTGATGGGCAACCCCCATCTCATGGAATTCGAACGGTCCGTATCGGCAGAAAGCAAATTCATCGATGGCTATCTGAGCACTCGCGAATTTGTGCGGGCGATTGGCCTTTCCGCCGAATACAAAAAGCGTTTCTTCGAGACCAATGCCCCCTATCGCTTTATCGAACTGAACTTCAAGCATTTCCTTGGACGTGCGCCAAAATCCCAAGCAGAAATCAGTGAGCACACACGAATTCTTGCTGAAGGTGGTTATGACGCGGAAATTTGTAGTTACGTTGACTGCGAGGAATACCAAAGCACGTTCGGTGAAGACACCGTGCCTTTCGCACGAATTCTCTCCGAAGACGGCCGCTCACAGGTTGCCTTCAACCGTCATCTCAAGCTGGCCGAAGGTTTCGCTGCAAGCGACACAGTTCTGACCAGTTCTTCGTTGGTCACTTCAGTGGCAACAGGAATGGTTCCGGGCGGATGGAGCTCCACCACAACGAGAATCAACAGAACTGGCACCCAATCAGGTGCACCAGATCCCACCAAAAAACGCTTCCGGATTGTGGTTGCAGCTCAAGCTGCACGTACAAGGCAACGCACAGCCGGCAGCACCTACTTGGTGTCTGGCAAAGACATGTCCAGCCAGATGAAGTACATCCATGCAAGAGGTGGAAAAATCGTCTCCATCACCGAAGTGATGTAATCGAATTCCCATCAACGACTTGTTGAATAGGCCCTTTGATGATCAAAGGGCCTAAAAAATTGACCCATCACCTAATCACCTGAGACATGACGGAAACCACCACACTGGCGACCCAGGCCAATGCAGATCTGGGACATGCTGATGAAGTGATTCAAAGCATTTACAAACAGGTTTTCGGTAACCGTCACCTCATGGAGCTGGACGTCAACAAGTCTCTCGAAGCCTTGTTTATGAATGGCGATCTTACGGTTCAAGGGTTCGTCACAGCGCTTGCACAATCTGATACCTACAAGAGACTTTTCCTCGAAAACATGAGTCCCTACCAATTTGTAGAGCTTAATTTCAAGCATTTACTAGGACGGCCTCCTCATGATCAGAGCGAACTGATGGAGCATGTCACCCGCATGAACACTGAAGGATACGAAGCAGAAATTGCAAGCTACACCTACAGCGAAGAATATCTAGCTGCCTTTGGTATCGACCAAGTCCCCCACAATCGCTCAAGCGCATCGATAAGTGGCGGACGAACCATTAATTACACACGTGGAATTGCAGTTGATGCCGGCTTCGCTGGCTACGACGCTGCTAGCAACGAATCAAAGCTGTTAAGAAGCCTCTCCACTGGCAATGCACCTGCGATTGTCGATCGCAAGAGCGTTGGCAACGCCAATGGGATCTCAATCTTTTGGACGACCCGGCGGCAGGTCAGCGCTAATCGACGTGTGATGCAGAAATCAGTTGTCAGCCAAAGCTCCATGTCTGCAACGCTGCGGAGCATCCAAGCCCAAGGTGGTCGGATCGTTTCTATTTCGAAGGCTTAACCCTTCACGGAGTTGAGCTCTGATTCTTGATTGAATCAGAGATAATTGGATTGGCTCTAGTAAACGCCAATCCAATTCCATCAATCAACCGGAAAGACTCCACGTTTTCTCGTCGACACACCCTCACATGCCAATTCTTAGAGACACCACCAGGTCTGACCCCAATCAAACAGACGCTTTCAATAAGTCTGTGTCATCGGTCCCAATGGCTATGTCAATGATGGTTGACTCGATGGTCAACATGATGCAGGCCAATTTACCTAAAAAAACCGAAGGGTTCGACAGTCAAGGTAATATTAATGATGGATATTGAGCAGTTTGTTGCTCAAAGCATCGGAGAATGGCGCTCAATGAGAAGCGGCCACTCCCTTGCATTTCAACAATTCGAAGATGTACTCAGTGAAATATCAATCACGGCATTTAATGGTGATCCAAACAAAATTTCAGAGCTAATCAAAGCATCATCTGAGCCTTCTAACAGCCAGCATCTATCTCCCTTTTGCATGGAGTGGAATGCTGAAAGTGACTGGGAACCCGACGATCCAAGTGAAGTCTCAAGTGGATCTTGCCTAATCGTACCGATCCCATCGAATGAAATATCGGGAAAACTCCTGAGAAGCGTGGGTTACGCAGAAGCTGTAGCAGCAGAATCAGAGTACCGGTTTCTTGACGATGGTACGTTTATTCTTAAAACTCACTATGATCAATCGATTGCCGAAGAACGCATTTGGTTTGTATCAGAGCACGTTCGCTGTCGATCTTCAGTTTTAAAGACATCGGCTGGATCTGGAATCCTTCAGGCTTCTTTTGCTTCTGAAGTCCGAAAAATCTCAGCCTAATAACTCAAGCCTAAAACCTTCAGCCATGGATAATCAAGATAAGATCAGATTCGCAAAAATACTATCAGGTATCTACGATAATTTTGCTCAATCACAAGAGAGACCCAAAGACTTCGCACGAATCAACATTGTCTTCCGGCCGTTGCCTTGGACTGTTTTCAAAGGTCCTGGTTTTTATTCAGAGCAATATTACGATTACTCACCTTGGAATCCCTACAGACAAGGAGTTCATCGCCTCATCTGCCAAGACGATGTTTTTGTAATTGAAAACTTTGATTTTACTAATAAAGAACGACTGGCTGGATCAGGAAGAAATCCAGAATTACTTGATTCACTGGATAGCGATAGCCTCAAAAAACGTTGCGGCTGTTCAATGCATTTCAAAGAAACAACAGCCAATCATTACGTTGGCAATGTTGAACCGGGCAAAGAATGTCTAGTACCCCGCGATGGAAAGCTAACCTATTTAGTCAGCGAAGTCGAAGTGAATCAAGAGACTTGGGTTAGTCGAGACCGAGGATTTGATCCGGAGACTGATGAGGTGAAATGGGGCTCAGAGCATGGACCTCTCAAATTCAAAAGGATTGAAGATATCTCTGATATAATTACTTCGTCTTGGATAGAAGAAAAAAAATAGTGAATGGAAAATAGCGAAAAACAGCTTAAAAGCTGGATCCGTTCACAACATATGATCTGCGAAGGCACTGATTTTATTTTTGAAACGGTTGATCAAACACAACTCGAAAAATTTGAAGCATGTATGCTGCAAATTGGGGGTCAAGTTCGACAAGTGAAAGCTGTTGGCAATTGGCCAATGGGGCCCAATCGATCGTTTAAAATTCTAAGAGCTATTGCCAGTGTTCCCCGACCAGGAGGCGAGAATTTAGTGACATACTGGGCAAAGCGTGGAGGAAAACAAACACGATACGCCGATATCAATACATAAGGTTATTCGCCAAACCAGCCCATCCAAGTTGGCTTCGAGAAATCAGTGTGTTTACTCCACTTTCTTAAAATTGCGAGCGGATCGATTTGAAAACCTCGCTCAGCCGCAATCGAGATAACCTGATCTTGATTCAGAGCCGATTTAATCTCATCTTGAAGAGTTTGATCTTTCTTGGCTAAAGCAATAAATTGCTCAAGGATTTGATCTTGATCGACATCAGACATAAAAAGCTCTCTAAAAGTGATCATTGCGCAGCAGTTAATGAGATTAACTATCCGCTCCTTCCATGAGCATAGCTCTCCATGCCGTGAGCTGACGAAAAGCCCATGACCAATGGCTTGGATCAGCACTCAGTACTTTTTGTTGTATGGAAACTGACAAACCAGAGAATTCACGCTCATAATATAAATTCCATTGAGCTTCGCTGAAATCAAACCCCTGCTGTTGGCCATAAGCAATGATCTCTTGATGAGAACTCAGAGGTTTCAAACCAGTTGCAAGTTCGTGAGAACGAATCACCTCATTAACAAAGCGAGTAAGCTCTTCGGAATGCATTAGCAGCTCTCTATCCAAATCGCAAAATTAGCCTTGCAGCAGATCAATTGCAAAACCAGTGGTCCGCCGGTACAACGAAGCAAGCGCCAGGATATCTCTTGATCCATCACACCAGAATCCACGAGAATCTTTGGCGCACGAGTTGCTTGTTCGAGTGGTATCACGGCTGAACCAGTTAACGAAGCATCAACCGATTGAACAACTTGGCGAAGTGTTTCTATATCAGTGGTGAGATTGAGTCGATCTCGAATTTTCTGATCACTCTTCAGCGAGTCCACAAAACGTGGTAACGCTTGTTCCGCTTCTGCAGAGGCAGGCATAAGGACAAGTCAACAAACATTATTTTAACAGAAAAAACAAAGCCCTTAAATGGAATCACCCTTGCGAAGGCTAGGGATGTAGAGTTAACAAGACTTAGATAACGGGCGGCATCATCAATCATGTCTGAACGATTTGATGTTCTCTTTGCCGGACTTCCAGAAGAAAAAGCGATCGAGTTACTGAAAACAAACCCTGAAGAGCTTAAAAATCCAGTCGAGAAATACACAGCAGCGACTCGGCTAGCTGCATGCCAAAGCGACGAATCACTCGAAGCTCTGATCGAAGCGATCAGCCTTGAACAAGAGAACCTCTTTAATCGCATTACCCGCCGGAAAGTGCTGGAAGCTCTGGGGCGACGCCGAGATCCCCGCGCCTTGCCGGGACTCTTCAGCGCACTGGCATTTGATGATGAGCCTTCAGTAATCAATGCTGTTGACTCGATTTCGCAGATTGGTTTCGCTCTTGAAGACGAGCAACGCAGGACTCTGCTTAATGCCTTAAGAGGCAGCGACAATCAGAAACGATCGGTGATTCAGGCGCACACACGTCTTGGGATCGAAAAAGCAGACCATGAAATATCCGCACTGGAGGACGACGCCAATCCCCTCGTTGCAGGGGCTGCCCGCGCCTATGCAGTAAAGGTTCATGGTCGGGTCGATCGGCTAGAGCCCCTGATTCCTCAGCTCACCGATCCCATCGCTGGGCGAAGACGATCTGCAGTGATCGATTTAGGGGATGCCGGCGAGAGTTCCGTGTTGGAGCATCTGGTGTCATGTCCGGTGTCGATGCCGCTCAGAGCGAAGAGCGCCTTTCAAATCGTGGATCCCGAGAAAACAGGACTGGTACCGGCTCCCTACGCAGAACTGATCACGAGGCTGCTTCAGGACAATCCTTTGGATATGGCCTTACAACAAGACTGGAGCTGCGAAAGCTCACTGAGCGACATCGAAAAAAATCTCCAGCACCGTGACGAAGGCAAGCAGTACGGAGGGGCACTCACTCTGATGAAAATGCCCAACCAACAACAGCTGGAGGCAATCGACCACATTCACGACAAGTTCTGGAGTGACTATGGGGCGAATTACTTACTCACAGCAGTCATCGGACTGAACAAAGTGCATGAGCGCAGCGATCTGGTACGAACGGCCCTGGCTGAGACACTGCCTCAATATGCAAAATCCCGAGTTGCCGCTGCATGGGCCTGCCTCAGCCTTGAACTCAATGACCAGATCGAGCTTCTCCAAGACATTCAATTCAATGCGCGGTGGTTACCACTGAAATGGAGCTGCGAGCAGGTGCTTAAACAGATGTCATAACCACCACTTCGACTGCCGCACAGGAGGTTCAGGGCTAAACGCTTAAGAACTTTGCAATTTTTATTTTTTCCTTCGAATTGGTTTTGCAAACTTGTGTGTCCTGACAATCTGCTTTTGGTGGCGAGGCAGAAAGCAGGGTTAACGTCATTCGTGATGCGGATTTGCATCCCCCTCTAATCTTTCCGAAGCACCCATGCTCGACGCATTCTCCCGGAAGGCCGTCTCGGCCGATTCCAGCGGCGCTTTCATCGGCGGAGGCGAGCTGGCCTCCCTCAAGTCCTTCATTTCTGAAGGCAACAAGCGCCTTGACGCTGTTAACGCCATCTCCGGCAACGCTGCCTGCATCGTTTCTGATGCTGTTGCAGGTATCTGCTGCGAGAACACCGGTCTGACCGCTCCTAACGGCGGTGTGTACACCAACCGCAAAATGGCTGCATGCCTGCGCGACGGTGAGATCGTTCTCCGTTATGTGAGCTACGCCCTGCTCGCCGGTGACGCTTCTGTGCTGCAGGACCGCTGCCTGAACGGTCTTCGCGAAACCTACGCCGCTCTGGGCGTTCCTACCGGTTCCGCTTCCCGCGCTGTGGCCATCATGAAGGCTGCTGCTGGTGCTCTGATCACCAACACCAACAGTGGTGCCAAGAAGGCTGCTGTCACCCAGGGTGACTGCGCAAGTCTGTCTGCCGAAGCCGGCAGCTACTTCGACATGGTGATCAGCGCCATCAGCTGAACCACTTCTGTTTGATCGTTCAAAACAACACACATCCTTCATCATGAAGTCCGTCATCACCACTGTTGTCGGCGCAGCCGATAGCGCTTCCCGCTTCCCCTCCGCTTCCGACATGGAATCCGTTCAGGGTTCTATCCAACGTGCTGCTGCACGTCTGGAAGCTGCTGAAAAGCTGGCATCTGGCTACGACGCCATTGCTCAGCGCGCAGTTGACGCTGTGTACGCTCAGTACCCCAATGGCGCCACCGGCCGTCAGCCCCGCCAGTGCGCCACCGAAGGTAAAGAAAAGTGCAAGCGTGACTTCGTTCACTACCTGCGTCTGATCAACTACTGCCTCGTCACCGGCGGCACCGGCCCCCTGGACGAGCTGGCTATCAACGGCCAGAAAGAGGTCTACAAGGCCCTCAGCATCGACGCTGGCACCTACGTTGCTGGTTTCTCCCAGATGCGTAACGACGGTTGTGCACCCCGCGACATGAGCCCCCAGGCTCTGACCGCTTACAACACCCTGCTGGACTACGTGATCAACTCCCTGGGCTGATCACAGCTCATCGGTTGATTCAATTCAGCAATGTGACATGGGTGGGCATTTCTGCCCACCCTTTTTTTTACCTTCGACTCGAAAGGTGAAATCAGCAAAGTCAAAAAGTTGCTGAAAACGAGATAATCTCAGTCAACTAGCCAATTGGGCGTTGAAACAGAATGATGCCAATCATCTGTAGCAACAGCAAAAAATCCTTGTTTTCTTGTTGCATCAAAGTTTGCAACCGACTTGCTCTTGAGCTTCACGATTAAAAGCATTATTCAGGGGTAATTCGGGACAAACAATCAAACCTATCTCCCCAATTCTCATCATGCTCGGCACAGAAACCAGCCTGAAGTCACTCACTTCAGCTACTCGAACCGGACCTGCTGCTTTTGCCACACAAAGCAAAGCCGGTAAAAACACAGCACACCGAACAGTCGCAGGAGTACGCGCTGAGTACAAGCGGCAACACTGTGCCTCCATGGGGATTGGAATCGGCCCCCGTCTTCACGCCGAATGCCCCTTTGGAGCTGTTTTCGATCAGTACAACCCCGACAACACGGCAGCTCTTGAGCGCGTGATCGCTGCTGCTTATCGCCAAGTCCTTGGAAATCTTCCTCCAACAGACAATCAGCGCGAAACTTCTTTGGAAGTAAGGCTGATGAACGGTGAAATCACTGTTCGTGATTTCGTCAACGGCTTGGCTAAGTCGGACTTTTACAAGACAAACTTCTTCCATGCCGTTGGCGCCCAACGCGGCATCGAACTAAACTTCAAGCACCTGCTCGGCAGAGCACCTCTGAACCAAACTGAAGTTCAGGATCACATCAAGCTTCAAGCAGAAGAAGGCTTTGATGCGCTGATTGACAAGCTGACCGACTCAGCTGAATACACAGAAGTGTTTGGCGCTGACATCGTGCCCTACGAAAGAAGCCACGACTCCTATGCAGGAATGTTCACACGTTCCTTCAATCTGATGCGTGAGCTTGGTGGCATGAAGGTTGCCATCAGCGACAACGCCCAGGGCCGCAACAGCCGCACCATCAACCCACTGGCGATTGCATCCAGAGAGGAATCCAAGCCTCAGGCGTTCTCTTACACTGCCGTTCAGAAAACTCCTGTCAAACTGCCCCAACAGCAGTACAGCGGACATCAGCCTCCCAAGATGACCGATTACGTGGCATTCCGTCCTTTCGGAGTTCACTTCTGATCCAAACTTAGGTTTGATCAATAGACCAATGACCCCATCCTTTGATGGGGTTTTTTTTGCCAAATGCTTGGAATGGTATTCCCAAGCAACAGAACGACGACCCAACCGATTAGATTCAATCCAGGTAACTGAAAACCATGAATGAGGCAACATCTAATCAGCAAATCAATGAACTTGAAAGTCTTACCGAGCAAGAAGCTTTGGAATTGGCTGAAGTGTTAAAGCAAAAATTGCTCGATCAAGAAACACCAAGCTCTGATCAAACGTCGATCAAGCAAATGGTTGCAGGATTGGGAGATCAGCGTGGTTCTTTGCGGCTCACATTCGCGCAAAGCCTGGGAAACGTAGGTGAAGCAGCTATTCCATATTTATGCGATGCCATGAAAAACAACCCAAACGTGGTCATTCGACGCGCATCTGCCAAAACACTCAATCTGATTGGCAGTAAAAAAGCCTTACCAAATTTGATCGAAGCATTTAAAACAGATCCTGATCCTGTCGTTCAAGGATCCTCAGCCGGCGCGATGGCAACGATAGGAGTCCCTGCAATTGAAGATCTTCTGAAAATTCTCACCGAGCCAGACTGCACAGCATTCCAAGTAGGACTGATCAACCTGGCATTAAGCTTTATCGGCTCAAAAGCTCCAGACGCACTGAACAACGCAACACAATCCGAAAACATAGAAATCCGAATCGCTGCCATAACAGTTTTGGCAGAGCAGATTCAATCAGGAAGATACCAAGCCGCGAGCAAGACGCTCCTCAAGGCATTGTCGGATCAATCAAGTGAGGTCAGAGCAGAAGCAGCAACGATGGTCGGAAAAACATTAGAGCCAGAAGATGCCAGCCATAAACTCTGCGAGTTGCTGTCCGATGAGTCAGTACAAGTCCGAAAAAATGCATCGCTGGCACTGATGAAAATGGAAGCCGAAGAAGCCATCGGGCCACTCAAAAACGCAGAAGCAATCGAAAAAGACGATCAAGTCAAATCAGTGATGAACGTGGCAATTAAGGTATTAGTACAAGACTAAAAACCTGATCAATCTAGGCCCAAGCTCTGCCGCCTCTCAAGACTTGCTTGAGCAACCTCACGAATTAGCGAATCTTTCAATTCGTCATCTGCCAGATTTTTCAAGCATTCATTGACTAGTGGCGAATCAATTTCAGCAAGAGACATTGCCGCACCTTGGACATGGGCAATATTGCTGCTATCGCACGCCTTAATGAGAAGTGGAATGACTCGATCTTCTTCTGAGGCCTGCTTCGAGAGATGCCCCAATGTCATCAAGGCAGACTGAGCGACGACAGGATTTGCATCATCCATAGCTTCTTCTAGCATCGTTAGCACTTGAAGAGGAAATGCTTCATCAGGAGAATGAACTGATACCTGAACAATCGCCTTGATACAACAAGCTCGAATGGTGCCATTGTCTGATTCAGCAAACAATTGAATCAAACCGGGAAGACTACGATGACCGAGCATCCCTAACGCTTTGACCGCAGTTCGATACAGACCTGGATCAGGATCATGCATCAAATCAAACAATTTCGGCAGCGACTCATCAGGAAAATGCTCGGCAAGAAGCGAACACGCATCAAAACGAATATTGGGGTTTGGATGAGATAAATCAGCAAAAAGTGAGTCAAAAGAATGGGAAGAAGGACTCATATTAATGCTCAGAAATTTAACTTTTTTAATTTTAGCATTAAACAGTAGTCAGGCACAGAGGCAAATCGTTCTCTACACAGGAAGCTCTTTATTAAAAACCATTTTTGAATGTCAATCTTGCTCGCACGAAATTATCACTATCATCAGCGAGCAAATCTCTTAACTGACATTCCTGTTGACGGCTTTCATCCTTCAAAATTGATTCGATTGCCATAATTAAAACATAGCGACAATCCCATGGAGGTGAGCATGATTGATCCAAGAAACTGGGAATCAGCTCCCAAAAGAGACTGGGGTTTAACTGAGAGATTGAGTAGATGGCGGCTGAACGGCTTTTTTGAAATTGTGGACGTCTATTAACAGCAGCGCTCTTGAGGATGTCGAGAATAAAGTCAAGCGAGTCATCAGGCCAGTCTGCCCGCGAACCCAGCAATCTCATGAAAAAGTAATGCGCACCATAATCGTTGCAGGCCTCGTCTTCCCAGATTTTCAACATTAATGGCCAAACTAATTCACCTGAACATTGACGAAGAGATTTCAGAGCAAGGTAGCAACGGCTAAAATCAGTATTGAACAAATCTCTAATCAGAAATTCAACATCGGGATCCACATCATATCTGTGAACAATCTCAATATGATCTGGGTCATCAACCAGCAAAGAATCTATCAACGGAAGATAATGTATAGACTCAGAATCCAAAACCTCAGATGTTATCAGCAGCCTGCAGGCACGAAGGCGAAAAGCTGGAGAAACTGGAGCACGAACAATTGGACGCAAACACTCTAGAGCTCCAGCATCGATTAAATCCTGAATCGCACACTGCCGATCCATCTGATTCGGAAGAGTCAGGTGATTCACAATGCTGGAGAGCTGTTTTGTATCTCCGGTGAGCTGAGCAATTGCTGAGATAGCAGCGCCTCGAACACCCGGTGATTCGGCTAGTTGCAAACCTTTCAACAATGGAACAATTTGATGAATAGAAAGACTCGACAAGCACTGAATCAAAACACGCTGATTATAAGTATCCTCTTGCAGAAGATGAAGCATTTTTTGAATTAACCTTGGCTCACTGCACTTCAACCGCTGCAATGCGAAAACAGTATTTTCAACAAGATATTGATCATCAGACCACAGACATTGACCAACGTTAGATATTAAATAGGTAGCACCCAGCCTACCTAAAACCTCGACTGCTTTTCTTTTGGCAATTTTTACTGCCTGATCATCCTGAGAGCATTCAAGCAAGTCGGCTAATGACTTTTCAGTTTCGGGACCGGGACAGTTAATCAAATGAGACGCCGCCATATAATAATCACTCTGCGAGTCAAGCTCATTAATAGGCTGAAGAAGGATTTGCCGTGCATGTTGGCATGTGAGCTCAGGGTGAATATTGTCAAAACGACCCGTCATCAAGAAAAGAAATAGCGTATAAATTTTACCGCAAAATCGAACAAGAAGTCTTCACCAAACTCAAACTCATCAACAAAAACAAACTGACCAGCCTGCAGAGAAGACTCGTTATAGACTTCGCTCAGTTACAGAAACATTGTGGGACCTTTTCCAGGACAACAATTCAAAGTTCAAACGATGGCTACGAATCGATCAAGACCATCCTTATCAGTGAATTTCAATATTCCATTTGAGGAGTTATCGCGTAGCATGCAAGTGATGCACCGTGCTGGATTCAGCGTGAGGTCAATGAACGTTGGCTCAGCCCAAGTAAATAGCCAGCAACAAGATATTTCCTCCAAGAAGCCAAACTTAGGCTCAAAAGCAAAGGACTCTCTCTCCAAAAGTACAAACAAAAGTGTCGATAGAGAAGTTGGTGAATCTAAAAGTGCCGACAAAAAAGCACAACGAGGTCGCCGACAACGCCGCAAATAAGTGCGATTTTAAACAGTTAAACTAGCCTTTTACTTCAAAAATTGCGTCACTGGGTCGCCCAGCTTTAAGGCCTTCCCAGTTGATGCTTAGAAGAAATTGATCTGGGTTGATGCACTCAACCATATCGACACCCCAAGCACCTTGTTGAAGAGGTGATCCAGCGGATCCCGGTGTATCTTTGCGACCACCCAATGCAAGGCAGTCGTGATCACTTGCATGCCCGGCAGCTCGACGAAAACCCTTCCAAGCCTTTACAAGTTCATCAGCCATAGCTTCGGCATCTAAAGATGACTCCAATCTGATCAACCAATGAGGATGACTCAGGGCCTCGGCAACAGTGAAAGAATTGGATTGCCCCTTTAGTGCTTCAGCCAATGCAACAGCAGAAAGGGCTGGAACATGATCCGAAGTGATCTGAAGATTATGGGAGACAACGAAGATGGTCATGGTGTGAGCTAAGGTCAAGGTCAGGTTAAACAAAGGCAACGGCCAGGGTGATGGAAAAAGAAGAATTTCCAAAACCAAATTTTCAAGACAATGATTCGTTGAATCATTCAGCTGATATTCAGCTGAGCGAAGAAGAAGCTCTTGATCTGGCGACGCATCTCAAAGAAAAATTAAAAGCAGGTCTTCCGATCGATGCTGATCCAGACTCGATTGCAGCGATGGTAGCTGGTTTAGGTGATCCACGTGGTCTTCTAAGACTTCGCTTTGCCGATAGTCTCGGATCAGTAGGACAAGCAGCCGTTCCTTCCTTGTGTCAGGCAATGCTGCTCAGCGAGCAAGTCACAGTACGAAGAGCTGCTGCTAAAACTCTGACTTTGATTTCAGACCCAGCCAGTCTTCCGGCTCTTGTTGATGCATTTCTGAACGATGAGGATTCCGTCGTCCAAGGATCAGCAATGGGTGCAATGGCGGCCATTGGCACTGATGCCGTTGAAACAATTTTGAGCATTCTCGAAAAACCAGAAAGCAGTGAAATGCAAATTGGCTTAGCCAATTGGGCACTTGCATTCATTGGTGATCGTGCCCCAGAAGCTCTCCGCGATGCAGCAACGTCAGATCATCCAAATGTTCGTAAAGCAGCGATCTCTGCTTTAGGGAGTCAGATTCAATCTCTCGATGCTCAAAAGGATAGAGATTTGCTATGTATCGCACTCAGCGACTCATGTTCAGAAATCCGATCAGAAGCAGTCACACTCATTGGAAACCTCGAAGATGCTGAGTGGGGAGAATCATTCCTGGTCAAAGCTCTTTCGGATTCCGACAGTTGGGTCAGGAAAAACAGTGCGCTGTCGCTGATGAAGCTTGGGTGCAGATCAAGCCTTCCAATTCTTCTGAAGCTAAGTGAACAAGAATCAGACCCAGTCGTCAGCAGAGTGATGGGTCTTGCGATTGATCGACTTCAAAACGCTAAAAACAGTCATTAAAAAAGGGATGCCGAAGCATCCCTCATTCAGTGATTAATGATGAATCAAACTCAGGAGAGAGCGTTGATCACATAGTCCAGGTAGGACTTGAACTCGTTGAGAGCCTGGGGGCTCATGTCACGAGGAGCGCAAGCGCGGTCGCGGGTGTAGGTAAGTGCTTCCACGTAGGGGCCTGTAGGCAGTCCCAGGGAGCGGTACACCTCACGGGCGCCTGCAATTCCCCACTCGTCCAGAGGACCAGTGCCGCCAACAACGAGGCAGTAGTTGATCAGACGGAGATAGTGGCCCAGATCGCGGTAGCACTTGTCAACCTTGACCTGGCTATCACCAGCCTCACCGGGCTGCTTCAGATAGGCGTACTTGTTGAAGCAGGCATCGCCAGCTTCACGGGTGACGGCATCCAAACCTGCAGCCAGCTTTTCAGCAGCTTCAAGGCGGGCAGCGGCACGTTGGATATTGCCCTGAACGGCTTCAAGATCGTTCTGGGAAGGGAAGCGACCTGCTGCGTCAGCAGCAGTCACAACTGTGGTAACGACGGACTTCATTGATGGGTTCCTTTAAGAGGGAGAGTGTCTGAAAAGAAAGCGAGAAGCCGTTCAGGAAACGGCGCCGATCACGCGATCGAAGTAGGCACCAGCTTCAGCCACCAGAGCTGAACAGTCACCTTGGGTGGTCTCCATCTTGCGGAAACGCTTGCCACCCAATGCAGGGGTGTTGGTTTCAGCAATGTGAGCCGTTGCAGAAGCCTTCATGATGGCCACGGCACGAGCTGCGGACTGGGTGGGAACACCCAGAGCGATGTAGGTCTCCTTCAGACCGTTCAGGCAGCGATCGTCCAGCACGGAAGCGTCGCCAGCGAGAAGGGCGTAGCTGATGTAGCGGAGCACGATCTCACCATCACGCAGGCATGCAGCCATGCGGCGATTGGGATAGCAATTACCACCAGCCTGGATCAGGCCGGTGTTCTCGCAGATCATGCCGGTCACAGCATCGGAAACGATGCAGGAAGCATTGGAGGTGATGGCGTTGACAGCATCCAGGCGCTTATTGCCTTGGCTGACATAGGTGCGAAGGCCAGCGAGATCACTACCGCCAACAGGAGCGGTTTTGGCGTCAGCGCTGACGACCGAACGGGAGAATGCGTCGAGCATTTTGGGCCAGACAGTTTTGTGGGGGAGAGGCTTCTAATGCCGAGAGCAACCACTGAACAAGGCCTTTTGAGAGGTGACTTGGTCAGATGGCTGATAAACCCAAGGGGTTGGAAGCGCCTCAACAAACTAAGCCGGGTTAACCAAGCAGTGGTGCGGGATTTGCTTATCACGCAAGAGTTCGTCACCTTGCGACCTGAACAACAGGCAAAACAGGCTTGAGGATCAGGTGCATTCACAACTGATCTAACTGCCAAACATGCCTGAGCAGCTGTTAGATCACCAATCGCAACGCTGCCAAGCAGGCTGCATCTGGAGACGGGTAGGCTTCCTCCCGCTTATCAGTTTCCTTCCTAAACATGTCGGATCATCCTGCTGAGCAAGCGCCCACTGTCGAAGAATTACAGGAATCCATCGACGAGCTTTCCGCTTACCGAGATCGGCTCTACAACGATGTTCTTGGTTTGGGCAAAAAGCTCCGATTATCCCAAAAAAAAATCGACGCAACACTCAGCGAGCATCCCGAGCTCACTCGCATCGATGAAGTGCTGAATCAACTGAAGAGCCAGCGGAACGCACAGAGCAGCAGCTCATGAATCCAGTGGATCAGGTCCCAATGACGATGGCCAGCTTTTTTGAAGCAAGTCGGGGTACTTGGTTAAATCGTCGAGTGGTGCATCACCTCGATTGTCAGGACGATGAAGCTGCGGATTCAAATCTGATCATCGAACCGTTCGACAACAAAGACCCTGTTGTTGAAAAAGTGTGTTCCGCTCTGAATGTGAAAATCAGTGATACCAGCGGTGGAGCCAGATTTTGGTGGGAGAGCAATCTGATGGAAGACACTCGCAATAACGACTACGCCGCAGTGGTTGTCGATGCCCCTAATCCAGAAGACCCCCGTCAAGGATTTCTGTTGAGAGATGTCGGTTATGTGGAAAAAAAATCTGTTGTCAGCACCTATTCCTTTGCTGACGATGGCGTGTTGACAATCAAAACCCGATATGACACCAACACAGGTATCGAACGATGCTGGTTTGTGAATGATCAGATCAGAATGCGAGTGAGCTCGGTGCAGTTTCTCAACGGTGTCGCCATGACCACGTACTGCACGGAATTTCGCTGCCCCAGTAACGCTGACATTGCTGCACTGTCGTCAGCCACCAGAGAGAGAGCTGACAACAATCCTCCAATCCAGGAGAGCTGAAACGTGTTTGACCCATTTCTCAAGGAACTTCATAACGGCATCCAACAACGAGGCGGTAAGGCCATTGAGGTACCGGCTGGGCTCGAGGAATGCCAATCCAAAAAAGGCACCAGCGTGATTCGCAGCTGGCTTTGGGAAGTCCCGAATTTCCGTCGCTGGCGTGTCACGAGGCTTGATGCTGGTGACAAGCTGCAGGTTCTGAATTCGGTTGCCTATCCGGATTACAGCCTTGACCATCCTCTGATGGGAGTCGATCTGCTCTGGTTTGGTGCGCGGCAAAAACTCGTTGCCGTTCTCGATTTCCAACCTCTGGTCCAGGATGCAAATTATCTCGATCGATATTTCTCCGGTCTCAAGCAACTGAATCAGGAATTTCCTGATCTCAACGGCGAAGAGACGATGCGCTCGTTCGACCCGAATCAATACTTCTCATCCTGGTTGTTGTTTTGTCGTGGCGGTGCTGATCAAGCGGAGACCTCGTTGCCGCCGGCATTCAGTGCATTCCTGAAGGCCTACTGGGAGCTGCACGACACCGCTCTGAAAACCGATGCGCTCATTCAGTCGGATGAAGTGAAACGCCTCCAAGACAACTACGACGTTTACAGCGCCGAACGCGACCCGGCTCACGGACTCTTCACCAGTCATTTCGGCAAAGAGTGGTCCGACCGATTCCTGAGCGAATTTCTGTTCCCAGCATCCGCCAAGCAATGAGTTCAAACCGACGCAACAGCCTTGATCCTGTTGCCATTGAAGGCTGGAGCTGGCAACCGTTCCTGGAGGACGCTGTCAACTCTCTGCAGCCTCTAGGGATCGAGCCCTATCCGGTCAACGATGCGTTTTTGTTCAAACAGGATCAAACAGGCTCGAAAGCCAAACCTGTCTGCGTGACCACCGCCACCTGGGCCTGCAAGAGCCAGAAATTTCGCCAGGTGAGAGCGGCGTGCGTCAGTGCGGGCTCATCCGCATCGGTTCTGAACTTTGTGATCAATCCTCTGGCGCGGTATGACCTGCCCTTCTTCGGCGGAGACCTTGTCACCCTGCCGTCGGGCCACTTGCTCGCGCTTGATCTTCAACCGGCTGACAAGCAGGACAGCGAACACACCCAAGGCGTTTGGAATCGGCTGATGCCGATTTTTGATCGCTGGCGCTCTCAATTACCAGACGGAGGTCCAATTCCTGACGAAGCCCAGCCCTTTTTCTCGCCGGGGTTCCTCTGGACACGACTGCCCTTGGGAGACGAAGGCGATCAGCTCATTAAAAGCGTGGTGAGACCAGCTTTCAATGACTATCTAAACCTTTATCTGGAACTCGCCGCTGCGGCCGTACCTGTCTCCGATCAACGCATGGAGAATCTCCTGGCTGGGCAACGACGTTATACCGATTACAGAGCCGAGAAAGACCCTGCCAGAGGAATGCTGACTCGATTCCATGGCAGTGAGTGGACCGAGGCATACATCCACGATGTGCTGTTTGACCTCTGATTGTTGGCGTGATGCTCTGACCGGGGCAAAGCCCTGCTTTGACAGGGGATTAAGCATTATGAACAGCAGTCGGGTGTGCTTCGACCACTTAGCGAGAATTGTTTTCGACCCCGACGGGACTTTTACGATGTCCCTCCGGTGTCTGTGACACCCATTTAGACGCTGCCAAGAGGAGTTCCAAATGTTCGACGCCTTCACCAAGGTTGTCGCCCAGGCCGACGCCCGGGGACAGTTCATCAACACAAGCGAGATTGATGCACTCGCCGCCGTCGTCTCTGACAGCAATAAGCGTCTGGACGCCGTGAACCGCATTTCCAGTAACGCCTCAACAATCGTCGCGAATGCTGCACGCGCTCTGTTTGCTCAGCAGCCTGCACTGATCGCTCCGGGCGGCAACGCTTACACCTCACGTCGTATGGCTGCCTGCCTGCGCGACATGGAGATCATCCTTCGCTACGTCACCTACTCGGTCTTCACCGGCGATGCGTCTGTGATGGAAGATCGCTGCCTCAACGGCCTGCGCGAGACCTATCTCGCCCTGGGAACTCCCGGTGCATCCGTCGCTGCCGGCGTCAACCTTATGAAGGAAGCCGCCCTGGGAATCGTGAACGACAAAGCAGACATCTCTTCTGGTGATTGCGCTTCGCTTAGTAGCGAGATCGGAACCTACTTCGATCGCGCAGCAGCGTCCGTCGCCTGATTCAGAGACCCGTCTTTTTCGCTCACTCGCTACTCCATCCATGAAAACTCCCCTCACCGAAGCCGTCGCAGCAGCAGACGCTCAGGGTCGCTTTCTAAGCAACACTGAAGTTCAGGCTGCTTCCGGACGCTTCATCCGCGCAAAAGCCAGCCTTGAAGCGGCCAAAGCTCTTTCAGCCAAGGCTGACACCCTGGTGAACGGAGCTGCTCAGGCCGTCTACACCAAGTTCCCTTACACCACCCAGATGGAGGGAGCTAACTACTCCGCTACCACTGAAGGCAAAGCCAAATGCTCCCGTGACGTGGGCTACTACCTGCGCATGGTGACCTATTGCCTGGTTGCCGGCGGAACAGGTCCCATGGATGACTACCTGATCGCAGGTCTGGATGAAATCAACCGGACCTTTGAGCTTTCTCCCTCTTGGTATGTAGAAGCTCTGAAGCACATCAAAGCCAACCACGGCCTGAATGGTGACGCTGCGACAGAAGCCAACAGCTACATCGATTACGCCATCAACGCTCTGACCTGATCAGTGTCTCTGATGCCATGCATGCCCTCCAATGGAGGGCTTTTTTAATGTTTAGAACTGGAAACGGCGTGAGGCCTGATGACGTCAACTTTGAGGAGCTTTCTGTCCTTACTCTGCGGGGACTACAGCAATCAAAAACAGGCCTTTGACAACCCTCCCCTGTTTGCCCATATTCATCTGAGATATCGACCGATCGAGCATCTGCAACCAGGTTCCATCCTGCTTGAACAGACCTATGCAGTTGATCCCAAAAACCCCTACCGACTGCGGATGATTCGAGCAGAAGAACAACCCAATGGCGTGATCAAACTCTGGAATCACACCTTTCGAGAGCCATCACGCTTCAACGCTGCAACTTTCGACCGGGCACTTCGCGGTGAGATCCAGGAAAGCGATCTGATTTGCCTCGATGAATGCCATTACCAAGTGCAAAAGGTTGCAGGGTCGTATCTTGGATCTCTCGAACCAAACTGCCGCTGTATTGTTCACCGAAACGGCAAAGACACCGTCTTAGTGAGCACATTCAAGCTCGAGAAGAATCAACTCAAGACACTTGATAGGGGCCATGATCCTGTGACCAATGAACGCTGTTGGGGCTCAATCGCGGGAGAGTTTCAATTTCAAAAGCTAACAAGCTGGAGCAGTGAAATTCCTGCTGACTGGTGACAATGAAAGCCTTCAGCGAAGAGCAAATACTAGACAATTTGCGCCAACAGGATGACACCTCTGCGCAGTACTACGCAGCCTGGTGGCTGGGCAAGATGCGATCTCAACACCCAGAGGCGATTCCATTACTGATTCATACTTTATCGGCACTCAATAAGCAGCCAATAGACCCTGATCGAAGAGGAGTTGCCCTTAACTCAATCCGTGCACTTGGATTACTCAGGGATGCATCGGCCAGCGGTGATCTACTCCAGTTGCTTCAATCGGACGACTACTCAGTTCGTGAAGAAGCAGCCAGAAGCCTTGGCTCCATGAAAGATCCAGGCGCCATCAAACCAATCTGTCAATTATTGAGTGGTGGCATCGACAAAGCTGGCAGGGAGCAGAAGGGCACAGCTTTACTCCGTGAACCCTGCGAAGCCCTGATTGAGGCATTAGGTGAGATTGGGGACGACAGCGCGATGATTCGGGACACGATCCTGCCGTTTTGCCAGCATCCGCGTCCGCTAGTTCGGGCCGCGGCATGCCGATCTTTGCTGCAGCTCACTGGCTGCTATCAATGGGCAGAAGAGCTGGAAACACTCCTTGAACATCCAGAACCACTGGTACGTCGAGGAGCTCTGCTGGATCTAGGGGCAACTGGATGGACTGCAGCACTGCCGGCGATCAAAACAGCCGCGGTGGAAGCCAGCCTCAAACTTGTTGCACTTCGTAGGCTAGCTGAATGTAGCGATGACACGGCTGTATTGGATGCCATGGATGATCTTTTGTGATGACAATCGCTGACTTACAAACTGCAGTACTTCAACTCGATCGAGCAACCAGCACACCTGAACTTGTCCGAGCGACAAAAAAGATTTGTGCCTTGATGGATCCGAATGCAGCGCCGACCCTGATCAAGGTTCTTGGTTACAACAATCCTGCTGTGGCCGCGACTGCAACGCAAGGACTCATCAAGCTTGGCAGAAACATTGTTCCTACACTGCTTATTAGCTTGAACACAGGGAATTACGGAGCCAGAGCATGGATTGTGAAAGTGTTGGCAGCACTTCGTGACCCACGTGGACTCGACTTGCTTGAACATGCTCTTATCGCAGATATTGCGCCCAGCGTGCGACGTTCAGCCGTAAGAGGGCTGGCTGATTTGGACTTGGATGAATCCAAAGCCCTAAAGGAGCTAGCCCGCTGCTGCAAC
Source organism: Synechococcus sp. GEYO (assembly GCF_900473955.1). NCBI lineage: Bacteria > Bacillati > Cyanobacteriota > Cyanophyceae > Synechococcales > Synechococcaceae > Synechococcus > Synechococcus sp. GEYO. The sequence goes on from NZ_UCNL01000001.1 coordinate 49,183, forward strand.
GGTCTGCTTCAAGCTTGTAAGGATGATGAGTGGATTGTGCGCTACGCCGCTGTCTATGGACTCGAACGACGGCTGTCATTGAGTGCTTTAACACCGTCAATGAAAAACAAAGGGCGGTCAATGTTGAATCAGCTCGCCAGCGAGCAAGAGAATGTCAAGGTGGTGCGGCTCAGGGCGAGCCTGGCCCTGCAACGTCTTTGCGTCGGATGACCCAGAAAGTTCTTTTCGTCTGTCTCGGTAACATTTGCCGATCACCCGCTGCGGAGGGGGTGTTCCTGCATCTTCTGAACGAACGAGGATTAAACAACCGTTTCGTGGTGGACTCCGCCGGCACCGGCAGCTGGCATGTGGGAAATCCCGCGGACCGTCGGATGCAGGCCGCGGCCAAGCGGCGTGGCATTCATCTGCCAAGCCGAGCCCGTCAGATCGACCTCAATGACCTGGAAGAGTTCGACCTGGTATTAACCATGGACGACGACAATTTCAGGGCTGTCAGCGGCCTAGCCCGAGAAGCGGGGGAAAGGGCCACCGCCCAGATCCGGCCGATGCTCAGCTACGGAGAGCGCTATAGCGAAAGCGAAGTTCCTGACCCTTATTACGGAGGGGATGCCGGCTTCGATCATGTGCTGGATCTACTGGAAGAGGCCTGCGCAGCGATGCTCGATGAACTAAGCGCAGAGGATTAAACAGCAACCATCCAGCCCTGAACAGCGATCAGCGCTCGGGAGTGGGCCAAACTTCTTCTGCAACCCGCCCTCGGAACAGGTCCTCGAGTGCATCAATCACGGCTTCGATCCCCATCCCGTCGGTGATCAGCTCGGTGGCGTCATCCGCCTGCACCAACGGCGCAATTGTTCTGGTGCTGTCGAGTCGGTCTCGCTCAACAATCTGCGCTTCGAGTTCGCTGAGCGCAGGCACGGCATGACCGCGCGTCTCCAGATCCTTGGCACGACGACGAGCCCGTTCTTCAGGAGTCGCAGTCAGGAACACCTTGAGCTCGGCATCCGGAAACACAGCTGTACCGATATCGCGGCCTTCAGCCACCAGGCCGCCCTTCTCACCGAGTCGCTTCTGCTGCCGCGTCAGCAGTGCCCGTACGCAAGCATGGGCAGCCACCAACGACACCGCACCGGTGACCTTGGGATCACGGATTGCATCCGTGACATCCCTGCCGTTCACACAAACGGTCTGCACTCCATTCCGCAACGGCGAAAGATCCACCTCCAACCCTCTCAGAAGCCGCTCGACGGCGTCTGCGTTGGCCGGATCAGCCCCATGCTCCTGGACCCATAAGGTGACGGCCCGATACATGGCGCCGGTATCGAGATACAGCAGACCCATGCGTTCAGCGAAGGCCCGGGTGACCGTGCTCTTTCCAGCACCGGCGGGGCCGTCGATGGCAACGATGGGAGAGCGGGTCATGACAAAAATGTGATCGATCAGGCGTGTGGATCCAGAGCAGACGGCCGCGGCCAAAAGGCGCAAGGACTGCGTTTCCGCAGCAGGCTGCAGCGTGGATGGATCCACGACCTCTACATACTCCACCTCAAGGCCTGCGGTTTCGAGCTGCCGTCTGAGTTGGATCAGAACATCCCTCTGGCCAGCCAACTTGTTCTGAAGTTGCGTCGCCGCACGACGGAGAGCGGCTCCGATCGATACCGCGCTTCGTCGCTCCGCTGGAAGCAGGTACAAATTGCGCGAACTGGCAGCCAGACCATCGGGCTCCCGCACGGTGGCACATCCCCTGACCCGAACCGACAATCCCAGGTCGCTCACCATCCGGCGCACGATCGCGAGTTGCTGCCAATCCTTCTCACCCAGCCAGAGCTGTCTTGGCTGGACCAGTGCCAACAGGCGGCTGACCACGGTGGCAACTCCATCGAAATGGCCTGGTCGCCAGGGACCGCACAAACCCGACTGCAAAGCTGACGGCGCTTGCAGCCTCCAACCCGACGCGACACCTTGCGGATAAATCTGACGCTCATCCGGACACCAGATTGCTGACGCACCGGCCTGCTGTGCCAGAAGGCAGTCAGCCTCGAAGGAGCGGGGGTAACGATCAAGGTCCTCCCCCTCTCCGAACTGCAGAGGATTGACATACACACTCACCAGAACGGATCCCGGCTCCGGACAACCAGCAACCGCACGCTGGATCAGCTGGGCGTGACCTTGATGCAGCCCCCCCATCGTGGGAACGAAATCAATCGGGCCAGGCCGTGATGCACGCCAGGACGTGAGTTCTGAGCGAGTTCGGAGGACGCGAAGGCTCAGCGAAGCACCTCAAGACGAACCTGAGCAATGCCACTGCTCGTCAAGCCCAGCTCGCTTGCAGCACCATGCGCCAGATCAATGACCCTGTCCCCAGCAAATGGGCCACGATCATTAATGCGCACCACTGCTTTGCGACCGTTCCAAAGGTTGGTCACACGCACACGCGTACCGAACGGCAAGGTGCGATGAGCGGCAGTCATTGTTCCCGGGCGAAACAACTCTCCATTGGCGGTGCGATTCCCATAGAAACCGGGGCCGTACCAGCTGGCTTCGCCCGAATGCGTGGAGATCACAAGCGGAACAACAGGCTTGGGTGGCTGCGGCGGAATCGGAACCACCACTGACTCAGGCTCGGCAATGGCTGTCACTGAATCAGTGATCAGCGGATCCAGTGGCGCTTCGATCGATGGTTCAGCGACTTCAAGAGCGGAAACAGGCTCGGAAGGCAGAACCAGGTCCAGAGGGTCAGTGATCCCAAAGCCATCAAGGTCTCTCGCCAGCACCGGATAGAGAGCGAGGCCTGCGAGCGAAACTCCGGCAAATGCAGCAATGGCAGGAAAAAAACGAGCCATAAGAGTGGGTCACACGGTGTTCTGGGAGAGACCGTTGCTTCGGTCGTTAAGGGCGAAAAAACCGCGACCGAAGCGCATGAAAGTCGCTTGAACGTAAAAATGTCTGGACGCCCCTGCAGGCAGGGAAAGGCTCACGCCGAGCAAGCCAAGACGCTGATCAGCCGCCCGGAGAGGATGCAGCAACTGGGTTGCAAGCACAACGCACCGAGGGGCCATTGATCAGCTCAGGCAATCCGAACAACAAGCCCCACTGATGACCAGGGGACCGGCGATCGCAGCGGCACAAGAGCACGACACAACGCCCTGCTCACGAGGGGAGAGGATCAGGGCAGAACTACTGCTGCTGATGGACTACAGAGCCGCCGGTGTGGACGTGGAAGCTGGGCGAGCTTTCGTGCAGCGGATCAAAACCGGTGTCGAAGCAACGCATCGTCCAGAGGTGGTCGGCGGGCTGGGCGGCTTTGGAGGCATGATCCGGCTGCCGCAAGGGCTTAAACGTCCACTGCTGGTGTCGGGAACCGACGGCGTTGGCACCAAGCTTGAACTCGCCCAGGAGCATCACAACCATCACGAAGTGGGCATCGACTTGGTCGCCATGTGCGTCAACGACGTCATCACCAGCGGCGCCGAACCCCTGTTTTTCCTCGATTACATGGCAACAGGAGCCCTGAGCCCTGATGCCATGGCCACGGTGGTCGAGGGCATTGCCGATGGCTGCCGCCAGAGCGGCTGCGCACTGCTCGGCGGTGAAACAGCAGAGATGCCGGGCTTTTATCCACCAGGCCGCTACGACCTGGCGGGTTTCTGCGTGGCCGTCGTTGACGAGGATGCGGTGATTGACGGCAGCCAAGTTCAAGCCGGCGATCGCATCGTTGGGGTCAGCAGCAGCGGAGTTCACAGCAATGGCTTCAGCCTGGTGCGCAAAATTCTCGAGACCAATGGCGTATCGGCCGAAACACGATTCGGCTGCGATGATCAACTTCTGATTCAGGCGCTCTTGAAGCCAACCCATCTGTACGGGGCACTGGTGAAGCGGTTGATCGAATCAGACACACCTCTGCATGCCATGGCCCACATCACAGGCGGAGGCATTCCCGAGAACTTGCCGCGCTGCCTTCCTGACGGCTTGATCGCCAAGGTGGCCCCCGAACGCTGGCCGCGCTCGGAACTGTTCAGCTGGCTGCAATCTCACGGAGAGATCAAGGAGCGTGATCTCTGGCACACCTTCAATCTGGGAATTGGTTATTGCCTGGTGCTTCCTGGCGCGGCGGTCGAAGCTGCAATCGAACACTGTGAACAACAGGGCTTCAAGGCGTGGGACATCGGCGAGATCATGGCCACTACTGGCCATGACGACTCCCCAGTGCTCGGCTTACCCGCCTGAACCAGACCTGGATCCAACAATCTCCAACAGCTGGAGGACAAAGCGCACTGAGGCCTTCCAGCCCCGTTAGTCTCCCATCAGACAGATCGATCTTGCATCGATCAATGCGTCGCGACATACGCCCTAGTAAGCCATGCCATTTGATAGATCTCAGCGCACGACCCGACGACGTTCGTCGGCAGGTCCCACACCTCCAAGACGCCCAGTCAGTTCTGGATACGACAAAAGCGGAGCTCACCGTCAGGGTGGACCAAGACCGACCTTTCTGGCGCTGAAGGACCACGGCAAGGTCTTCGTTGCGGACATGCCCTTTCTCTCTGATGGGCAACTGGCCAACATCAATAAAGAAGCTGCGGAAGTTCTTCTAAGTCTTGAGCGTCGCATCACCGAGTTGGAGCAGGTTCAGGGTGACCGTGACACGTTGATCAAGGCCTGCACGAAGCGCGATGTCACCCACCGTTTCCTGAGAGCAATCGAGGAGGAACAACAACAGCGCCGGGACAATCCCGCCGTTCGCCGCGCTGCAGGAGAGTCTCTGCCTCGAACGTTTCTGGAGATCGCACGCCACCGCCTTCCGGGCGCAACGTTTGATTCTTTGCTGCAGGAAGCACTCTCAGCCTGCGAACAGTCGGCAGCAGAACCTTCACCTGCCATCAAGCCACCACTCAAGGTGGTTTCCCTGCAACCCCAGGCATCATCACTGCCAGTGGTCGTCAGTCCAGATCCGGAACCAACCGATCAAGCGCTCTGAAACGGATTGTCCGGCATGCGCACCGGACAATCGAGACTGAGCTGATCGAGCAGACTGCGCTCTTGCTCAGTGAGGGTCCAGCCAAGTGCCTGCTTGGCATCCTCGACCTGAGCGGGTCGGCGAAATCCAGGAATCGGGCAGGTTGCGTGAGCCCGGCACCAGTTCAGGGCCACCTGCATCTGATTCACCCCCCTTGCCTGCGCCATGTCAGCCATCGCCTGACGCAGAAGTAGAGAACCCGGCAACAGGCGCCGAAACAGCCCCGAACGCAAGAGCGTTGCATCACTGGGTGTCCAGCCAGGTTGTCGCGCCAAAACGCCAAGAGCAAGAGGGCTGTAAGCCAGGACCTCCACACCGAGGTCTCGACACACGTCGAGGATGCCGCCAGGTCTGATTGGTTCTGGAGCAAGCAGTGACAGCTGCACCTGCACACTGGCCAGCCGTACACCCCGACGCGCCAGATGATCGTGAAGCAGCCTTAGACGCTGGGGGCCGACATTGGAGACACCAAGCTCACGTACTTCACCCTGGTCCACCAGATCAGCGAGACCGTCCAGCAGGGGTCGTTCCTGCCATGGGGCGTATCGGGCTGTGCTCCAGTGCAGCTGCACCCGATCGAGCTGACCCCGTAGACGCTGCCGGCTGGCTTGAAATGCTTTCACCAGGCCGCGACGACCAAGGCGCCAGGGGAATGGAGCCAGCTTGGTGGCAACGATGAGGTTATTGCGGGACGAGAGCTCAAGACCCTCCAGACACTGACCCAGCAGCTCTTCACTTCGACCATTCAATCGACCAGTGCCATAGGAGTCCGCCGTGTCCACGAGCTGCAATCCGGCAGCAACGGCCGCTGCAAACGTTGCTTTCAGTTCTGGATCGTCTGTTTCGGAGCGATAGCCCCAGAGCAGTTGGTTGCCCCAGGCCCAAGTCCCGAATCCAATTCCTGTCACAACGCCGTGGATCGCTGCACGCCATGATCGCTTCAGTTCGGTCCATGCGATGTCACTCACTACTGCCGAAACTGCTCGCAATCGGCGGGACGAGGGCTCTGCGCAGGATTCAGCCAGCGGTGCTGCAGATGAGCGTGTGCTCTGCTCTCACTGTGGTCGCACCGCCAGCAACGGCATCAGCTGCATCGGCATGTGCGTGGCCGACAGCGACTACTGAAGTGATGCGCGTCCAACCGATCCACCAACACGCGGCCCTTGGATGCGCTCTGTTGCTTGGTCTGAGCTCCCCCCTCTCTGCTCAACCCCAAATCGAATCCTTTTCAGGTCGATATCAGACCAAAAGCAGCAACTGTCGCTTCCTGCCATTGAATGGGCAAAAGCGTGGTTGCCGTTTCATTCAGATCGATGGCCGAACACCGGCGGTCATCAGCATCCGCTTTATTGGAGCTGGCGATCAGCCAGGCTCCAGCCAGAGGCTCACATTCGTGGTGTCGGAGTTGTCAACAACGCCCGTTTTGAACTGCAGCCGAGGCAAATGCCAACTGAAAACGGCCAACTGGCAAGGCAGGATCAACAGTGTGTCCGAAGCGAACTACGACGCCAATGGACTGGCTGAAGAATTGCCGAAGGCCTGGGCTGTGAGCCTGGGGAACTGCAGCGTCCGTACAGGACGCATTCTCTGTCGTGCCGATAGACCAGCAGGAGGACAGGTCAGTGCTGAAGCACAACTCTGATGATCCAAACCCTGTGATGAGAACGAAGGCGGCACCCAGATTCGAACTGGGGATAAAGGATTTGCAATCCTCTGCCTTACCACTTGGCCATGCCGCCGCTCGGAGCAAATCCGCTCCACTGGCGGATCGTATCAGCGAGACCGCCCCTGCCCTGCTGGTGATTAGCAACGGACATGGCGAGGATCTGATCGCACTGAAAATCATCGAAGCGCTGCATCGACTGCAACCGGCCTGGACCGTGAAGGTGCTTCCTCTCGTCGGCCAGGGCAGCTGCTTTCAGGGCGCGATTAAACAAGGCTGGGTGCAGAAGATCGGTCCGGGAGCACGACTTCCAAGCGGAGGATTCAGCAATCAGAGCCTGGGCGCTCTCCTCTCAGATCTCATGGCCGGTCTGCCGCTGCTCACCTGGAAGCAATGGATCTGTTTGCAGAAGGAGCGCAAGTCCACTGCTGCAATTCTGGCCGTGGGAGACCTGCTGCCGCTGCTAATGGCCTGGAGCGCCCGTCGGCCGTTTGGGTTCATCGGCACGCCCAAGAGCGACTACACCTGGAGCAGCGGGCCAGGACAAGCCCTGAGTGATCGCTATCACGCACTGAAAGGCAGCGAGTGGGATCCCTGGGAATGGCATGTGATGAAACGGCGCGGCTGCCGCCTGGTTGCCATGCGCGACCGTCTCACCGCAAGGGGACTGCGCCGCCACGGCGTCAACGCGACCAGCCCCGGCAACCCAATGATGGATGGGCTTGCCCCATCAGACCCCCCAGCCAGCCTGGAGCGATGCCGACGCATCCTGCTGCTGTGCGGCAGCCGGATGCCCGAGGCACTGAACAACTTCCGCCGCCTGATCAGCGGACTCCTGCAGATGCCAAGCCCCGTGCCTCTGGCCGTTCTGGCAGCCCTTGGCTCCAGCCCCCTTCAGAACGAGCTGGGTGAACTGCTGCAAAACCTTGGATTCCGCAGCTGCCCTCCTCCGAGCAGCGTCCTCGAAGCCGCCGAATGCTGGGTAAGTGGGCCGGTGCTTCTCCTGATTGGACCAGGGCGATTCCAGCAGTGGGTGGCTTGGGCGGAAGCAGGTGTTGCCACCGCTGGCACAGCCACAGAACAAATGGTGGGACTGGGAATCCCAGCCCTGTCCTTGCCAGGTCATGGTCCGCAGTTCACCCGTGGGTTTGCCGAGAGGCAGAGCCGACTTCTGGGTGGCGCCGTCCGCACCTGTGAATCGGAACAGGAGCTGGGCCGCCGTCTTGCCCAGCTGCTCAATGACCCTCTGCTGCGGCAGGAGATGGGACGCATGGGGCGCCAGAGGATGGGCCCGGCCGGCGGCAGCGAAGCCATTGCCAGGGAAGTGATCGGCCAGCTCGCACCCGAACGCTGATACTGGGTTTCACTTCAGAACGAAGGATCTCCTTCCCACCGCCATGGCCGCCATTCAGGACCGCGACTATCTGAGGCTTTGCGCGGAACTGGCAAGTCTGCTCAGCATCAGCCAGGCCTCTGCCCGCAGACGGGTCGACCAGCAAGCAGCCAAGGACGGTGCACGGGATGTGGAAACCCGAAAAGCCGTGGCAACAAGTCTGCTTGATGCAGCGAAAGCCGAACAGGGCCAGGGCTCAGCGGGCAGCAACCTAGACACGCTGCTGGAGGCTGAGCCCATGGATCAACACTTCATGCTCGAAGACTGAAACCGCTCAGTGCTCGAAGGTGTTGACAAAGCGAAAACGATCCAGATCAGACATCACTGAAACGCATGCGAAGCAACGCTGCGCCAGCTCCCAGCGACCCTCTCGCCGCAACATCACCTCCAACTGGCGGCGCGCGGGCAGCAGATAACGGGCATCGTTGGCGGCGTAGGCCAGCTGGGCGTCGCTTAACTGATCAACCCTGCCCCAATCACTGCTCTGGGCCTGTTTATCCAGCTCAACTCCGACCAGTTCCATGACCAGATCCTTGAGGCCGTGCCGCGGGGTGTAGGTGCGTGCCAGACGACTCCCAACCTTGGTGCAGAACACAGGATTGACTCGGATCGAAAGCCCTGTGGCCAGCGCTGCCACGTCAAACCGGGCGAAATGGAACACCTTTTCAATGGATTGAGCCTCCATCAGTGACTTCAGCCGCGGGGCCTCCGTCTGGCCGAGACCAACGCGAATGCAAGCAACCTGGTCTCTGTCGTCGCAGATCTGCACCAGACAGAGTCGGTCACGTCCATGAATCAGTCCCATGGCTTCGGTGTCGACCGCAAGGGCCTTCGCCTGGACGAAGCGGTCATACCAGTCCTGATCCAGGTCTCCATCAAAGACTGCGAATGCGCAGGGCTCATTGGGGGTCTCAGCCATGGAAGGAAAGCAAGGGACGACAACCAACCACCACTCTGGCCTCAGCGGGCGATCGAACGAGTTTTAACTGAGCGCTTGAAAATCAGAACGAGACCGAGTTAGACAAAATCGAGACAGCTTGTTTTCATGCTCACCCAACGCAAACCAACGCGCTCCTGTCTGGCGGACATCGAACACTATTTCCAGCAGCCCCCGCCGCTCTTCCTGGATCTCGAGCTGGCGGTCTGCTGGGTTCTGGACTGCCTGCTGCAGAACGACACCTACCCCTCCGGACTGCTTCAGCGCCTGCAGAGTGATCATCCCAAGCTGCGGCTATCCGAAACGGTGCTGCATCAGGCGGTCGATTTTCTCGAGCAGCAGGAAATGCTTGATTCCTATACCAAGCGTTGTCCAAGCAGGGGTCGCCCCCGCCGCATGCTCCATCTGCATCAGGACGCCAGAGGGCAGGCTGAGCGCCTGATGGAACCCTGGAGCCGCTGGCTTCATGAACACGATCCACTGACCACCTAGCTACTGACCACGTAGAACAGTCCTCTGTTCGGGCAGCAGCTAGCCGGATGCCATCCCCCCAGACGTCCACTCTGCTGCTCACAGCGTTGCTGGGGATTGGACTGGTCTTCTTCCTGCGAGCTGCCAGCAAGGATCGAACCACTGTTGTGGAGGTTCGATCACCGCGGCCTCCAGTAGAAGTGCTGAATGGCCTCGACGCCTGGTTGAAGCAGCGGGGCTGGAGCCAGCAGGGCGGGGATGCCGATCGCTGCCTGCTGGAATACAGAGGCCAGGTCGACAGCAGTGTCCCTCTGGCAATCCTGCTGTCACTGCTGGGAACCGTCGGTGCTGGCAGCCTTGGACTGGTCGTGAGACAGATGAACCCATCCTTGAATTGGTGGCCTCTGCTGATTGCCACTTTTGGTCCCTTGGCCGGGTGGATCTACACCCGCCGAGCAAGACGTGTGGAAGAGATTCAGATCCGGCTCATCGAGTCTGAGGCAGGCGAAGGCAGCACACTTCGCCTACGTGCTCATCGCGATGAGCTCATCGCCCTTGAGCTTGCCCTTGCCGATCCGCTGGAACTGGCGAGCGATGGCGCGTTGCTGTCATCACCGATCTGACGTGACTCCGCGATGGCTGGTCCTGCCCGCGGCATTGATGACCGCTGGACTGATCCTGTCAGCAGTGATGGCAACGGCCGCCAAAACACCACACCCCCAGGACGACGACCCCCTCACGGGAGTCAGGGTTAGCTTGCCTGCCAGCTGGAAGGGCCGAGCAATACCCTCAGAGTCCATGGAGATTCTGGTTCTGGCAGGCCATGCCGACTCCCAGGGAATCGAGGGAGCCGGGACTTCGGGCGCAGCTGTTGACCGTGGGGGAGCCCGCCCCATGGATGCGCGCATGCGCGATGAACTGTTCTGGAATCGGCGGGTTCGTGATGCCGTGGTGACAACAGGCCAGGCTCGCGGACTCAAGATCCGTTCCTATGAACCGGATCAACTCACGATTGAGAATGAAGAGGATCCACGCACCAACTGGTCGGTGGGGCGACGTCACCACGACGCAGGTGGTTACGTCTTGGAGATCCATTTCGATGCCTACGGCCGCCACGGCGTCGGCTCTGGCCTGATCCCCAACCTGCGCAGTCCAGCGACAAGGATTGACGAGAGCCTGGCCCTCAATTTCGGGCGCTATCCCATCAACTTTCGCGGCGGTCTCGGCGCACCCAGGCGAGGCATCAGCATTCTCGAGATCGGCAAACTGGAGGGACAGCTGGAGCGAGCTTTACGGGCTCCGCAGAGTCGCAATGCAGTGGTTGCCGCGGTGGCCCTTCGCATCGTTGAAGCCATTGAGCTGGGCATCGGGGAGACCCCGGGCCCAGCAACCCAGAGGCTCAGTTCACCGCCTGATGCGGACGACAACGTTCCTCAAGCGATGGATCGTCGAACCAATGCTGTGGGCGGGTGAACAGATCCGTGAGCAGGGCCTCACGAGACCCCTCCTCGGCCTGATAGCCATATTCCCAGCGAGCTAGAGGCGGCAGAGACATCAGGATCGATTCAGTGCGGCCATTGGTCTGCAATCCGAAGATGGTTCCTCGATCCCAGACCAGATTGAATTCCACATATCTGCCCCGTCGATACAACTGGAACTGACGCTCACGGTCTCCGTAAGCAAGGCCATTGCGCTTATCGATAATCGGCATATATGCAGGAAGGAATGCCGTTCCGTTAGCTCTCGCCAGATCATGCAGCTGCTCCCAGGAGAGATTCACTGAACCGATCTCAGCCGCTTTGCGAGCAGCTGGGCCTTCAGGATCCTGGCCGCGGTAAAGACGCCCAGACCCGTCTTGGTAGTCGTAAAAGATGCCGCCGATCCCCCTCGTCTCCTGGCGATGCTTCAGGAAGAAGTACTCGTCACACCAGGGCTTGAACACCTGATAAAGACGCTCATCGACTGAATCGCAAGCCTGCTGATGGGTGCGATGAAAATGGCGGGCATCCTCAAGAAAGGGGTAGTAAGGCGTGAGATCAGCACCACCTCCGAACCACCAGACCGGTCCAGCCTCAAAGTAGCGGTAATTGAGATGCACCGTCGGAACGAATGGATTTCTGGGATGCAGAACCATGGAGGTGCCGGTGGCAAACCATGGATGCCCTTTGGCTTCAGGCCGCTGTTTAAGGATTGAAGGTGGCAGTTCCTTGCCATGCACTTCAGAGAAATTCACGCCTCCCTGTTCAAAGATGCGGCCTTCACGCATCACGCGGGAACGCCCACCGCCTCCTTCAGGCCGATCCCAGCTCTCTTCCTGAAACTTGCCAACGCCGTCGATCTCTTCGAGGCCTGAGCAGATCTCATCTTGCAGGCCCATCACCAGCGCACGGGCACGCTCGCGGGAGTCGGCGGGGGGACGCTCTCCCGAGACAGCCGCAGACGACGAGGGCACGGCCCCGAGCATCCGGCCCTTCAGACGCTTAAGCAGGGAACGGACCATGGTCGACAGTGTCGTTGAACTCCTGACCATTTCAGCCCAGCGCCGTCTCCGACAAGTTCGTGTGAAGGACTGTCATGGAAAAGCGCCCCTAGGATCCAGCCAACGAATGGGACGCATGACCACTGCGGAACAGGCCACTCAGGCGCTCAGCGACCTCCGCGATGCGGGAAGTGACCGTTCTCTGTTGGACCTCGGTTGGCTCGACCAGGTGCGGGTGACGCCTCCAAGGGCAGTGATCCGGTTGAACCTGCCTGGATTCGCACAGAACCAGCGTGATCAGATTGTGAGCGGTGCGAGGCAGCGACTGCTGCAACTGGAGGACATCGACGATGTCCAGATCGAACTCGGGCAACCACCCTCCCAGGGAGGAATCGGACAGGCTGGCCACGGCCAGGTCGCCGAACGACAGTCGATTCCCGGTGTCCGGCATGTCATCGCGGTCAGCAGCGGCAAGGGTGGCGTTGGCAAGAGCACGGTGGCGGTGAATCTGGCCTGTTCACTAGCCGTGCGTGGACTGAAGGTAGGGCTTCTGGATGCCGATATTTATGGTCCCAACGCCCCAACCATGCTCGGGGTGGCGGACCGTACGCCTGAGGTGAGCGGCAGTGGAGACAACCAGTGCATGCAGCCGATCGAGACCTGCGGCGTCGCCATGGTGTCGATGGGGCTGCTGATTGAAGAGAACCAGCCCGTGATCTGGCGCGGACCCATGCTCAACGGAATCATTCGCCAGTTTCTTTATCAAGTGCAGTGGGGAGAGCGCGATGTCTTGGTGGTTGACCTGCCGCCGGGCACCGGCGATGCCCAATTGTCGTTAGCCCAGGCTGTTCCCATGGCGGGCGTCGTGATCGTGACCACCCCACAGCAGGTGGCCCTTCAGGATGCGCGACGCGGATTGGCGATGTTTCGCCAGATGAATATCCCGGTGCTGGGTGTGGTCGAAAATATGAGCGCGTTCATTCCGCCAGACCAGCCCGATCGCAGATATGCCCTCTTCGGCACAGGCGGTGGCCAGACGCTGGCCGATGCTTTCGACGTCCCCCTACTGGCTGAAATTCCCATGGAGATGCCTGTTCAGGAAGGCGGCGATCAGGGCAAACCGATCACCTTGTCAAAGCCCGACTCGGTCAGCGCCAAGACATTTCTGGCGCTGGCAGATCGTCTCTCACCCATGGTGACCAACGAAGCCTGAGCATGGTGTCCGGAGTCGGCCTAAGTGGACAACCCCTGTTCAGAAGGCCCGACAAACGGCGGGGTCGAGGACGCGAGCGGGACTGGATTCTGTGGGGAGTACCGCTCGCCATGGTTGCCGTGGCTGGACTTCTGATCGCCAGCACGCAGCGTCAGGCCGATTACGCCGACTGGTATCACCACTGGATCACTGCCGGTGTCGGCGTGGGAATCGCACTTGTGCTGGCGAGGTTGTCGTTGCTGCGACTCCGCCCCCTGCTGATCCCCATTTACGGACTCACCGTGATCAGCCTGGTCGCTGTTCGAATGATCGGCACCACAGCACTAGGCGCACAACGCTGGATCAGCATCGGGGGCGTGCATGTGCAACCCTCCGAATTCGCGAAGCTGGCAGCAATCCTGCTGCTGGCAGCGGTATTGGATCGACACCCTGTTGAACGCCCGGTGGATCTGCTCAGACCAGTAGGTGTGATTTCACTCCCCTGGGTGCTGGTGTTCATCCAGCCCGATCTGGGCACGTCGCTGGTGTTCGGGGCGCTGTTGTTAACGATGCTCTACTGGTCGGGAATGCCTTTCGAGTGGCTGGTTCTGCTGCTCTCCCCCCTGATCACGGCCCTACTCGCAGGACTGTTCCCCTGGGGACTCGCCGCCTGGATCCCATTCACCCTGGGCATCGCCTACCGGTCTCTGCCCTGGAAAAAAGTCGCGCTGGCTCTGGTCCTGGCGGTTCAAAGTGCAGCTGCACTGGTGACTCCCTGGCTTTGGGCCAATGGCCTGCAAGATTATCAGCGCGACCGACTGGTGCTGTTTCTCGACCCCACCAAGGACCCCTTGGGTGGTGGCTATCACCTCCTGCAGAGCACTGTGGGAATTGGTTCTGGAGGACTGTTCGGCACTGGCCTGCTGCAGGGACAACTCACCAAGCTGCGCTTCATCCCCGAGCAGCACACCGATTTCATCTTCAGTGCGCTGGGTGAGGAGCTGGGATTCGTGGGCACAATTCTGGTGGTTGTCGGCTTCGCACTACTGATGGGGCGCATGCTTCAGGTGGCAGGAAAAGCTCGGACAGACTTCGAATCGTTGGTGGTAATCGGTGTCGCCACGATGCTGATGTTCCAGGTTGTGGTGAACATCTTCATGACCATCGGCCTTGGGCCCGTCACCGGAATACCACTGCCCTTCATGAGCTACGGACGCAGCGCCATGGTGGTGAATTTCATCGCACTTGGCCTCTGCCTATCCGTGGCAAGGCGTGCAAGGCGAGCTCTGATCCCTTGAAGGACTCCACACCGCTGCTGCAGTCAATTCAGGCCTGTATGGCGACGGGTGTCCCTCCAGGCCAGGCCAGCGACACCAATGCCAGACGGCTGTGGTGGGGCGGCTTGGAAGTGCTGCAAGATCTGCTGGAGATTCAATACAACACTGCCGCAGGCATCTGGCTGGCGGCACCGCTGCCAGCCCTTTACGCCCCCGATCTGCTTCAGCGTTTTCAGGGCTGGGTTTGGGCACCTGAGGCCCTGGATGTCCTGAGTGCCGCCGAGCGATCAACCCTGCTCCCACCGGATCGCCTCAATGCCAGACAAAGCCAGGTCGCATTGGCCACGTCCAACGAGCACTTCCAGCGCCTGCCCCTGAGAGAGTCCGACAGTCACGATCCGCTGCTGATCGTGATCACAAGCCGGCTCCAGGTGGCCCTGGCCCTCCATGGCGAAGAGGGACAGCGGCAGCTGCTAATGCGCAGCGAGCCCGACATCCTTGGCCAGGCCCTGACGCTGGTTGAACAGCGTCTGCGCCTGGATGCGCCTGAACAAGCCGACCAACTGCAACAGGCGGTTCGGCAACTCGGCCCTTTGCAAAGCAGCAGCGATCTGGCCACACGCTTCTGGCCCCGTCTGGCGGAGCGGCTCGCTGGAATGGCGCCCACGGTCATGTTGCAGACAGCGCAGGGTCCCAAATCCACACCACCTCCACCACAGCCTGCTAACGACAACGGAGATGAGGATGCTGAACTGTCGCTGCTGGAGGCCATCACGCATGAAGTGCGCACACCCTTGGCCACCATCCGCACCTTGATCCGTTCCCTGCTGCGCCGCCGTGACCTTCCAGAGCAGGTGCTCGGTCGCCTGCAGCAGATCGACACCGAATGCAGCGAGCAGATCGATCGGTTCGGGCTGATTTTTCAGGCAGCCGAACTGCAGCGGCAGCCCCATAGCTCGTCCACGCTGGCCAGCACCGACCTTGGAGCGATGCTGAATCTTCTGGCGCCGGGATGGGAACAGCAGCTGCAACGCCGGGGATTACATCTCGAGCTGAACCTGGAGAGTGGGCTTCCCCCTGTGCTGAGCGATCCAGGTCGACTGGAGCCCATGCTTGGCGGACTGATTGACCGCTGCAGCCGCAGCTTGCCGGCAGGAAGCAGCCTTGAATTGACCCTTCAACCGGCGGGTGCGCGCCTGAAGCTGCAGATTCTCACGAGAACACCTGATCAGCTCTCCACCACAGCAGCCGACGCCAACGACTTGTCGCAGGAAAACCTTGGTCCCGTTCTCAGCTGGAACACCAGCACGGGTGGACTGCAGCTGAGCCAGACGGCAACCCGTCGACTGCTTGAACGACTTGGCGGACGCCTTACCCAGCGCAGGGACCGCGGGCTGACGGTGTTCTTTCCGATCGCCGATCATTGTTGACGGGTGTGAAGGTCCGGGTCGGATCACCAAATCGGAGCCGAATCATTTGCTACTTTCCAAACAGATCGGCATGCGGATTTCCTCAGGACAGCCATGACATCAACTCCTTTGACAGGACAGCTTCCCCAGTACATCGGAAGCACCGGTGGCCTGCTCAATTCCGCGTTAACAGAAGAGAAATACGCAATCACCTGGAGCAGCAAAACCGATCAGGTCTTCGAGCTGCCAACCGGCGGTGCTGCAGTGATGAACACCGGCGAGAACATCATGTATTTCGCACGCAAGGAACAGTGCCTGGCGCTGGGCACCCAGCTGCGCACCAAATTCAAGCCCCGGATCGAGGACTACAAGATTTACCGGATATACCCCGGTGGCGACACTGAATTCCTGCATCCCAAGGACGGCGTCTTCCCCGAGAAAGTCAATGAAGGTCGCGCAATGGTGGGGCATAACCCACGCCGCATCGGCCAGAACACCAATCCTGCCAAGATCAAGTTCAGTGGCCGCGACACGTTCGATACCTGATCCCCTCCTCGCTTAAATCCATCCCGTCGTTCTGTTGAACGGCATGATGGTCGGCGGTCGGTTTCGACGACTTTTTCATGCTCAGTCCCGACCGCAAAGCCTTTCTGGAAGCCGCTCAATCAGGCGCCACGATGATCCCCGTGGCCTGCAGCTGGCCTGCGGATCTCGAGACCCCGCTGACCACCTGGTTAAAGGTCGGACATCAACGACCACCTGGTGTGCTGCTGGAATCTGTTGAAGGTGGCGAAACCCTCGGTCGCTGGAGCGTGGTGGCCTGTGACCCTATCTGGACGTTGTCAGCAGCGCGTGATGGGCTGGAGCGGACCTGGCGAGATAATCACCGCGAGACCTTCAGCGGGAACCCCTTCGATTGCTTGAGAAGCTGCCTGGAGCCTTACCGGCCTGCAACGCTCCCGGGACTGCCTCCGCTGGGCCAGCTCTATGGAATGTGGGGATACGAGCTGATCCGCTGGATCGAGCCCAGCGTTCCTGTCCATCCCGCGAGCGCCGATGGTCCGCCTGATGGACTGTGGATGCTGATGGACAGCATCCTGATCTTCGACCAAGTGAAACGCCTGATTACCGCTGTTGCCTACGGAGACCTCAGCGGACAGCGCAATGCAGCCACAAGTCCTGAGGATGCCTGGGACGAGGCGATGGCGCGCATCAACTCACTGCGCGAACGCATGGCAGCCCCCTTACCGCCCGTGCGACCTCTCAACTGGAGACCAGACAAAGGTGCAACCCCAGAGACCCGAAGCAATCGCACCCAGGATGATTTCCACCAGGCGGTGGACCAGGCGCGTGATCACATTGCTGCTGGTGATGCCTTCCAGCTGGTCGTGAGTCAGCGGCTAAGCGTTGATGTCGATCATCCACCGCTTGATCTGTACCGCAGCCTGCGGATGATCAACCCCTCTCCTTACATGGCGTTTTTCGACTTCGGTGACTGGCAGCTGATCGGCTCCAGTCCCGAGGTGATGGTGAAAGCG
Organism: Synechococcus sp. GEYO; assembly: GCF_900473955.1. Taxonomy (NCBI): domain Bacteria; kingdom Bacillati; phylum Cyanobacteriota; class Cyanophyceae; order Synechococcales; family Synechococcaceae; genus Synechococcus; species Synechococcus sp. GEYO. The sequence continues at coordinate 66,559 of NZ_UCNL01000001.1, forward strand.
GAACCCGATCAGGGTGGGATCCGTACGGTGCTACGACCGATTGCCGGTACGAGGCCCCGAGGCAGTAATTCTGTTGAAGACAGGAACTTCGAAGCCGACCTGCTGGCCGATCCCAAGGAGCGCGCCGAACATGTGATGCTCGTTGACCTGGGACGCAATGACCTGGGCAGGGTCTGTGCGCCCGGTTCGGTCTCCGTGCGCGAACTGATGGTGATTGAGCGTTATTCCCATGTCATGCACATCGTGAGCGAAGTGGAGGGGCGTCTTGCCCCTGGCAAGGACATCTGGGATCTGTTGATGGCCTCCTTCCCGGCAGGGACTGTGAGCGGAGCTCCAAAGATCAGGGCAATGCAGCTGATCCACGAGCTTGAACCCGACGCCCGTGGTCCCTACTCCGGTGTCTACGGCTCGGTGGACCTGGCCGGAGCACTCAATACCGCCATCACGATCCGCACCATGGTGGTGCAACCAAGATCCGACGGTGGCTGGACCCTGCAGGTGCAGGCAGGAGCGGGAATCGTGGCCGATTCCCAGCCAGAAGCAGAGTTCCAGGAGACACTCAACAAGGCGCGCGGGATGCTCACAGCGCTGGCCTGTCTCGAGGACGTCGAAGCATGAGCCGGAACAGGTTGCTCAAAGGCTTTGAAGTCGAGCTGTTCACCGGGCGACCCGATGGCCGCAATGTCGGCATCGCAGCCCGTGCCAAGAGGGAACTCGAGGGCTTCGTGACGGAGCCAGATCACCGCAATCTTGAATATGTGACCGATCCGCAGGCCAATTACGACGGCATTGCAGAGGCCTTGCTCTCTCCTCGCCGCAAGCTGCGTCGCTGGCTGATGGAGCAAGATCTCACCCTGCTGCCAGGCAGCACCCTTAGCCTCGGGGACACCGACCGTTTTGAGCGTTCAGACCCGGATAACCCTTATCACTCACTGATCGAAGCCACCTACGGCACAGCAGTGGTAACAGCAAGCATCCATATCAATCTAGGGATCGATAATCCAGCTGAACTGTTCGCTGCTCTGCGTCTTGTTCGCTGTGAAGCGGCTCTGTTGTTGTCTCTGAGTGCCAGTTCACCCTTCCTCAACGGCCGGATCACCGGAGCGCATTCCCAGCGTTGGCTCCAGTTCCCGCTCACTCCGGCACGCGTTCCTCTCTTCCTTGACCACCAGCACTTCATCTCCTGGACCAATCAGCAGATTGAGGCCGGTTCCATGCACAACGTCCGGCACCTCTGGACCTCCGTGCGACCGAACGGACCGGACCGTCCGAACCAACTGAATCGTCTTGAGCTGCGGATCTGCGATCTGATCACCGACCCAGAGGTGCTGATTGCAGTGACCGTTCTTCTGGAACTACGGGTGCAGCAGGTGCTGCGAGAGCCCGAACAGCACGACCCCCTGCAAAGCAGTGCACTCAATCTTCAGCAACTGGAAGAGCTGAGCATGAGCAACGATCGCGCCGCGGCCCGTTCCAGCCTTGAGGCCACACTGCACAACTGGCGCGACGGACGCGAACGCTCTTGCAGAGACTGGCTGGAGCAGCTGATCGACAGCGTGACGCCGCTGGCTGAAGAGCTTGGATTGAAGCAGCAACTCGATCCACTCTCAGCCGTTTTACAAGAAGGCAATCAGGCCATGCGATGGCTGCAGGGCATCCACTCCGGAGAAAGCATCGAATCGGTGCTGCGCGAGAGCATCACGGCCATGCAAGAGGAGGAGATGCGTGGAGTGTGCACGCCGGCCGAACGTTCTTTGGGATGATCATGACGACTCCAGATCCCGACCCGCTTTCGATGTCCTCCTCCCCAGCAATGATTCCTGCGAGCGATCAGCCCAGGGCTGCGGTGCAGGAGACATCTGGCAATGGCCATCTGCTTCAGCAGCGCCTGGCTCTGGTGGAAGATCTGTGGCAAACCGTGCTGCGCAGCGAATGTCCTGCGGAACAGGCTGAACGCCTGCTGCGCATGAAGCAGCTCAGTGATCCGGCCTTACCCGAACCCAGTGCCGTCAGTTCGGATTCCGTGGTCTCGCTGATTCGAGATATGGACCTGTCGGAAGCCATTGCAGCGGCCAGAGCCTTCTCGCTGTATTTCCAGCTGGTGAACATCCTCGAGCAGCGCATCGAGGAGGACAGCTACCTCGAAAGCATCGTCCGCTCTCAGGAACTGGCCGAGCAGGTTGATCCCTTCACTCCACCACTGGCAACTCAGACAGAACCCGCCACGTTCAGCGAACTGTTTGAGCGTCTGCGGCGCCTGAACGTGCCTCCCGCACAGCTGGAGACCTTGCTTCAGGAACTCGACATCCGACTGGTCTTCACAGCCCATCCCACGGAAATCGTGCGTCACACGGTGAGGCACAAACAGCGGCGTGTTGCCAGCCTCCTGCAACAGCTGGAGACCGCCTTCGAAACCAGTCCACGCGATGCTGACGGCATCCGTCTTCAATTGGAAGAGGAAATCAGGCTCTGGTGGCGCACGGATGAACTGCACCAGTTCAAGCCATCCGTACTCGATGAGGTCGATTACGCCCTGCACTATTTCCAGCAGGTTCTGTTCGACGCCATGCCGCAGCTGCGTCGCCGCCTGACCACCGCACTCTCCGGCAGTTACCCCGATGTACAGCTGCCCCCGTCCTCCTTCTGCACCTTCGGGTCTTGGGTGGGATCCGACCGAGACGGCAACCCTTCCGTCACCACAGACATCACCTGGCGGACAGCTTGTTATCAGCGTCAGTTGATGCTGAACCGCTACATCAGTGCCGTCCAGAGCCTGCGCGACCAGCTCAGCATCTCGATGCAGTGGAGTCAGGTGAGTGCTTCGCTGCTCGAATCACTGGAAATGGATCGGTTTCGCTTCCCGGAGGTCTATGAGGAGCGAGCCACCCGCTACCGCCTCGAGCCCTACCGCTTAAAGATGAGCTTCATGCTCGAACGGTTGCGTCTCACCAAGTTGAGAAATGATCAGCTGGCCGATGCCGGATGGCGAGCTCCGGCCGAGAGCCCCCAGCCGTTTGCTCCCGAGAGTCAGCCGAGCGAAGCCCTCCATTACGGGTCGGTCGCCGAATTCCGCAGTGATCTTGAGCTGATCCGCACAAGCCTGGTGAGCACTGATCTCACCTGTGAGCCCCTCGACACCTTGCTCACTCAGGTTCACATCTACGGCTTCTCGCTTGCGGGGCTCGATATCCGTCAGGAGAGCACGCGGCACAGTGACGCGCTGGATGAACTCAGCCGATATCTCAATCCAGACCAGGCCTATGGAGACCTGAATGAGCAGGAGCGCGTGAACTGGTTGCTGCAGGAGCTGCAGACGCGTCGCCCCCTGATACCTCCTGCAGTGGATTGGTCTGCCACCACCGCGGAAACGGTGGATGTGTTCCGGATGCTGCATCGCCTTCAGGACGAATTCGGCAGCCGCATCTGCCGCACGTACGTCATTTCCATGAGTCACAGCGTTTCCGACTTACTGGAGGTGCTGCTGCTAGCCAAGGAGGCGGGCCTCGTGGATCCCTCCGCTGGCCATGCCGATCTGTTGGTGGTTCCTCTGTTCGAAACGGTGGAGGATCTTCAACGAGCTCCTGAAGTGATGGGCGAGCTCTTCCAGACAACGCTGTACAGAAACCTGTTGCCTCGCGTAGGCAGCCAGGGACTGCCGCTCCAGGAACTGATGCTCGGTTATTCCGACAGCAACAAGGACTCTGGATTCCTCTCCAGCAACTGGGAAATTCACAAGGCTCAGATTGCGCTGCAGGATCTGGCTGCACGCAATGGTGTGGCCCTACGTTTGTTCCACGGCCGTGGAGGCTCCGTCGGCAGAGGCGGTGGCCCCGCTTACCAGGCAATCCTGGCCCAACCGAGCGGCACTCTGCAGGGACGCATCAAGATCACCGAGCAGGGCGAAGTGCTGGCTTCCAAGTACAGCCTGCCTGAGCTGGCTCTCTACAACCTTGAAACGGTCACCACAGCAGTGGTGCAGAACAGCCTGGTCACCAATCAGCTGGATGCCACCCCAAGCTGGAACGAGCTCATGGCTCGACTAGCGAAATGCTCACGCCGCCACTACCGGGCCCTTGTGCATGACAATCCCGACCTGGTGGCCTTTTTCGAGCAGGTGACTCCAATTGAAGAGATCAGCAAACTGCAGATCTCCAGTCGTCCAGCACGGCGCAAATCCGGCGCCAGGGATCTGTCCAGCCTGCGTGCGATTCCCTGGGTGTTTGGCTGGACCCAGAGCCGATTCCTGCTGCCCAGCTGGTTCGGTGTGGGCACAGCTCTCAGTGAAGAGCTCGAAGCTGATCCAGAGCAGATGACCTTGCTGCGCACCCTGCACCAGCGCTGGCCCTTCTTCCGGATGCTGATTTCCAAAGTGGAGATGACTCTCTCCAAAGTCGATCTCGATCTGGCCCGTCACTACGTGACCAGCCTGGGCAGTGCAAGCCATCGCGATGCCTTTGAACGGATCTACACGACGATCGCTGATGAATACACACTCACTCGACGCCTCGTTCTGGACATCACCAGACAGGAAAGATTGCTGGATGCCGACCAGGCACTGCAGCTGTCGGTAAACCTGCGCAACCGCACGATCGTGCCGCTGGGGTTCTTGCAGGTGGCCCTACTCAAACGCCTGCGTGATCAGAACCGTCAGCCACCTATGAGCGAATTTCCGAGTGACGGCGACGGTCGGACCTACAGCCGCAGTGAGCTTCTGCGCGGAGCCCTGCTCACCATCAACGGCATTGCCGCAGGCATGCGCAATACCGGTTGAGTCGCGGTGGCACTGCTTCCCTTTCGCCAACAGGCCGCCGTTCCACGGCTCCCAGAGCGCTACAGCGTGAGCATGGAGTTCGTTCCCGATGGGAACAGCATCAATGCCCTGCTGGAAGACTGCGGCGATCAACCCCACCCGGTGGAACGCTGGCCGCTGGCACTGCAACGCAGCATCTGGCACCTGAGTATCCTCGACAGTGAAGAGCAGCGGCTTGTGGGCTTCGTCAGAGCCACCAGTGATCAGGCACTGAATGCCAATCTCTGGAACCTGGCAGCCGCTTCAGGACCTGATCAAGCCAGATTGCTGGAGGTGCTGGTTCACCGTTCACTGGCCTGTCTACGCAGAGATTTGCCCGGATGCAGCATTTCGATTGCAGCACCTGCCCAAGCGCTGGATGCACTGAAATCACGAGGCTTCATTCTTGATCCTGGCGGGATCAGAGCGATGGGCCTGCGGCTGCGATAACCGGTCGATCTTTCTGAACACGAGCATGGAGGGACTCGAACCCCCGACCCTCAGAACCGGAATCTGATGCTCTATCCAACTGAGCTACATGCCCACGCGGCGGCTGGGAGAACAACCACGATCCAGTTACCTTAGCCACACACCGCACCCGGACCGATTCGGCTTCTCCGGCTCGAACTGCAGGAGTTCCGCAACCACTGCAATCTGCAGCTGGAGATTGATGCGCCGCGTCTGCTGGTGATCGGCAGCAACGGCGTTGGCAAATCCAACCTGCTCGAATCAGTGGAGCTGCTGGGCAGCCTGCGCTCACATCGATCCAGCCAGGATGCGGATCTGATCCACTGGGATGCCTCCCGCGCTCTGCTCAAGGCCACCTGCCTTGATGAGGATGTGGTCGAACTCGAACTGCGGCGACGGGGAGGACGACAGGCTCGACGCAACGGCAAGGTGCTGCAGCGTCAGATGGATCTGATCGGCCCCCTGCGCTGTGTCGGGTTCAGTGCGCTGGATCTCCATCTAGTGCGTGGAGAGCCGGCACTGAGGCGTCAGTGGCTCGATCGGGTCGTGTTGCAGCTGGAACCGGTCTATGGCGACCTGATTGGTCGCTACAACCGCCTGCTGCGACAACGCAGCCAGTTCTGGAGACGAGGTGGGCTCGGCACGTCGCTGGAACGGAACGTGCTGCTGGACAGCTTCGACACCCAGATGGCACTGGTGTGCACACGCATTCACCGCCGCCGTCGTCGTGCCTTGGCACGACTCGAGCCCCTCGCCGCAGCCTGGCAGCAACGTCTCAGCCAGGGCGATGAACAACTGGAACTGCGCTACTCGCCAGGAAGCGTGCTGGAAGGGGAAGAGGCCGAGGAAACCTGGCGGCTGTCCATCGAAGAGCAACTGCAGCGGCAGCGGCCAGACGAGGAGAGGCTGGGCAGCTGCAGGGTGGGACCCCATCGCGACGAAATCGATCTGATGCTTAATGGCACTGCAGCTCGCCGCTTCGGATCTGCAGGGCAGCAGCGCACCGTGGTGCTGGCACTGAAGCTGGCCGAACTGGAATTGGTGGGTGAATTGTGTGGTCATCCCCCTCTGCTGCTGCTGGATGATGTGCTGGCGGAACTGGATCCACGTCGCCAGCTCACCCTGCTGGAAGCCGTGGGTGATTCCCATCAATGCCTGGTGAGCGCTACGCACCTGGACGCTTTCGAAGGCCAATGGCGGCAGCGTTCGCAGATTCTCAACGCTGATCACTTGAGAAACGGGCTGAGAAAAAGCTAGGGTCTGGAGCCCTTTTCTTCGATGCCCTGATGGAGCAGACCCTGTCCTGCCTGCATCCCAACCCGGGATGGGACGACGCTTTAACCATCTCAGCCCCCAGCCCCAGTCAGACGAGTGCGACTGACATGGTGGGAAAACATTGCATCCTTGAGCTCTACGGCTGCGATCAGCGCAAGCTCAACGACGAAGCCTTCCTGAGGACCACCATCACGATGGCAGCGAAACGTGCTGGTGCCACTCTTCTCAACCTCATCACCCACCGATTCGAACCTCAGGGTGTGACCGGGCTGGCGCTCCTTGCCGAGTCCCATATCTCCATTCACACCTGGCCTGAAAACGGTTACGCAGCAGTGGATGTGTTCACCTGCGGAGATCACACCATGCCCGAATCAGCCTGTGAACACCTCAGGCAAGAGCTGGGCGCAGGTCGCCACTCCATGCGCAGCTTTCTGCGAGAAACACCGTCGGCCGTAGCTGAAGCAGAACGGACACCGAGCATCCAGGCCGGCTAAATCGGCCCTCAACCGGGGATAACCCGGTTGAGTTTTCCACTCACCAACCCTTCCAAATCGAGGCTCACACTGGTGAAGCCGAGTTCGAGCATGGCCCGAACCAATGAGTCTCTGAGCTCAGGAGCAAGCAGTTCCGCAAGCCGCTCCTGAGGAACCTCGATCCGGGCCGAAAGGCCTTGGGATCGAACCCTCACGCGAGCGAAGCCCCGTTCGATCAACCAGGCTTCCGCATGACCAACCTGTCTGAGCCGGTCATGGCTGATGGCTTCTCCATAGGGAAAGCGTGAGGCCAGACAAGGCTGAGCCGGCTTGTCCCACCAGGGAAATCCCAGCGCCTTGGACAGTCGTCGCACGCAGGACTTATCGATCTTCAGATCCGCCAGCGGCGAACCCACACCTGCTTCACTGGCCGCCTGTAGGCCAGGCCGATGATCGCCGAGGTCATCGAGATTCACACCATCCAGCACCCTTGCTCCTTCAGCAGCCTCAGCAATGGGGGCGAGATGACTGTGCAGCTCGCGTTTGCAGGCATAACAACGATCCGTGGGATTGCTGCTGTAGGCGGGGTCTTCGAGCTCCCTGGTTTCCACCTCACGGTGGCGGATTCCCAGCCAGTGCGCCTGCTGACGCGCTTCAGCCAATAGATGAGGAGCCAGCGAAGGCGACACGCCGGTGATGGCACACGCGCAGTCGCCAAGCTGTTCCTGGGCGATGGCAGCCACCAAGGTGCTATCCACCCCACCGGAATAAGCAACGAACACGCGATCACAGCCCTCGATCCATTCACGAAGGTGCCTCAGGCGAAGCTCATCCTCCACCGACAAAGATTCCAGCAGGCGCAAGGTCTCGAAAGCCACTGCTGAAAATAAGAATCTCGTTATGCTCCGATCGTAAGAAGCGCCATCCAGGAATCGACGATGGACGCAGTCCAGTCATCCGATAGCTCGAGCGGAAACCGACGCAACAGCAAGCCAGGCATCGGCATCGTCACAGCTGCCGACAGCCGTGAACGCAGCCTGGGTCAGCTGCATGTGTACGACGGAGAAGGCAAGGGCAAAAGCCAGGCCGCACTTGGTGTTGTGCTGCGCACGATTGGTCTGGGCATCTGCGAACAACGGCGAACCAGGGTTCTGCTGCTGCGATTCCTCAAAGGGCCTGGACGGGCCTATGACGAGGATGCAGCGATTGAAGCATTGCAGCAGGGTTTCCCCCACCTCATCGATCAGGTCCGCACAGGGCGCGCCGACTACTTCAATGCTGACGAGGCCACCAAATTCGACCAACAGGAAGCCCAGAGAGGTTGGGACATCGCGCGAGGCGCGATTGCCAGCGCCCTCTATTCCGTTGTGGTTCTGGACGAGCTGAACCCGGTGCTGGATCTTGGTCTGCTCGATATCAACGACGTGGTGAAGACCCTCTCGGCACGACCGGAGGGCATGGAAATCATCGTGACCGGACGAGCTGCCCCCCAACCGTTAATTCAGATCGCCGATCTGCACTCTGAGATGCGGGCCCACAGACGGATCGAGCCCAAAGATGATTCGCTGCTTCCATTCCCGTCACCGGGTGGAATCGAGATTTACACCGGCGAAGGCAAAGGGAAGTCGACCAGCGCCCTGGGCAAAGGTCTCCAGGCCATCGGTCGAGGCATCAGTCAGGACAAAAGCCATCGCGTGCTGATCCTGCAATGGCTCAAGGGAGGTAACGGTTACACCGAGGATGCTGCGATTGCAGCTCTGCGTGAGAGCTATCCGCACCTGGTCGACCACCTGCGTTCTGGACGGGACGCGATCGTCTGGCGTGGTCAACAGGAACCGATCGATTACGTGGAGGCTGAACGCGCCTGGGAAATTGCCCGAGCGGCAATCGCCAGCGGCCTCTACAAGACCGTGATCCTGGACGAGCTCAATCCCACGGTTGACCTGGAACTGCTACCAGTCGAACCCATCGTGCAAGCCCTGGTGCGCAAACCCTCCGAAACTGAAGTGATCATCACAGGGCGCTGCAAACACCCACCGGCCTACTTCGATCTGGCGAGTGTTCATTCTGAGATGGTGTGCCACAAGCACTACGCCGAACAGGGAGTCGACCTCAAGCGTGGGGTTGACTATTGAGGGCCTGATCCAGCCTCAGTAACGAGCAACTCCAGGATCGACCTGCTGCGACCAGGCATCGATCCCTCCCGACACATTGGTGGCGTCGATTCCTTGCTGGGCGAGCAGCTCGACCGCCCTAGCAGAACGTCCTCCCAGCTTGCAATGCACGTAGATCGGACCTTGACCAGCAAGGCGGCGAATCTCCTCGATCCCCTCTCCGTTCTCGATTTGTGCAAGCGGGATCAGTTGCGATCTTGGAATCACGGCCACGTCAGCTTCCGAGGGATTGCGCACATCAATCAGTACCAGCTCACCGCCGTCGTCCAACAGTGCGCTGAGCTCCTTCACGGAAATGCTTCTCACGCTTGACGCTCCCTCAAGACGGCCAGAATCGTCGACGCTACAGAACGCCTCGTAATCGATCAGGCCTGTGATGGGAGGGCGCTGGGGGCGGCGCTGCAGACGCAGCTCACGGAAACGCATGGTCAGGCCGTCCACAAGCAGCAGCCTCCCATCCAGAGATTCACCAAGTCCTGCCAGCAACTTGATGGTTTCGGTGGCTTGAAGCAGCCCGATCAATCCCGGCATCACCCCAACCACTCCACCATCTGCGCAGGAGGGAACAAGGCCAGGGGGCGGTGGCTCCGGAACCAGATCGCGGTAATCCGGCGACTGAGGGCCTTGGTTGAAGACACTGACCTGACCTTCGAAACGCTGGACGGAGCCATACACCCACGGCTTGTTGAGCAAGGCACAGACGTCGTTGATCAGATAGCGAGTCGGAAAGTTATCGGACCCATCCACCACCAGGTCATGGCCCTCGACCAGCTCGATGGCATTGGTGGTGGTGAGCCGGCAAGCGTGCTGCTCAACCAGGCAATGGGAATTCAAGCCCACGATCCTTTGACGAGCGGAATCCGTCTTGAGCTGGCCAAGGCCACTTTCGGCATGAATGACCTGCCGCTGAAGGTTGGAGACCTCCACTCGGTCGTCGTCAACGATGCCGATGCGACCAACACCAGCCGCCGCCAGGTACATCAATAAAGGCGAGCCGAGCCCACCAGCGCCTACACACAACACCGATGCTGTTTTCAACCGCCGCTGACCGGCAACCCCAAACTCCGGGAGTGTGAGGTGACGGGCATAACGTCCACGCTCCTGAGCACTCAGATCGGGATCTGGAAGGTGTTCCGTCATTGCAGAGGCAGAAAGACGCCATCGGGACACGACATCACAGTGTCTCCCACCGTTGCCTGACTGTGGACAACCAACGAAAGAGCGCTGACAGGTTTGTCAGGTCCCCCCGGCCCGGCCCCCTGTAACCACCAGGCACGGACGCCGGCGACACCGGCATCAATGACCATGACTCCCTCGCCGACAGCCCATTGCCTATCCAGTGCACTGGGCAGCGGCTTGCCCTCTGGATGGGAATGCGCACTGCCAAGAACCCGCCAACCTCTCTGTCGAGACCAACGCTGGGCAGCGATTTGCTCACGAGGATCGAGTGCGAAACGTGATCGGCGCGAAGCCGAAACCAGCGATTGATCTCGGTCTCCGGTGATCGCATCGTTGTATCCGCCGAAACCAGGGCGCCAGACATTGCAACAGGGCCACACGAAGCGCACATTGAGATCAGGTGCTGACTCGCCAAGCAGCAATGCGCAACCCTCTTCCGGTGATACAGCTCCAAGAGAAGCCCTGAGAATCATCAGACAATCGAGATCGATACGGAGCCGGCATGGCATTCCAGTGATCTTGCCGATATCGTCGCGGAGTATTAGTAGCCAGCCTAGGCGTCATGAGCGACGAAACCACTACGCAGTCGACTGAAAGCGCCACAGGCGACAACATCGCCTTCGCCGAGCGCTACAAAGACGTCCTCGGCAAGGTGAACGAAACTCTCGACAAGGTCGATTGGAGCCAGGCAGGGCGCATCGGCAAGGTTGTTGGCATTTTTGCCGCTGTGATCGTTGCCCAGATCCTGATCAAAGGCATTCTCGACACGATCAATTTGCTGCCGGTTGTCCCGGGCCTGCTGGAACTGCTCGGCGTTGTGGTGGTCGGGCAATGGAGCTGGAAGAATCTCACCACAAGCGACAAGCGCAATGCTTTAGTTGACAGAATTCAGACTCTTCGCAAGGAGTACCTGGGCTGAAGCCGATTGGCATGAGCCATCAGGTTCATTCACGATCGTTTCAGAGCAAGGCGAGCCGCAGATCCTTCAGGATCTTGCGGCTTTGTTGTTGGTATCCACCGCCAAAAAGGTTGGCGTGATTTAACAGGTGATAGAGATTGAGAGCCTCGATTCTCTGTTCTGCCCCCGCTGGCAGTGGCCATTCACGGCTGTATCCCTCCATAAAGCGACGAGAGAATCCACCGAATAGATAGGTCATGGCCAGATCTACTTCGCGATCAGCCCACCAACTGGCGGGATCAATCAAGAGACCACGACCATCAGCCAGCACCGCTGCATTGCCAGCCCATAGATCGCCATGAACCAGGCAGGGTGCAGGGGCATGACGATTCAGCCATGCAGCGATCGGTTCAAGCACTGACTCCCAATCCTGCTCAGCTAGCCCCCACTCAGAGGCCAGACGTAGCTGGGGCTGAAGTCTGAGTTGGGTGAACGCATCGCCCCAGCTGTCACGCCATCCGGATGGCTGGGGACCAAGACCGATGAAGCCATCACGATCCCAGCCGAAACGACCTGGTCCGACCTCAGCCGACGCACGATGGAGCTGCGCCAGTCCCCGGCCAAGACAGAACTGATCGCCGCTAGTGGCATCCCACCAGGCCATCACCAAGGCTGAGTTCTCAGGCAGTGGCAAGCAGCCGAGCACCTGAGGCACTTCGATCAAGGCTGGATCTGCCCAGTGACGTAAGGCCTGCAGACCGGACTGTTCCGCAAGCAAGTTGGCCGTTTCGGCCACCTTGACGAAGAGTTGCTCACCACCGTTCAGGTTCAGCCGCCACGTGGAACCCACACTGCTGCCGCCAACACTGAGCACATCAACGATCTGTCGTCCCTCAAGCAACTCAGGGGCAGCGGCCAGTGCCTGTTCCAGCTGATCACGCATCCACGCTGATCTAACTCTGCTGCCAGCATGCCGCGATGGAACCAGTCCAGGACGTGATCGTTATCGGTGGCGGCATTGCCGGTCTCACCGCCGCAGCCCTGCTGGCCCATGAGGGTTTGGGCGTCACCCTGCTGGAGGCACACCACCAGCTTGGCGGTTGTGCTGGAACGTTCCGACGGGGTCCGTTCACCTTTGATGTGGGCGCAACACAGGTTGCGGGACTGGAACCTGGAGGAAGTCATGCACGGCTCTTCCAGCACCTGGACATCCAACCTCCTGAAGCCGAACAGCTGGACCCCGGATGTGTGGTTGACCTCAATGACGGGTCGCCACCGGTGCATCTCTGGCACGATCCTCAGCGCTGGTGCCAGGAGCGCAACCAGCAATTCCCTGGCAGCGAAAGCTTTTGGCAGCTGTGCAGCTGGATTCATCGTCAGAACTGGCAGTTTGCTGCAGCTGATCCAGTGCTGCCGATTCGCACTGGCTGGGATTTCGGACGCACACTGGCTGCCCTGACCCCCGGAAATCTGGCTTGTGCCCCACTCAGTCTGCTCACGGTGTCTGATCTACTGACTCTCAGCGGATGCGCTGGAGACCGGCGACTGCGACGCTTCCTCGACCTCCAGCTACGGCTGTATTCACAGCAACCGAGTGACCGCACATCAGCTCTCTATGGCGCCACGGTCTTACAGATGTGCCAGGCCCCACTCGGTCTGTGGCATCTGCACGGATCGATGCAGAGCCTTAGCCACCAGCTGGAGACAGCACTGGAACGCGATGGTGGGCGGGTGTTTCTGCGCCATCGTGCTCTGAAACTGGAGCGCGATGGCGATCAATCTGGATGGTCGGTCACGGTTGAAGCTCCTGGGACAGCGCAACGATGCCTGCATGCCAGCGAGATCATCTGCAGCCTTCCGCCGCAGTGCCTGCCAGGCCTGATTCCGGATCGGGAACAGATGCCAGACACGTACCGCAAGCACCTGAACAGCCTCAAAGCACCGAGCGGAGCAATTGTGTTCTACGGCGCCGTGGAACGGCATCATCTGCCGGACGAATGCCCTGGACACCTTCAGCGCGACGGCAAAAACCCCGGTTCACTCTTTTTGTCGATCAGCCACGACGGTGACGGACGAGCCCCGAAGGGCCAGGCCACCGTGATCGCCAGCGTCTTCACCTCGCCGGAGGGCTGGCATGACATGGATGAGAAGGCTTACCAGCAACGCAAACGGGAGCTTCGGGATTCAATTCGACAAGACGTGAACGCCGCTTTGAAACTGCCAGATGACGCCTGGCTGCATCAGGAGCTGGCTACTCCGAGAGGATTCGCCCACTGGACCGGTCGTCCAGATGGCGTGGTGGGTGGTCTTGGTCAGAGCCCAGATCGCTTCGGCCCCTTTGGACTGGCCAGCCGCACGCCGATTCCCCAGCTGTGGCTGTGCGGTGATTCCATTCATCCCGGAGAGGGCACCGCCGGCGTCAGCCTGTCCGCACTGATGGCATGCAGGCAATTGATGGCTGCGCGAGGTCTGACCCTCAGGCTTGCGGCCTAACTGGATCAGAAGGGGGTTCCAGAAACCCTGGACGCAAGGCGCGAGTCTTTTCCAACTCCTGCTCCAATTGAGCCCAATGGCCGTTGAGGATTGCCTCTTCAAGCTGTTCGAGGCTCCATCGATAGGCGGCAAGAGACTTCAGCAATGCAGAGGTATTGCGGCAGGCCATTGCCGTTCCCAGCGCTGGATTGCCGCCACCAACCCGCGTTGTATCAGCGAAACCACTGGACGCCAATTGACGCGCAAGATCGCGCACGCGTGGGTCTCGCTCCTCCCCGAGCACGCGCAGCAGAGCTGCGCTCACCATCACGGGCAGATGGGAGATCAGGGCAACGGCCTGGTCATGAATGAACGGATCCGCACTGATCCAGTGCGCACCGAGCGCGCAAGCCAAAGCTCTCACCTGCGTCAGAGCTTTGGGATCTGTCTCAGCCTCTGGAGTTCCAACCCAGGCGCGTCCTCTGAACAGACCACGGCAACCGGAGTCCACCCCTGACTCCGCAGTCCCTGCCATGGGGTGAGACGCAACGAAGCGGGGATGGCGATCTCTCCAGACATCGAGGACGGCTCCCTTCACCGACCCCACATCCGTGACGACGGCCTCAGACGGCAGGGCTTGAAGCAGCTTATCTTGCGGCTGCAGCAAGGCCTCTAGCGGCAATGCCAGCACGACAAGATCACATCCCGCGAGGCAGGCAGGGTCGCAGCTGACAGTATCGACAAGCCCGCGCTGAAGGGCACGCTCCGCTGTGCTGTCGCGATGCACGAGGCCCTGAACGCTCACCCCAAGAGCACGCAGATCCAACCCGATCGAGCCACCGATCAGGCCAAGGCCCACAACACCGACCCTGCTGACACCAGCGAGTTCTGCGATCCGCTCCTGATCCATCACTGCTGTCCACATCCAGCACATGTTGCTCGACTTGTGCAGGGATCGGAACAGCTCAGCCTGAACCGATAAGGGGCCAGGCGGTTCTTAGGCTTTTCGAATGCTGGAAGTCCAGGCCCATCAGCAGCTCAAGCACCTGCTTCGTGGAGAAGCGGGCCAATGGGAGCACCAACTGACCCTGAGTCGCCTGGTGGGCCGAAGTCTGCGACGCCAGGATCGAACCAGAATCCAGCTGTCTGCGGGCAGCAGCGACCGTTGGTGGCTAGCCCTGCTGGTGCCGCTCAGCCTGCGCAGCAATCACACCGTGCTGGTTCTCGACCCGACTCAACACCAGCGGTTGCTGCATGTTGAACGGCCGCGCCTGCTGGAGAGCGGATTAAAGCTGGGATGCTGGACAGGCTTTGATCCCCCGCCTGGAGACCAGATCTGGCTGTTGACACCCCAACAGCTTCTGGATGTCCATCGCCGCGGACAGCTCCGTCCTGACGATCATCTTGTTGTTCCCGAGGCGGAGTGGCTTCAAGACCGTCTGCGACGGGCCATGACCGTGAACATCGAATCCTGTCACTGGGAGGAACTACGAGCAGCATTTCCCTCCGCAGGAGAGGGTTTGCTAGATCTGCATGAACGCCTGAGCCGCCAGCTTGTCGCCCTTCGTGGAGGAACGAACCGCGACCTCCCCATGCCCGAGAGCGCTCTGACCCGGGTTCGCGATCTTCTGCAGCTGCTGGGTTCAACACCAGAACCCTGGTGCCAGCTGATGTCCATGGACAGGTCATCTTGGGCCAGCTGGGCTCGCGTGGATTCGAACACCCTGCAGTGGAGCTGGCAGTTGCAACCGCTTGAACCACTGATCACGCTGGAATCGCTCTTCCAAAAGCATCCCTGGACATTGATCCACGCAGATGGAGGCTGTCGACGTCATGGCGAAGAGCCGAGCATCGACAGCGATGAGCTGCGCATCGATCTACGCGATGCACCGCGTGGAGAGCCACTGCCGATCTATCTGCCGAGGCGTCAGCCACTGCCAAACACTGAAATTTTTGCCGGCCATCTTCTGGAGCAGAGCCGACGCCTGATCCTTGGCCGAACGGGATTAACCGCAGTCCTAGTGGATGCGCCATGTATGCGTCAGCGTCTCTGCAGCGAGCTTGCAGCGGAATTCGGCAGCAGGGTCACGTTGGAAAGCACCGCACCGGAGTCAAACGGAGTGATCTGCTGCAGCTGGAACTGGTGGTTGAGTCATCAGCATCTGCTTCCGAACCCAGAACAGCTGATTGCAGCCATGCTGCCGATCGCCAGCCTGGAGGACCCTCTGACCGCAGCCCGTGTGGAGTTGCTGAAGCGCCAGAGGCGTGATTGGTTTCGCACGCTTCTGCTCCCGGAAGCACTGGCCATTTTGATCCCTGCCATTGCCTCGCTCAGACGCAGCGGTGGTCGGCTGGCCATCCTTGACGGGCGGGTCCGAGGACGCAGCTGGGGAGAGCAGGTGCTGCGTGCACTGGAACCCTGGGACTCGTTGCAGAGACTTCGGCCAGACTGACATTCACTTCTAGGCTGACCAACAGCTTGTGAGGCCTGAGATGGGAGAAGCACGACGCCGTGCCAGTCAGGGACTGCCACCTCGCCAGAGCAAACCCGATCCCAAGGACGCTGAGCGATTTATCACCTGGTTACCGCTGACTCGAGCGCAGGCCACGCAATTCGTGTCCATCACCACACGAGGCGCCTGGATCGGCATCGCAGCCCTGGTGCTGTTCTGGGTGGTGGTGCGCTTCATCGGGCCTGCCGCCGGATTCTGGACGCTTGCCGACAGCCCATAAAACCGCGAAAGCTCACCTCAGCTCTGAATTCGGAAGAAAACCTTTAGGCTCATATGCACCTGGGTGGTGTTCTGCGTGTTCCTCCGACTTGCCGAGCAGTACCGCTCGGTGGTCCAAGATCTGGTCATGAGCCTTCAGGCTCTGGCGAGAAATCTCAGCAAACAGGGCATCACAGCAACCTGCTACGTCTGCGATGACGGCCAGCACGGAAGTGGAGCCTCATTTATGGCCGAGCTTGGCGAGCAACATATGGTGCGCTTTCTGGTCTCTGACTTCGGCATCAGCTGGGTCGAATCCCGCAACGGCCGCGAACTGGTGAAATTCGAAGGCGCTGAAGCCATTCAGGAACTTCAGCGCATCACAGGGAGCCTGCAGAGAAGCCGCAGCGAATGCAGCTCCTCACAGCTCAAGCAGGGCTAATCAGGCTGCGTCCTTCGACGGCGCAGCAACCTCAGCAGACTTGGCGAGAGGCTTGGCAGCAGCCGAGCGTGCCGCAGCAGCAAGAGGACGCATGGAATTGGACGTGACTTCCGAACCCTCCGTCAGCTTCTGACGCACCAAAACCTCAATGGCATCCTTGGCCTCCGAATTTTGCTCCAGCCAACCAATGGTGTTGTCACGACCCTGACCGATGTTGTCGCCCTCATAGCTGTACCAGGCACCCTTGCGAGTCACGACACCCGTCTCCTCCGCCAGATCAAGCAGACAACCCAGCGTGCTGATCCCACGACCAAAGAGGATGTCGAATTCCGCGATGCGGAAGGGAGGAGCCACTTTGTTTTTGGCCACCTTCACCTTGGCGCGGATGCCATATTCCTCAGTACCGCGCTTCAGCGTCTGAATACGGCGGATATCAAGACGCACCGAGGCGTAAAACTTGAGAGCGTTACCACCGGTGGTGGTTTCTGGGTTGCCGTAGGTGACACCAATCTTGAGACGCAGTTGGTTAAGGAAAATCACCGTGCAACCGGACTTGCCGATATTGCCTGTGATCTTGCGCATCGCCTGGCTCATCAGACGGGCCTGACTGCCCACGGCAAGGTCGCCCATCTCACCTTCGATCTCAGCACGAGGCGTCAGAGCGGCGACAGAGTCAACTACCACGATGTCGACAGCCGCAGAGCGGACCAACTGGTCCACGATTTCCAGCGCCATCTCGCCGGTGTCCGGCTGAGAAACCAGCAGGTTTTCCACATCCACTCCCAGCGATGCGGCATAAACCGGGTCGAGTGCATGCTCGGCATCAACAAAGGCCGCGACGCCGCCATTGCGCTGAACCTCGGCAATGGCATGCAAGGTCAACGTGGTCTTACCGGAACTTTCGGGCCCGTAGACCTCAACAACTCGTCCTTTGGGATACCCACCACCGAGGGCAAGATCAAGGGTGAGAGCTCCAGTGGAAATGGTTTCCACCCTCATCCTGGATGCGTCCCCGAGACGCATGATCGAACCCTTGCCGAAGTTGCGCTCGATCTGACCGAGCACGAGATTGAGCGCTTTATCGCGCTCACCGGGGCGGACATCTCCACCGGAGGACTGGGAGGCTTTCACGTCGGCTGGCATGGCTGAAACAGTTAAGGAGCAGAAGAACGCCGCAGGCAGCTGATCGGGACGGCGGATGAACCGACGCCTCGGTGGGATCAGAGACCGGACAGATCATCCAGTGCCCCGATCCAGGCCATCCGTCACACGTAGTACAGATGTACGTTATCGAATCAGGGCCAGTCCGCCAAGGGGGCTGCGAACTGCTCTGGCCTCAATAGGCGAATTCCACTGGAGAGGTCCGTCACATCCGTTGGTCTCAGGTAGCCCCAGCTGACCAGCCAGCAGGGCAGGGTTTCGAGGCCTGGGGTGGTTCGAACGGTTTCCAAGGTGGGGCGACGGTCCTCGACAAAACCCTCCAGCGTCCAGTCGCAGGCCAGGCGGCGCAGCACCTCAGGTTTGGATCCCGACTCATGCCCATCCAGCCGTTCTGGCTTGAGCCCCATCGAGGCGAGCAGCTCAGCGGTGAAATCCCGTGCCTTGGTGGTGAGCACCGCCCAGGCCATGTTCTCTTCCGAAAAAGCAGTCAAACGCTCAGGCACTCCCGGATAGGGCTGATGCAGAGCCAGCCAGGAGTCCCGATCGGTCCTCACGGCATCGGCCCGCACCACCTCAAGGGTCTGCTGCAGCAAGGCAGGAGTCCAGCCGAAACGCTCCAGGGCAGCTGTGCATTGCGCCGCGTAGTCGTGCACAAATGCCTGGACCCCGAGCTGCTCGAGAAGACCGCGTTGTTCGGAAATCAATGCCGCGCTCAGCACCATCTCCCAACCGTGATGAATCCAGGGTCTGAGCTGCCGGAACTGTGGCGGTGTGGACTCAGGAAGATCGACAGCGGGATTGAGCTGCAGGCAGGCACGACGAGCACTCCACCAGTACTCGTTCATCCCATCCACAATCACGCCGTCAAAATCGAAGACCAGCAGACTGGGTGATCGCACTGAGGATCAAGAAAAACTGGGCCGCTAGGATTCGAACCTAGGAATGGCGAGACCAAAACCCGCTGCCTTACCGCTTGGCGACGGCCCATTGATTCCAGTGATGAAACTCCCTACGGAGGTCAACTCTGGGGTTCAAATAGTTACTCACAACGGAGTGACCTTCGTCAATCCATCCGAGCATCCAGGTGCGAGATCATGGAGGGAAGACCCTGAGCCGGCGCTGATCACTGGATCCATAGACATCGCTCTGAAGGCTGTAACGCGCCACAAGATCTGCCTGCATCTGAAGAACATTCTCGTTGCGAGGTAGAAGTTCAACCGGACGCCCCTGCGGCATCACAATCTGCTCGACTGCAAGACGGCATTCCTCGAGAGCCGCCAAAGCATCGCCTCGATCCGGATGAACGAATGACCTCTCAGACTCCTGGTCTTGTTTGGGCAGAGGTTGGCGGTTGAGGAGTCGCTCAAGAGCTCGCTCCACCTGGGCCAGAGAATCCGACTTGATCACAAGAATCGGTACCCCGGCCTCCCTTGCCTGTCGGCGAAGCTCGGGCTGGCGTCCTAACCCTCGACGCACGCTCAGCAGCACATCCGCACACGCCAGATCGTCAACAGCACTGACAGGCCAACCATGGCAGCGGACAGCTTCTTCGAGTCGCTGCTGACTGAATCCACAACAGAGCACCTGCAGCTTCAGCTCACGCGGTGCCTCATCAACGGCGGACTTTTCGGGAGCATCGTCCCTGGGAACGGAACGCCTGGGATCGGGCAAAGGAACTACGGCCAGGGCAGGCCGCCGCTGAGGAGGCTGCGGCGTTGAAGGCTCTGGGTCGACAAGCCTGACGCCGCCGTCCGCCATCAGTTCGCGCTGCTGAGGCCTGGGGCTTTGTCCACGCAGCAACAGATCCACCGTGCGCCCGACATCGTCGTGAACTGCCCAGCGATGGCGGCTGTGCATCTCCACAGCGAGCGGGAAGGTGGGTTCAGCAGCACGCTCCAGAACCGTTTTCTGCGTTCGGCGCCGGCGTGCCTCATCGTCGCCAAGGGTGACGGACTCAATCCCCCCCACCAGATCGCACAGTGTCGGATTCTTGATCAGATTGGCGAGTGCATTGCCATGGGCGGTGGCCACAAGCATCACTCCCCTCTCGGCGATCGTGCGTGCCGCCTGAGCTTCCAGCTCAGTACCGATCTCATCGATCACGATGACTTCGGGCATGTGATTTTCAACCGCCTCGATCATCACCTGGTGCTGAAGTTCGGGCCTGGCCACCTGCATGCGCCTGGCACGACCGATTGCAGGATGTGGAATGTCTCCATCACCAGCGATTTCATTGCTGGTGTCGATCACAACGACCCGCTTGTGCAGATCATCGGCCAACACACGGGCAATTTCCCTAAGAGCTGTGGTCTTGCCCACACCGGGGCGTCCCATCAGCAGCAGTGACTCTCCGCTGTCGAGCAGATCACGAACGATGGCGACTGTTCCGAAAACTGCGCGTCCAACGCGACAGGTGAGGCCGACCACATCACCGCTGCGATTACGGACGGCGCTGATGCGATGGAGTGTTCGCTCGATGCCGGCACGATTATCAGCCCCGAACTGGCCGATCCTGCTCACCATCTCCTCGAGATCGTTGCGCTCCAGGCAGCGGCCACCAAGTTCAACTGAGCGACCTGGATAGCGCGCTTCCGGAATCCGACCGAGATCGAGCACAACCTCAAGCAGCTGATCACGACGTTCAGCGGATGCAAGAGCTTCCTGAACTGCGGTGGGCAACAACGCGAGCAGCCGCTGCAGATCATCGGTGATGCGCTCGGTACTCATGGCCCAGGCTCCCAGTGCTCATCAGGACCTAAACGCCTTCTAGCAGGATTGAGTCCCCAATCGGGACCGTCAGGGGCGTGAAAGCCAGGGGATGACAAGATCACGGGCCAGCGCCAGGGCCTGCTCCCAGCCAAAGGGCCAGTCACGCAGGGTGGTCCGGCGGCATTCCGCCTCCTGCAGTAGAGGTTGCACGATCGAACGGGCCATGCCACCAAAGGCGACGCCTGCAGGACCACTGGAACGCGGCAGTCCCAGGCCGTCCAGCAAACCGATCGTCGCGCCATTGGTGCCTCCCGCCAGCTGCAACGGCCCCGGAGGTGCGCTGGTCCGCACCTGCTGCCAGAGCCGCAGTGCCGCACGGGCCGTGCCTGCACCGACATCGCCGCTCATCGGACGTCCATCCAGCTGCCAGAGAGGTCGAAAACCATGCTTGCGCAGAACCTCATGGCGACCCCACAGCTCCGTGACCAGATCTTCGGAGCGAAGACCATGCCCCTCAAGACCGCAGCTGACCGCCAGCCTGCGCAGAGGAATCGAGGCAGCTGCAACCTGCTCAAGCGTGCGATCAAAGTCCTGCTCACGCCCAGGTGCGGTATGAACCTCAATCGCATCGGGTTGGAGCTCGGCCAGCAGAAGGGCGAGGTTGTCCAGCCCCACTCGGTGATCGGAGGTTTCAATCAGGCCAAGGGGGCAGGCCGGTAAACAGCGCCCACAGCCGTAGCAACGGTTGGGGTCGACACCAGGACCGGCATGAATGGCATCAGCCGGGCAGACCCTCTCGCAGGGGCGCGCGCAATCAGGTGGGCAACGGGACGGGTCAAAGACAGCCTTACGAAAATGGGCATCACGTCCATCGCTGACGCTGACCATCAACCAGGGGGAGTGACCAGTGCGTTCCCGGGCCCAGCTGAGACCGGTGCGAGCAGCATTGACGACAGCGGCGTCGGCTGCCACGTCGACACACTGAACGCCGGCCACGGCATACAGGGCACAAAGGTCTGCAACCGCAGCCAAATCCTGGTTACTGGCCCCACAGATCAATTTGACCCAACGTCCCTCCCCGAGGGCTTCATCACCGGCGGTCTGTGAACCGGTGACC
This sequence comes from Synechococcus sp. GEYO, assembly GCF_900473955.1. NCBI lineage: Bacteria > Bacillati > Cyanobacteriota > Cyanophyceae > Synechococcales > Synechococcaceae > Synechococcus > Synechococcus sp. GEYO. The sequence continues at coordinate 88,427 of NZ_UCNL01000001.1, forward strand.
GGCAGAAGACAGGTGGTCAGGCTCCCAGCAGCCGTGTCATCGGCTGCCAGCGCAGGCTGCGCGCACCACCCATTTCCACCACAATCTTCAAGCGCGGCTCACGCCGGCAAAGGTCGCAGAGGGACAGCAATTCCGATCGAGACAGCACCTGCCCCTCGATCAGCCAGAGAACGACCGGCTTGTTTCCAAGCAGAATCTCTCCAAGCTGAGGCATGACTTCCTGCACCTCTCCAACCGCCGCACCACGTCCAACGCTTTGATGTCCAAGGTGTGGAGGGCGCACGCCGTGTTTCTGCAACAGAAACACCTCCGGATCTCCTAAACCGCGTGCTGAGGTGATCTGTGTGCGGTACCCAGCGGCACGAAGTCGCCTCAGCAGGCGCGTCTCTGCGCCGCCCTCAAGGGGAGCATGGACTGCCATGACACCTGCGGATTCCAGTTCACGGCGGAAACCCCGACCTGAAAGCAGCAGCGGCATGGAATTAGTCCAGATGGAATGAGTCTGGCAGCTGATCAGGTATGAATGGCAGCTGGAAGGCAGTGGTGTAGGGTTTTTGTTTGCTCTGCCGATCTGTGCCCGTCCGCTAGCCGGGCCTCCAGTTCCAAGAGCAGGTCCGGCGTGTGCGCCGGATCTTCAGGCCAGTGCAATTCAGCGATTTCATTCGTTGCATTGCCGGGAAACTACCGACCTTCACCGGTTGATTAAGTCCCAGCCAGCTGATTCGCTCGCTAGCCCCAATCCGAATTGCTCCAGCGGTTTCCGTTGAAGCTTTCGGCCATGACTGCGTCATCTCAATCAGCGCCCTTCAGGCCACGGCTCCAGCAGCTTCAAGTTGCAACAGCTGAGGTTGTCCACGCTGGCGTCATTACCTCCCATGTCCATCGGCATCCTTGGGAAGAAACTGGGTATGTCCCAGTTCTTCGACGAGCAAGGCAAAGCCGTCCCGGTCACTTTGATCGAGGCGGGGCCTTGCCGAATAACCCAACTCAAGACCACTGAAACTGACGGCTATGAAGCCGTGCAGATCGGTTTTGGCGAAACACGCGAAAAGCTGATCAACAAGCCCGCCAAGGGTCACCTCGCCAAATCCGGCGAGGGGATTCTCCGCCACCTGAGTGAATACCGCGTCGACGACCTGAAGGGTCTCGAGCTGGGTGGCGCAATCACCGTGGGTGATTTCGAGGCAGGCCAGAAGGTTGACGTCAGCGGCGACACCATGGGTCGTGGCTTCGCCGGTTATCAAAAGCGTCATGGCTTCAGCCGAGGTCCGATGACCCACGGCTCGAAGAACCATCGTGAGCCCGGTTCAACCGGCGCCGGCACCACACCTGGTCGGATCTACCCCGGCAAGCGAATGGCGGGTCGCTACGGCGGCAAGAAAATCACCACGAGGGCCCTCACGATCCTCAAGGTGGACAGCGACCGCAACCTGCTCGTGGTCAAGGGCTCTGTTCCTGGCAAGCCTGGATCTCTTCTGAACATCCGGCCCGCCAATCGTGTGGGTGCCAAGCCCACCAAAGGAGGTAAGTAATGGCCAATTGTGTTGTTCGTGACTGGCAGGGCAAGGAAACCGGCAAGGCTTCCATTGACCTGAAGGTGGCCAAGGAAACTACTGCCGTTGACCTGATGCACCGTGCGGTGCTTCGCCAGCAGGCCCACAGCCGTCAGGGAACTGCAAGCACCCTCACCCGTGCCGAAGTACGAGGTGGCGGACGCAAGCCTTACAAGCAGAAAGGAACCGGTCGTGCCCGTCAGGGATCGATCCGTACGCCTCTGCGTCCCGGCGGCGGCATCGTGTTTGGTCCCAAGCCGCGCACCTACAACCTTGCGATGAATCGCAAGGAGCGTCGTCTGGCCCTGCGCACCGCGCTGATGGCCCGCATCGATGACGTGATTGTGGTGAAGGACTTCGGAGCAGCCCTCGAAGCGCCAAAAACCCGTGAAGTCGTTGACGCACTCGGGCGCCTCGGAGTTGCTGCCGACGCGAAGGTTTTGATTGTGCTCACCGCCCCAAGCGAAGTTGTGAAACGGTCCGTTCGCAACCTCGAGAAGGTAAAGCTGATCACTGCTGACCAGCTCAACGTCTTCGATCTGCTCCACGCCAATGCATTGGTGTTGGGCGAAGAGGCACTCGCAACCATCCAGGAGGTCTACGGAGATGACTGAGCGCTTCACAGGACGCCTGGCGGATGTGATCCGCAGGCCTCTCATCACAGAAAAAGCCACCCGAGCACTGGAACTGAACCAGTACACCTTCGAGGTGGACCACAGAGCTGCCAAGCCCGACATCAAAGCCGCTGTTGAGCAGCTATTCGATGTCAAGGTCACCGGCGTTAGCACCATGAATCCTCCCCGCCGCAGTCGTCGGGTCGGCAAATTTGCCGGCAAGCGCTCTCAGGTGAAGAAGGCTGTGGTGCGCCTCGCTGAGGGCAACTCCATCCAACTCTTCCCTGAGTCCTGAGGGGTCTGAAACGTCATGGCAATCCGTACCTTCCGCCCCTACACACCCGGTACCCGCACCCGGGTCGTCACCGACTTCAGTGAAGTCACCGGCCGCAAGCCGGAGCGTTCGCTTGTGGTGTCAAAGCACCGACGCAAGGGACGCAACAACCGCGGCGTGATCACCTGTCGCCATCGTGGCGGTGGCCACAAGCGGCAATACCGCATCGTCGATTTCCGACGCAACAAGCACGGCGTCCCCGCCAAGGTGGCCGCCATTCACTACGACCCGCACCGCAATGCGCGGCTGGCCCTTCTCTTCTACACCGATGGTGAGAAGAGATACATCCTTGCTCCAGCAGGAGTCACCATCGGTCAGACGGTGGTCTCAGGGCCTGAATCTCCTATCGAGATCGGCAACGCCATGCCGCTCTCTGACATTCCCCTCGGTTCCAGCGTTCACTGTGTCGAGCTTTACGCCGGTCGCGGTGGACAAATGGTCCGAACTGCCGGAGCCAGCGCTCAGGTGATGGCCAAGGAGGGCGATTACGTCGCCCTGAAACTGCCATCCACTGAGGTTCGCCTGGTGCGCCGTGAGTGCTACGCCACCATCGGCGAAGTCGGCAACTCGGAGATCCGCAACACCAGCCTTGGCAAGGCTGGGCGCAGGCGCTGGCTCGGACGCCGACCTCAGGTGCGAGGCAGTGTGATGAATCCCTGCGACCACCCCCATGGTGGTGGTGAAGGCCGAGCTCCGATCGGGCGTTCCGGTCCTGTAACCCCCTGGGGCAAGCCTGCGCTGGGACTCAAGACCCGCAAGCGCAACAAGCCGAGTAACAAGTTCGTCCTCCGCAAACGTCGCAAGACGTCCAAGCGGAGCCGTGGCGGACGCGACTCATGATGCTGCTCACCATTCTGTCGTTCGCTTAATCCGCCATGGGACGTTCACTTAAAAAAGGCCCCTTCATTGCCGACAGCCTGCTTCGCAAGGTTGAAAAGCAAAACGCCGCCGATGACAAATCGGTGATCAAAACGTGGTCAAGGGCTTCCACGATCCTGCCGATGATGATCGGCCACACAATCGCGGTTCACAACGGCCGCACCCACGTGCCGGTCTTCGTGACTGAACAGATGGTGGGCCACAAGCTTGGCGAATTCGCCCCCACACGCACCTTTAAAGGCCACATCAAAGACAAGAAAGGAGGCCGCTGAGACCATGACAACGTCATCCCCAACGGCAACTACCGCCAAAGCCCACGGTCGCTTCATCCGCGGCTCCGTGTCCAAGGTCCGGCGGGTTCTCGATCAGATCCGCGGTCGCAGTTATCGCGATGCGCTGATCATGCTCGAGTTCATGCCTTACCGCTCCACGGGTCCCATCACCAAGGTTCTGCGTTCTGCAGTGGCCAATGCCGAGCACAACCTCGGACTTGACCCTTCAACCCTTGTGATCTCCCAGGCCAGCGCAGACATGGGTCCATCCATGAAGCGCTACCGCCCCCGTGCCCAAGGTCGCGCTTTCGCGATCAAAAAGCAGACCTGCCACATCAGCATTGCTGTGGCACCCCAGACCGACTCCTGACCCCCGAGCACCCCGACTGATGGGACACAAAATCCATCCAACCGGCTTACGCCTGGGGATTACCCAGGAGCACCGGTCACGCTGGTACGCACCCAGCAAGAGTTATCCGAGCCTCCTTCAGGAGGACGATCGGATTCGCAAGTTCATCCACAAGAAATACGGCTCCGCCGGTATCAGTGATGTGCTGATCGCCCGCAAGGCCGATCAGCTCGAAGTTGAGCTGAAAACCGCACGCCCCGGCGTGTTGGTTGGACGCCAGGGCAGTGGCATCGAAGAGCTACGCTCCGGCATCCAGAAAACCGTCGGTGATCTGAACCGTCAGGTTCGGATCAATGTGGTCGAGGTCGAGCGTGTCGACGCCGACGCTTTCCTACTTGCCGAATACATCGCTCAGCAACTTGAGAAACGTGTGGCATTCCGTCGCACGATCCGCATGGCCGTGCAGCGAGCACAGCGAGCGGGTGTTCTGGGCCTGAAAATCCAGGTTTCAGGACGCCTGAATGGTGCTGAGATCGCTCGTACCGAGTGGACTCGTGAAGGTCGGGTGCCTCTGCACACCCTTCGCGCTGACATCGACTACGCCACCAAGGTCGCCAGCACCACCTATGGGGTGCTCGGCATCAAGGTCTGGGTATTTAAAGGCGAAGTGCTGGGCGACGAAGCCCAGCAACAGCTGCCAGTGGGGGCAACCCCGCGGCGTCGGGCCGGTCGCAGGCCCCAACAGTTCGAAGACCGCTCCAACGAGGGTTGAACAGGAGGCCTGAACCATGCTGAGTCCAAAACGCGTCAAATTCCGTAAGCAGCAACGCGGCCGCATGCGCGGTGTCGCCACTCGTGGCAACACCATCGCCTTCGGTCAGTTCGCTCTGCAGGCACAGGAATGTGGCTGGATCACCTCTCGCCAGATCGAGGCCAGCCGTCGTGCCATGACCCGCTACGTCAAGCGTGGCGGAAAAATCTGGATCAGGATTTTCCCTGACAAACCGGTCACCATGCGCGCTGCCGAAACCCGAATGGGTTCAGGTAAGGGCAACCCGGAATTCTGGGTGGCGGTGATCAAGCCGGGCAGGATCCTGTTCGAGATGGGTGGTGATGAAATCACCCCCGAAATCGCCAAGGAAGCCATGCGCCTTGCGCAATACAAGCTTCCTGTGAAGACCAAGTTCATCACTCTCGATGAACAGGAGCAGACATCCGGTGCGCAAGCTCCGGGCGCTGCTGCCGCCACCGTGGAGTCCTGACCATGGCCCGTCCCAACGCCTCCGAACTGCGTCAGCTCTCCGACGCAGACCTCACAGAGCAAATCGTCAGTCTCCGCCGCGAGCTGTTCGATCTGCGCTTCCAGCAAGCCACAAGGCAGCTGGCCAACACCCACCGCTTCAAGCAGAGCCGCACCAAGCTGGCCCAACTGCTGACGGTGCAGAAGGAGCGCCTTAGCTCCACCGCCTCCTGATCCTTCGCTTCATACCTATGGCACTCAAGGAAAGGGTCGGCACCGTCGTCAGCGACAAGATGGACAAAACGGTGGTGGTTGCGGTGGAAAACCGCTTTCCCCACCCCATCTACCAAAAGACGGTCAGCCGTACCACCCGTTACAAAGCTCACGACGAGAACAACACTGTTCGCGTTGGTGACCGTGTTCGCATCACCGAGACCCGTCCTCTCAGCCGTCACAAGCGCTGGGCCATCGCTGAGGTGCTCAGCCACAGCCCAAAGGCTGAGGAGGTCAACAAATGATTCAGCAGGAATCTTTTCTCACCGTTGCTGACAACAGCGGAGCCAAGCGCATCCAGTGCATCCGCGTGCTGGGAAGCAATCGTCGCTACGCCCATGTGGGCGACGTGATCGTGGCCACCGTGAAGGACGCCATGCCCAACATGGGCGTGAAAAAGTCCGATGTGATCAAGGCAGTGGTGGTCCGCACGAAAGCCACGCTGCGTCGTGACACCGGCAACTCCATCCGGTTTGACGACAATGCTGCCGTCATCATTAATGACGACAAAAACCCCAAGGGCACTCGTGTCTTTGGACCTGTGGCACGCGAACTGCGCGACCGGAACTTCACCAAAATCGTCTCCCTCGCTCCGGAGGTGATCTGAGATGGCAACTGCAACTCCGAAATCCGCCGCAGCGAAGCGCATCAAGATGCGTCTGCGCAAAGGCGACACCGTTCAGGTGATCACCGGCAAGGACAAGGGCAAGACCGGAGAGGTCCTGCGCACCCTGCCCAATGAAAACCGCGTGATCGTGGAGGGCGTCAATATGCGCACCCGCCACGTCAAACCCACTCAGGAGGGTGAAAGCGGTCGGATCGTCACTGAGGAGGCTTCACTGCATGCCTCCAACGTGATGATCTACTCCACAGACAAGAAGGTGACCAGCCGAGTCGAGCTGATCACTGAGAAGGACGGCAGCAAAAAGCGCCGCCTCAAGAAAACCGGCGAGGTGATCGACTGATCACCTCGATCCGCCTTCTGACCAAGCCCAGAAGTCCCATTCCCCAGCCATGTCACTGAAACAGCGCTACAGGGAGACCATTCAGCCCAAATTGCTGAAAGATCTAAGTCTCTCCAACATCCATGAAGTCCCCAAGGTGGTCAAAGTCACCGTGAACCGAGGACTGGGCGAAGCTGCCGCGAATGCCAAGGCCCTAGAGGCCTCGGTGAACGAACTTGCTCAGATCACCGGCCAGAAAGTGGTGGTGACCCGAGCCAAGAAAGCCATCGCGAGCTTCAAGATCCGCGAAGGCATGCCGATCGGCTGTGCCGTGACTCTGCGCGGTGATCGCATGTACGCCTTCCTGGAGCGACTGATCAACCTGGCACTGCCCCGCATCCGTGACTTCCGTGGCGTCAGCCCCAAAAGCTTCGACGGACGTGGCAATTACACCCTGGGGGTAAGAGAGCAGATCATCTTCCCTGAAATCTCCTTCGACAAGATCGACGCCATCAGGGGCATGGACATCACCATCGTGACCACTGCCCGTTCGGATGAAGAGGGCCGGTCCCTCCTCCGCGAGATGGGAATGCCGTTCCGCAGCAACTAAGCCCTCCTCGGAAACCACTATGGCCAATCACGACCCTATTTCCGACATGCTCACCCGCATTCGTAATGCGAGTGAGAAACGTCACCAGAGCACGAAAGTACCTGCCTCCCGCATGTCTCGCAGCATCGCCAAAGTGCTGCAGCAGGAAGGCTTCATCGCTGAGATCAGCGAAGAAGGCGAGGGAGTCCACACCAACCTGGTGCTGGAACTGAAGTACAGCGGCAAGAACCGCCAACCCACCATCCGCTCCATGCAGCGGGTGAGCAAGCCTGGTCTGCGCATCTACAAGAACACCCGCGGCCTTCCCAAGGTCCTCGGCGGACTGGGGGTGGCGATCATCTCCACCTCCAAGGGTGTCATGAGCGACCGCGATGCCCGAAAGCAGGGCGTGGGCGGTGAAGTGCTCTGCTACGTCCTTTGATCTGGAGCCAAAACCATGTCACGTATCGGTAAAGCCCCCATCCCCATCCCTGAGAAGGTGACCGTGAGCCTCAACGGCCTCGCTGTCACCGTGAAGGGACCGAAGGGAGAACTCAAACGCACACTGCCTGAGGGCGTGAGCATCGATCAGGTGGAGAACACCATCGTGTTGTCTCCCACCAGCAGCAAGCGCACCTCCCGTGAGCGCCATGGCCTGTGCCGCGCTCTCGTAAACAACATGATTGTTGGCGTCGAGAGCGGTTTCAGCAAAAGCCTGGAAATCATTGGTGTTGGCTCCAGGGCTCAGGTAAAAGGCACCACCCTTGTCGTCTCTGCTGGTTACAGCCACCCCGTCGAGGTTGCAGCTCCTGACGGCATCACCTTCAAAGTTGAGAACAACACCAAGGTGACTGTGTCGGGGATCGACAAGGAATTGGTGGGCAATGAAGCCGCCAAAATTCGCTCCATCCGTCCACCCGAGCCCTACAAGGGCAAAGGGATCCGGTACGAGGGCGAATGGATCCTCCGCAAGGCAGGCAAGTCGGGCAAAAAGTAATCCACTACTAGACGCCGTTCTTCTTTACCCACCATGTCGACCCTCTCCCGTAAACAACAGACCCAGAAGCGTCACCGACGCCTGCGTCGTCACCTCAGCGGCACCGCCGGTAAACCCCGCCTGGCCGTGTTCCGCTCCAACAGCCACATCTATGCCCAGGTCATTGACGATGACGCCCAGAGCACACTCTGCTCAGCGTCAACCGTTGACAAGGATCTGCGCAGTAGCCTGAAGGCCAACGGCAACGACTGCAATGCTTCCGTAGCCGTCGGTGAACTGGTGGCCAAACGCGCCCTTGCCAAGGGCATCCAACAGGTGGTCTTCGATCGCGGCGGCAACCTGTATCACGGCCGGGTGAAAGCCCTTGCCGACGCCGCCCGGGAAGCGGGCCTTCAGTTCTGATCCTGCTCTCAACATGACCGATTCCAACCCCCAGACCAATCCCAACGACGTGCCCTCGGCGGCCGATGTTCCTGCTGCAGCTGAAGGCCAGCAGCAGCAGGAGCAACGCCGTGGAGGAGGTCGCGACCGAGGTGACCGACGTGGCGGACGCCGTGGTGACCGACGCAACCAGGAGCGTGATTCCGAGTGGCAGGAGCGGGTTGTCCAGATCCGCCGCGTGTCCAAGACCGTGAAGGGCGGCAAGAAGATGAGCTTCCGGGCCATTGTTGTTGTCGGAAATGAGCGCGGTCAGGTCGGCGTCGGCGTCGGCAAGGCCGGCGACGTGATCGGTGCCGTCCGCAAAGGTGTTGCAGACGGCAAGAAGCATCTCGTCAAAGTGCCTCTGACACGTCACAACTCCATTCCGACCCTGTCCAACGGTCGCGATGGCGCAGCCAGCGTGTTGATTCGCCCCGCAGCTCCCGGTACCGGGGTAATTGCAGGCGGCTCGATTCGCACAGTTCTCGAGCTTGCCGGCATTAAAAATGTGCTGGCCAAGCGACTGGGCAGCAAGACTCCGCTGAACAACGCCCGAGCTGCCATGGTGGCTCTCGAGAGTCTCCGCACACATAAGGAGACCGCCAAGGAACGGGGGATCTCCCTCGAGCAGATCTATTCCTGATTCCCCATGACTCTCCGACTTGATTCCCTAAAGCCCAACAAAGGCGCCCGACGCCGCAAACTGCGCAAAGGTCGCGGCATTGCCGCTGGCCAGGGTGCAAGCTGCGGCTTCGGCATGCGCGGCCAGAAATCCCGTTCCGGCCGGCCCACCCGTCCCGGTTTTGAGGGTGGCCAGATGCCTCTTTACAGGCGCGTGCCCAAGCTGAAGCACTTCACATTGGTGAACCCCAAACACTTCACCGTTGTGAATGTGTCAGCACTGAATGAGCTCAAGGCCGGCAGCACCGTCAACCTCGACTCACTGGTCAAAGATGGTGTTGTCACCAGCCCCAAGCACCCGCTGAAAATCCTCGGCAACGGGGAACTCAAGGCCAAGCTCACGGTTCAGGCCGCCGCTTTCACTGCATCGGCACGAACCAAAATCGAAGCAGCCGGTGGCACCTGCGAACTGTTGGACTGAGATCCGTCGATCGACCTCTACAGATCTAACGTCTGAGCCGTCCGCCGGATCATCATCCGCGGACGGCTTTGCTGCATCAAGCTCAATCACCCAATCTCTGTTCCATGCTCGTCAGTCGGGGACGAAATCCCAGCGCCACTGAAGTCATCACCCAGCTGATTCAGAACCCTGAGCTGAGAGGCAGGGTTCTTACCACTCTGGGCCTGCTGATGTTGGTGCGTCTCGGCATCTACATCCCGATGCCAGGCATTGACCGTGTGGCTTTCGAACAGTTCATCCAACAGGGTGGACAGCTGATTGGTTTCCTCGACATCTTCACTGGTGGCGGCATCTCCACCCTGGGCATCTTTGCTCTTGGGATCCTGCCGTTCATCAATGCCTCGATCATCCTTCAGCTACTCACAGCCTCCCTTCCGCAACTGGAGGATCTGCAGAAAAATGAGGGAGAAGCGGGTCGTCGCAAACTCGCTCAGATCACCCGCTACGTCGCACTCGGCTGGGGTCTGATTCAGAGCGTGGTTTTCGCCATGATCCTGCGCCCCTATGCAATGGAGGGACTTCCCGTTGCTGTGTTCGTGGTGCAGACGGCACTCGCGCTGGTCACCGGATCGATGATCGTGATGTGGCTGAGTGAAGTGATCACAGAACGAGGCATTGGCCAGGGCGCCTCACTAGTGATCTTCCTGAACATCGTGGCCACCTTGCCTCAGGCTCTCGGCTCCACGATTGAGAAGGCCCAAACCGGCGATCGCAACGACGTGTTCGGAATCGTAATCCTGGTTCTGGTGTTCCTGGTCACGATCGTGGGAATCATCTTTGTGCAGGAAGGACAACGCCGGCTTCCGATCGTCAGTGCAAAGCGTCAGGTGGGCGGCGGAGCCGTCTTGCCTAATCGCCAGAGCTACCTGCCCTTGAAGCTCAATGCCGGCGGCGTGATGCCGATCATCTTTGCCTCGGCCCTGATTTTCCTGCCGATCACGATTGCCAACTTCAGCCAGAACCCTTTTCTTATCAGAGCAGCCACTGCCCTGAATCCAGGCAGCTCGAATCCATGGCCTTATGCCCTGGTGTTCTTCTCCCTGATTCTCGGCTTCTCCTATTTCTATGCGTCCCTGACCTTTAACCCGGTGGATGTCGCCAGCAATCTCAAGCGCGGAGGGGTGGCAATCCCAGGCGTTAGGCCTGGAACAGCAACAGCGAATTACCTCGAAGGTGTGAAAAACAGACTCACCCTGCTTGGCGGACTCTTCCTCGGCGCTGTCGCCATCATTCCTTCCGCCGTGGAACGAGCAACCAATGTGCAGACGTTCCAGGGACTTGGAGCCACTTCACTGCTGATCCTGGTGGGTGTTGCCATCGACACTGCCAAGCAGGTGCAGACCTACGTGATCTCTCAGCGCTACGAGGGAATGGTGCGCCAGTAACACGGCACGTTCGAGCAGTCGCTCCGAAACAACACAACAGGAGTGGATCCTCAACACCTGCTGACCTCGTCTACCCCAACCACCCAAAATCGCCATGAAACAACGTCTTCTGTTTGTGGGCCCGCCCGGTGCCGGCAAAGGCACGCAAGCGGCCCGCCTCTGCGAAAAGCACGGTCTTCGGCACCTGTCCACCGGCGATCTGCTCAGAGCTGAGGTGGCCGCAGGCAGTGAGCTTGGCAAGGAAGCGGAAGCCCTGATGAACCGGGGCGAGTTAGTTACAGACAGCCTGGTGCTAGCCATCGTCAAGGCACAGCTCTCTGCTCTCAATGGCCAGGGCTGGCTGATGGATGGCTTTCCGCGCAACGTGGCGCAGGCCGAAGCACTGGCGCCACTGCTTCAGGAACTCGATCAAGCGATTGAGAGCGTCGTGTTGCTCGAGCTGGATGATGCAGTTCTGATCGAGCGACTGCTGGGCCGCGGTCGTGCTGACGACAACAAGGAGGTGATCCGCAACCGTCTTGAGGTCTACAAGCAGCAGACAGCACCTCTGATTGATCACTACAGCAGTCAGAACCTGCTGGCCAGAGTGCAAGCCAACGGCAGTGTTGACGCCATTGCTGAGCGAATTGAAAGCATTGTTGCTTGACCCGCTGTGGTACGTTAGCTGTTTGCAACAATGGAGAGCTTCGCCCCATGAAGGTGCGTTCCTCAGTTAAAAAAATCAGCCCTGACGATCAAATCGTCAAGCGCAGAGGTCGCATCTACGTGATCAACAAGAAGCGCCCTCGCAACAAGCAACGCCAGGGCTGAAGCCTCGGTCTGCTGTCTCAAGGCAGGGTTCCTGTCCCTGCCACCCTGAATTGAAGACTTCCCAGGCAAAGGAAGTCATTGTCCACCTCGATTAATTGCTCAGTGGCACGGATTGCTGGTGTCGACATTCCCCGCGAAAAGCGGATCGAAGTCGCCCTCACCTACATCTACGGAATTGGCCCAACACGGGCCAGAACCATCCTTTCCAAGGCTGGTGTCAACCCCGACATCAGGGTGAAGGATCTAGAGGACGGTGATGTGCAGAAATTGCGCGGTGCCACCGAGGCCTTCACCATCGAGGGTGACCTGCGCAGGCAGGAGGGGATGGCACTCAAGCGCCTGCAGGACATCGGCTGCGTACGTGGTCGTCGCCATCGCATGAGCCTCCCGGTGCGTGGACAGCGAACTCGCACGAATGCGCGGACCCGTCGCGGAGCTCGCAAGACAGTGGCCGGTAAGAAAAAGTAAGCCGCTTCGGCCCATTCGGACCCTTCAGTTCCTTAAGCCCCCTCCATCTCCAGGCCCATGGCCAAAACAGTCAAAAAATCAGGCCCCAAGAAGGCCAAGCGCAACGTTCCCAACGGCGTTGCCCACATCCAAAGCACCTTCAACAACACGATTGTTTCGATTACCGATACCACTGGAGAAGTCATCTCCTGGTCTTCGGCAGGTGCCAGCGGTTTCAAAGGTGCACGCAAAGGCACACCATTTGCTGCTCAGACTGCAGCCGAAGCAGCCGCCCGCAGAGCTCTCGAGCAGGGTATGCGCCAGATCGAAGTGCTTGTGCGTGGCCCCGGATCAGGTCGTGAAACCGCGATCCGTGCTTTACAGGTTGCAGGTCTGGAAATCACGCTGATCCGTGACGTCACTCCACTGCCTCACAACGGCTGCCGCCGTGCCAAGCGTCGGCGCGTCTGAGCCAACGCGTCCCCGTTCAGGTCCCTCTCTCCCCCGACTCAGACCGTGTTGCAATACCAGATCGACCGTATCGAGCATCAGATCGCTGACGATCGCTCCCAAACCGGTGTGTTTCTCATCGGCCCCCTTGAGCGGGGCCAGGCCACAACCCTGGGTAACTCCCTGCGGCGTGTGCTCATGGGCAACCTTGAAGGCACAGCGGTTACAGCAGTCCGCATTGCCGGCGTCAATCACGAGTACGCGACCATCCCGGGAGTTCGGGAGGACGTGCTCGACATTCTGCTGAACTGCAAGCAGATCACCGTCGACAGCCGCACCAACGATCTGGAGATCGGCCGTCTGGTGGTTGCGGGCCCTGCAACGGTCAAAGCCCGCGATCTGCAGTTCTCCTCCCAGGTCCAGGTGGTGGATGGTGAACGCGTGATCGCCACGGTGAGCGATGGCTACAGCCTCGAGCTCGAGGTTCATGTGGAACGCGGCGTGGGCTATCGCCCAGTGGATCGTCACAACGAAGACACCAGTGCCATCGATCTTCTGCAGATTGACTCCGTGTTCATGCCCGTGCACCGGGTGAACTTCACCATCGATGAAACGGCAGTAGCTGAGGGTGGTTCCGCTCGAGAGCGCCTGCGCATGGAAGTGGTGACCGATGGTTCGATCACACCTGACGACGCCATTGCTCAGTCCGCAAACCAGCTGATCGAGCTCTTCCAACCGCTCGCCACCGTCACCATGGTGGAAGAAGTTCCGGTAGAGCCTGAGCCAACAGCTGAAGCTCAGATTCCTCTCGAGGAATTGAATCTTTCTGTGCGTGCCTACAACTGTCTGAAGCGCGCTCAGTTCAATTCCGTCTCCGATCTGATGGGCTTCAGCTACGAGGATCTACTGGAGATCAAGAACTTCGGTTCCAAGTCGGCTGATGAGGTGATTGAAGCGCTTGAAAGGATCGGCATCCAGATCCCCCAAAGCCGCACCAGCGTCTGACTCTTACCCGCCCTTTACTGCAGCCCCTTCAGAACCATGCGTCACCAATGCCGAGTCCCAAAGCTGGGACGCCCCGCTGACCAACGCAAAGCCATGCTTCGCGGCCTCACAACTCAGCTGATCCGCGAAGGTCGCGTCACCACCACCAAAGCTCGTGCCAAAGCACTGCGTGACGAAGCTGAACGGATGATCACACTGGCCAAGGAGGGCAGTCTTGCTTCCCGGCGCAGGGTTCTGGGATACGTCTACGACAAGCAGCTGGTGCATGCTTTGTTCGAGAAAGCTCCTGATCGCTACAGCGATCGCAAAGGTGGCTATACCCGCATCACTCGCACCGTTCGTCGTCGCGGGGACAATGCCGAGATGGCCATCATCGAGCTGGTCTGAAGTCCGGCTCCAGCATCACGGAAATCACCATCTCGAAACCCTCGGCTGATTCTGTCGGCATCCGCCTCAAACGGATTGCTCTCAGTCTCCAGTACGAGGGTTCTTCATTTTGTGGATGGCAACGTCAACCCAACGGCACCAGTGTGCAATCGGTGCTCGACGAGGCCATCTCAGCGCTCGACCCCCATCGGCCGATACAGACCGTGGCAGCGGGGCGAACGGATGCTGGCGTGCATGCATCCGGCCAGGTGGTGCATTTCGACAGCTGCGGTCCGATTCCAGCAGAGCGCTGGGCCCCAGCTCTCAATGGACGTTTGCCGTCCTCGATCCGGGTGCGAGAAGCGGTGGAACGCCCACTTGGATGGCACGCCTGCTACTCCGCCAGCTACCGGCGTTATCGCTACACCCTCTACAACGGTCGAAGGCCAAACCTGTTTCTGGCGCCCTGGAGCTGGCATCGCTATCAAACACGGCTCGATGAAAAGGCGATGGAACAGGCGCTTCGTGGCCTGCTGGGACTTCACGACTTCGCAGCGTTCCAACGCGCAGGAAGCCGACGATCCCACTCACGCACAACGATCCAGGACGTGTCCATTCAGCGTCAAGGAGACCTGATTCACTTTGAGATCCAGGCCAGCGGTTTTCTCTACGGAATGGTGCGTCTGCTGACGGGCCAGCTCGTAGCGGTGGGAGAGCATCGACTGACCCCGGAGCACTTTGAACGCCGTTGGAGAGAACGTCGCCGCAGTGAAGTGAAAGATGGAGCACCAGCGCAGGGACTCTGCCTGCTGCGCGCTGGTTATCCGGACACCATCTTCAGCAAGGGCGGCTGGTACGATTGTCAACCGACGTTTTTTCTGGCCTCAGAGGACCCACCTCCGGATCCTCCCCCATGGCCAATCAGTACCTAAGCGGTCGATTCCACTCAACTGACCCGATCAGTGGGGGAACCACCGACAGGTAAAGTCGTTCTTTGAGCTCTGTCCAGCACGCCACGGCGTGACTGAAGCTCCCTGCCCAGCTTCGTCGCTCGCGACGGGGCATAACCGAACCGGCATGCCGGCGCGATGAACAAGACCTCCGTCCCCTCCATCGATTCAATCGACCGCCAGTGGTATCTGGTGGACGCTGAGAATCAAACGCTCGGCCGCTTAGCGACCGAAGTTGCTTCCGTGCTCCGCGGCAAGAACAAAGCCAGCTACACCCCGCATCTCGACACCGGCGATTTTGTCGTTGTCGTCAACGCCGACAAGGTGAAGGTGAGCGGCAGCAAGCCGCAACAGAAGCTGTACCGCAGGCATTCCGGACGCCCCGGTGGGATGAAGGTGGAGACCTTCGCTCATCTGCAGGAGCGTCTTCCTGAGCGAATCGTGGAAAAAGCCATCAAAGGCATGCTTCCCCACAACGCTTTGGGTCGCCAGATGTTCCGCAAACTGAAGGTGTACAAGGGTGCCGATCATCCGCATTCCGCCCAGCAACCTCAGCCCCTGCAGCTTGATCCCGCCGCTTCCGCCAAATGAGCACGTCTAATTCCGTCGTTTACTGGGGCACAGGTCGCCGTAAGACCTCAGTCGCACGCGTTCGCCTGATCCCCGGCAACGGCACGATCACCATCAATGGCCGGCCTGGAGATAACTATCTCAACTACAACCCCGCCTACATCGCTGCCGTCAAGGCTCCGTTGCAGACGCTGGGTCTAACCACTGAGTACGACGTGCTCGTCAACGTCAGAGGTGGTGGTCTCACCGGACAGGCTGATGCCATCAAGCAGGGCGCTGCCAGGGCTCTGTGCGAGCTCTCCTCCGACAACCGCAAGCCTCTGAAAACGGAAGGTCACCTGAGCCGTGACCCTAGGGCTAAGGAACGTCGCAAGTACGGCCTCAAGAAAGCCCGCAAAGCTCCCCAGTTCTCCAAGCGCTGATCCCTGTCATGCCCAAGCCCGACATTCATCCCACCTGGTATCCCGACGCCAAGGTGATCTGCAATGGAGAAGTGGTCATGACCACTGGCTCCACACAGCCCGAAATTCATGTGGACGTCTGGAGCGGAAACCATCCGTTCTTCACAGGCACCCAGAAAATTCTCGACACCGAGGGCCGCGTGGATCGCTTCATGCGCAAGTACGG
The DNA here is from genome assembly GCF_900473955.1 of Synechococcus sp. GEYO. NCBI lineage: Bacteria > Bacillati > Cyanobacteriota > Cyanophyceae > Synechococcales > Synechococcaceae > Synechococcus > Synechococcus sp. GEYO. The sequence goes on from NZ_UCNL01000001.1 coordinate 104,642, forward strand.
CATGGGCAGCACCGCCAGTGTCAACGACGAGAAAACAGCTCCCGCCAAGGACGAAGCGAAGAAGGAAGCCTGATGCGCTCTGCAATCGACGCAGAAGCGATCGATCGCCACGATTTTTGCCCCCGAATGCAGATCAAGCTCTGCTTTCGGGGCTTTTTTCTGAAAGGACATCACTATCAGGTCCTTTGCCGACCATGCTTCTGAGGCCATGGACTCCTCAACTCTGATCAGCCGTCTTGAGGCCGCGACCAGCAGTTTTCACAATCTGGAACGCCAGCTCGCTGACCCCGATGTGGCTTCAGATCCGGATCGTCTGCAATCTGTGGCCAAAGAGCGTTCACGCCTTGAACCGCTGGTCGTCGACTACACCAGCCTGCAGAACGTTCTCCAGGAAAGAAAACAGGCGCGGACGCTGCTGCGTGAAAGCCGCGGCGATGCCGAGATGGAAGAACTCGCTCAGCTGGAACTGCAGTCTCTGGAGCAACGCCATGACGAACTGATCCAGCGGCTGACGCTTGCATTACTGCCCCAGGATCCGCGCGATCAACGCAGTGTGATGCTGGAAATCAGAGCCGGTGCCGGCGGCGATGAAGCCTCGCTCTGGGCCGGAGATCTTGCCCGCATGTATGAGCGATTCAGCAGCCGTCGTGGTTGGACGGTCCAGCCCGTGAGCGCTAGCGAAGCCGACCTTGGCGGTTACAAGGAACTGATTCTTTCCGTGAAAGGCGATGCCGTCTTCAGCGAATTGAAATTTGAAGCCGGTGTGCATCGTGTACAGCGTGTCCCTGCCACCGAATCCCAGGGCCGTGTGCACACATCCACGGCAACGGTGGCTGTGATGCCAGAGGCAGATCCCGTGGAGGTTCAGATCGAACCCGGTGATCTAGAGATCAGCACGGCTCGATCAGGAGGAGCCGGCGGACAGAACGTGAACAAAGTCGAGACAGCCGTCGACCTGCTGCACAAACCGAGCGGCATCCGTGTGTTCTGCACGCAGCAACGCTCCCAGCTCCAGAACCGCGAACGGGCCATGGAGATTCTGCGAGCCAAGCTGTATGAGCGACAGCTCGCCGAAGCCAATGAACGGGAGAGTTCAGCCCGACGCTCCCAGGTGGGTACGGGCGACCGCAGCGAAAAGATCCGCACCTACAACGCCAAAGACAACAGGGTCACCGACCATCGACTCGGCAAAAATTTCAGCCTTGAGTCCGTTCTTCAAGGACAAATGGAAGATGTGATCGGTGCCTGTGTCGCCGAGGAACAGCGCAGCAAACTGGAACAACTCAGCCAACAGAGCGACGATTAACCAGAACGGTTCAGGCGCCGATCACATATTTGGCCCATTCACTGTGGCGACCTGAATCAATCTGGCGAACAGCCTCGAAACTCAAACTGCTGAGGGGACGCCGCGGAACCCGTTTAAGAGGCATGCCGGCTTCAGATGGGGTACGACTGGCTTTGCGCACATTGCAACTGGTGCAAGCCGTGGTCACGTTATCCCAGGCATCGGTTCCACCTCGGCTGCGAGGGATTACGTGGTCGATGGACAGGAGTTCGTGGCTGCCGCAGTACTGACAGGTGTGATTGTCACGCTGAAACAGATTGCGGCGTGTCAGTGGCACCTGGCGGAAGGGCACTCGCACAAACTGACGCAGACGGATCACCGTTGGCAGATGCATATCACTGCGAACAAGGTGTTTGGAATCGTGTTCCAGACCCTCGGCTTTGCCCTTGATCATCATCACGACGGCTCGACGCCAGGTGGTGATGTTCAACGGCTCGTAGGACGCGTTGAGAACGAGAACCTGGCCCATGCCAGCTCCCTGATTACACGCCATGCTATCGGGGTCACAAGGGCAGCTTTGTGACCTTCACTACCCAGTCCCGATGCCTGACCTGTACGCCGATCGCCCCAGCCCTACAGGCCCTGAAACGGCTGCTGGCGCTGACCCGCGACAGCGAGCCTGGATGGAGGTGTCGGCTTCAGCAGTTGAACACAACGCCAGAGCGTTGAAGCAGTTGCTGGCATCCGACTGCTCCCTGATGGCGGTCGTCAAGGCTGACGGCTACGGGCATGGCGCCGAAACAGTTGCCCGGGCAGCCATCTGCGGGGGGGCGACCAGCCTGGGAGTCGCCACCCTGCAAGAGGGAATTGAATTGCGACGGGCCGGGCTGGAGTTACCGGTCCTCGTGCTGGGCAATCTCACCCAACCCGAAGAGCTGCGCTCCTGTCTGCACTGGCAGCTGATGCCCACGCTGAGCAGCATGCGCGAGGCACTTCTCTGCCAAAACCTCGCCAGTGGCAGCGGCCGAAAGTTCACGGTGCAGCTCAAGCTCGACACCGGCATGACTCGGCTTGGCTGCCACTGGGAGGACGGGGAGCGCCTGACTGAAGCGATCCTCCAGCTCGATCAATTGAATCTGGGTGGGGTCTACAGCCATCTCGCCCTGGCCGATGGCGAACTTGAAGGGCATGCCGATCGGATCACGCGCTTGCAGCAAGAGCGTTTCGAAGCCGTAACACGCAAACACCGACAGCAGGGTTTACAGCGACATCTGGCCAATTCAGCAGGCACCCTGAGGGATCGATCACTGCATCACGATCAGGTGCGCGTGGGATTAGCTCTCTATGGCCACGCCCCCAGTGCCCATCTGGAGCAGAGCCTGGATCTTCAACCAGCGATGACCGTCAAAGCTCGAGTCAGTCTGATCCGTGAGGTCGCACCAGGTGTGGGGGTGAGCTATGGGCACCGCTTCGTCACCAGTCGGCCCAGTCGGCTGGCCGTCATCGGCATCGGCTACGCCGATGGCGTGAGCCGCTGCCTGTCAGGGCAAATCCATGCCCTGCATCGTGGCCAGCTTCTTCCCCAGGTTGGTGCGATCACCATGGATCAACTGATTCTGGATGTCACCGACCATCCTGATCTTGAGAGCGGTGATGTAGTCACGCTGCTGGGAGAAGATGATCAGAAGGTAATCCGCCCTCAGGACTGGGCAGAACTGTCGGGTTCCATCCCCTGGGAGGTGTTGTGCGGCTTCAAGCACCGCCTACCGCGACTGGTGGTCTGAACGGGCACCCTCTTGATATGGTGGGCGGGCCGCTGGAGAGGTGGCTGAGTGGTTGAAAGCGGCTCCCTGCTAAGGAGTTACAGGAGGCAACTTCTGTCGAGGGTTCGAATCCCTCCCTCTCCGTTGAATTGAACAGTGAGTCGTCAATCGGCTCCATAGGCAGCAAGTTCCCTTGCCATGAGTGGCAGCAGTTGGTCGTCGCCTGCGCGCTCCTGACCTTCGCTAAAGACCACCAACAGACAAGGTGCCTGCCCGTCGATGCACCACCATGCTGCGTCGTGACGAGCCTGACTCATCCAGCCGGCTTTACTCCAGAGCTGACTGCCTTCCGGCAAACCCTCGCCGAGGAAACCATCCACTTGATTCTCAGGATCTTCGAGCCTGTCTGCCTTGCCGAGTGAACGCGCCAATCGGGCTCGAAGTCTCTGACAAGCCGGAGGTGAGAGCACGCCATCGGTCATGACCGCCTCGAGAATCCTGGCAACAGCGGCTGTGCAGAGGGCATTGCGATTGTTGTTGTTCTCCCCGTAGAACACTCGTTCGCGTCCATAGGGACCATCACCCCAGGTTTTCTGGCAACAGTTGACGCGCTCCAACTCAGGCCAGCCGAAACCATGAAACCAGTCGTTCACTCGGCGGCGTTGCTGCTGCCACTGCTCCCAAGCAGGGGAGCGCAAGGGCGGACCACTCGTTGTGCCGGTCAGCAGATCCACGATCAATCCCGTGGCGTCATTGCTGGAGTCAGCCAGCATGTCTCGGAGCGCACGACGAAGTTCATCGCTGTCTGGAATCAGATCCCGCTGCAACCAGTGCTCGGCCGCCACCGCGTACAACAGCTTCACCACACTCGCGGGATAGAGCAGCTTCTGGTCAGCCCAAGCCGCACCGGTGCCGCTGCCATTGGTCGGAAACGTGGTGTCGTAACGCACCCAGGTCACGGCCATCTGATCGTGCAGACCGGGACGGCCATCGGCCGCCAGCCTGTCGATCAGAGCAACGAGGTGCTGCTGCATCGCCGGCTCGGGACGGTAGAACGCCATGGCAATGGCTACTGGCAATGCCGACCCTAGGCACCCCGATCACTCCGGACCTGATCAGCCCAGGGAGCTGCTGGAAACTGCTGCGTGGCCAGAACGGCTACGCCTCGCCAACAAAGAGCGGACTCGCCACCCAGGCCGCAGCAGGCCGATGCTTCAAGGTCGCTGCACCGTTGCGCCGCGAAGATCGAGGGCGTTTGCAAGTTGTGCTGCTCGAGGACGGCTACCCCTGCTGGCTATCCATGGATGAACTGGCTGATCAGGCTGTGGCCTGCGAGGCCTGGCAACCATGCCTGCTCTCAAGCTCGGAGATCACCAGCCGTCTGAATACGGTTCTGAAGTGGCTGCAAGCCGCTGCCGAGCTCAACAACACCTACCTGTGGGGAGGCACCATCGGGCCTGACCTGGACTGCTCCGGCCTTGTGCAGACAGCCTTTGCCAGCACTGGGATCTGGCTGCCCAGAGATGCTTATCAGCAAGAACGGTTCTGCAAGCCGCTGGCGGTGCAAGCGAATGATGTGAACGCGTTGCGCTCCGGTGATCTGATCTTCTTCGGCACACCTGAGCGCTGCACGCACGTCGGCATCCATCTCGAAAACGGCCGCTACATCCACAGCTCGGGTATTGAACATGGCCGCAATGGCATCGGCATCGACAGCCTGAATCCCCAGGATCTACACCCCGTGGCCAGTCACTACAGGGCTGAACTGCGGGGTGCAGGCAGGGTGACCCGCTGCCATGACGGCAGCACCCTGCCTTAACGGCTCCTGTTGATGGTCTGACTCTCTGCTTGCCTTGTCTGCTCAGAGTTGGTCCAACAGGCGCCGATTAGGTTGCATGGATCTCGATCGGATCCTGATGACGGCTGGGCTGGACCTTTCGGTTGTGGTGCCGCTCTACAACGAGGAGGAAAGCCTGCCTGAGCTGGTGGACCAGCTGCTGAAGGCGCTGCGACCCATTGGAGAGCGCTTTGAACTGGTGCTGGTCAATGACGGTTCAACCGACAACACCGCATCAGTACTGGAAAGCATCAGTGAGGAAGTGCCGGAGCTGGTGGGTGTTCTGCTGCGCAAGAACTACGGTCAAACAGCTGCCATGGCGGCAGGTTTTGATGTCGCTCAGGGGCAGGTGATCGTGAGCCTCGATGGTGATCTACAGAACGATCCCGCCGACATCCCCCTGCTCCTAAACAAGCTGCGCGAAGGCTATGACCTGGTGAGCGGTTGGCGTTTTGATCGCCAGGATGCCGAGCTCCAGAGAAAACTTCCCTCCAGGCTGGCCAATCGTCTGATCGGGCGCGTCACTGGGGTTCGCCTGCATGACTATGGCTGCTCACTCAAGGCCTATGACCGCGACGTGCTATCCGACATGCGCTTGTACGGCGAGCTGCATCGCTTTCTACCGGCGCTGGCCTTCATCGAAGGAGCCCGCATCACAGAAGTGAAGGTGAATCACCGTGCGCGTCAGTACGGAACCAGCAAATACGGAATTGATCGCACCTTTCGGGTCCTGATGGACCTGCTCACGGTTTGGTTCATGAAACGCTTCCTCACCCGGCCGATGTACGTCTTTGGGTTTGGAGGCCTCGTCGCCATTGCAACAAGCCTGGTGGCAAGCGCCTATTTGCTGTTGATCAAACTGACGGGTGAAGACATCGGCAACAGGCCACTGCTCACGATGGCTGTCGTACTCGGCCTGGCCGGGATTCAGCTGTTCTGTTTCGGACTGTTGGGAGAATTGCTGATCCGGACCTACCACGAAAGCCAGGGGCGCCCGATCTATCGCATCCGGGCAACGTTGCGAGGGGGCCGAGCCACCTGAGCCGGAGACGGTCGGGTCGCTCCACGGTGACGCTCAATGGCTGTTGCAGCGGCTTCTACGACAAGGCTGTCAGCATCACGCAGACCACGCCTCAGCAGCGGCAGAACGGAGGCATGCCCCCACTGACCCGCCACCCTCACGGCCTCAAGCCTCTGGCCTGGGTTGCCTTGATCCATCGCCTCGCGTAACCGACGCTCAAGCGAGATCCGCTCAGCGCTGCTGACCGGAGGCTGGAACGGGGCCAAATCGCCGGTTCCCTTGCCAGATCCTGCCTGAGTCTCAAGGTTCTGCTGCGGCGATGAATCCTGCACTAATCCCAGCTGGGCTCTGTTGATGGCTGCCACAGAGGTCGCATCCGTGCTGCTCAACAGCGTTTTTCCAGGCCGTCGACCAAGACTCCAGAGCACGATCACCAGCACAAGGGCGGCACCACCTGCAAGCAGCTGATTCATGGGTTTAGGGCGACGGAGGCCAAATGGATTGAATTTTTATGTCACCGACCCGATCGGTCGAAGACCACCAGAAAGGCAGTCTTTACAGTAGCTGTGACATTTGGGTCGCTGCCATGACTGGAGATTTCGTCGCTTCCTGGATGCCTTCGGTTTTCATCCCACTGGCTGGGGTTTTGGGTCCAGCTGTCGTGATGGTTCTGATGTTCAACCTGATCGAAACCACCGCCGACTAATCGCTAGCAGGCCCCTGCCAACGATCAAGCGAACTGCCCACCCACCGCTTCCTCATCCATGTCTGTTTCCCCCGTCGCCGATCCAACGGTTGGCAATCTCGCCACCCCGGTGAACAGCAGCTATTTCACCAAGGCCTACCTCAACGCTCTGCCCGCGTACCGACCAGACCTCTCCCCAAACCGGCGCGGCCTGGAAATTGGCATGGCGCACGGCTTTCTGTTGTATGGCCCGTTCGCTGTTTGCGGCCCTCTCCGTAACGGCGATTACGCCGCGACAGCTGGATTGCTCGCCTCCATCGGATTGGTGTCGATCCTGACTGTGTGCTTGTCGATTTACGGCACTGCTGGCAAGGGCCCCAACGTGCAGCCTGCTGACGCCACAATCATCAACCCACCCGCCGACCTGTTCACCAAGGCTGGCTGGGCTGAGTTTGCCAGTGGCTTCTGGCTGGGTGGCTGTGGAGGCGCTGCATTTGCCTGGTTCCTGGCCAGCTCAACATTTGTGCTTCCTTTGGTGAAAATTGCCGGCGGCGTCTGGAGCGTCAACTGAGTTCCAAACTCCCTAAATCTGCATCACCGATTCAATCGATCGGATTCTTTCAAGCCCCGAATGAGCACTGAGTGACTCATTTGGGGCTTTCTGCTGCCAGGATCTGGGCCCTTGCTGAGCGGTTGCCGACTTGCGGTCCATCTCCCAGCCATTTCTGAGACGGCCCGTCTTCACCATCGTCTGCAGCTTGCTGGTGCTGCTGGCGGGTGTGGTGTCTCTGGTGGGCCTCGGGCTGGAAGACCTGCCTCAACTGGCTCCCACACGCGTAAGCGTGAGCGCCAGTTTTCCTGCCGCAGGTCCTGAAGTTGTCGAGCAAAGCGTCACAGCAGTGCTGGAAAACCAGCTCAGTGACCTCGACGGCCTGGAGAGCATCACCTCTAACAGCAGACAGGGCGGTGCAAGTCTCAGCCTGCGCTTCGAGGCTGGCGACCCAGAACTCAACGCGATCAAGGTTCAGAACGAAGTCAACCTGGCCAGCCGCCGATTGCCCCAGGCCGTGACGCGGCAGGGGCTGAATGTGAACCGCTCCACGAATGATCTCCTGCTGATCCTCGGCTTCAGCGCTCCTCCAGGGCTGTATGAGCCGATCTTCATCGGTGGCTGGCTCGACCAGCGACTGAGTGAAGGCCTGCGAACCACGCCTGGAGTTGGCGACATCCGTGTGTTTGGCAGTAGCGAGCTCGCCTATCGGCTCTGGCTGGATCCCAGTCGGCTGGAGCAGTTCAATCTCTCCACCAACGACATCACCAATGCTCTGGCAGAGCAGAACGTTCTTGCCGCAGTGGGCAATCTGGGTGAGGCACCGGCACCGGCTGGGCAGTTGTTCAGCCTGCCGGTGGATGCCGAAGGGCGTCTACGCAGCCAGGCCGACTTTGAAGCCATGGTGGTGAAACGCACCGAAAACGGAGGCTTGGTTCGGCTGAAGGATGTGGGTCGCGTTGAGCTGGGGCAACGCAGCTACGGCAGCAGCGCCCTCAACCTTCAGGGCGAAAGCTCCGTGGCTGTTGGCATCTTCCAGCGGGATGGATCGAATGCACTGGAAGTCAGCCGTGCGGTTCGAGACAGGCTGAAAAGCCTGGAAAGCAGCTTTCCTCCTGGATTGGATGTTCAGGTGATCGTGGATGTGGCCGAAACCGTCCAGGCCAATCTCGATCGCACCAGAGACACCCTCAGGGACGCGGTGCTGCTGGTTTTGCTAGTGCTGGTGCTGTTTCTGGGACGCTGGCGCCTTGCCTTGATTCCTGGCCTGGCGGTGCCTGTGGCATTGATCGGCAGTCTTGTGGTGGTGCGCCTCAGCGGATCCAATCTCAACAGCCTGATCCTGTTTGGCCTCGTGCTGGCCACAGGCATCGTGGTCGACGACGCCATTGTCGTCAGCGAAGACATCGCAGGTCGGATCGAGCGGGGCGAGGAGCCAAAGGGGGCTGCGGAAGATGCGATGGCAGAACTAGCGGGCGCCGTGTTGGCCACATCGCTGGTTCTAGCTGCAGTCTTCCTGCCAGTTCTGCTGATCCCTGGCTCCATAGGCCGCCTGTATCAACCGATTGCACTGGCCATCGGTGGCGCCATTCTGTTCTCAACGTTCAATGCGCTCACCTTCACTCCGATGGCCTGTGCCCGCGTGCTCGGACAGGGCGACGGACGCTTGCCAGGACCACTCAGGTTGATCAGTCGCAGACTGCAATCGGGCATGGCCGGGTTGCAACGTCTTTACGCACGGATGCTGGCGGTTTGGCTAACGCGTGGCAGAACCGTGATCGCTCTGGTGCTGGCAGGCCTGATGCTCACCGGCATTGGTCTGGCGACGATCCCCACCTCCTTCATCCCCAACGAAGATCAGGGCCAGGTACGCGGTTATTTCACGCTTCCGGAGGGAGCAAGCCTGGAACGAACCGAAGCTGTGATGGAACGCATCCGCGAGGTGGTTGCCGAAGAGCCCCTGATCCGCAGCGGCAATTTCTATGCCGGAAGCTCGTTCGGACAGAGCGGCGAGGACACGGGATCGTTCTATCTGCGCCTCAGACCCATGAAAGAACGCTCAGGGCGGCAGAACAGCAGTGAAGCTGTGAAGCAGCGCCTGAACAGCGAGCTGAGACGACGCATCACCGATGCTCAGGTGATCGTGACCACACCGCCCACAGTGCGCGGTTTCAGCAGCGAATCGGGCCTGCAGATGGAATTGCTGGATCGCAGTAGCGGCCAGCTCAGCCTGCAGGATTTCGAGACCCAGGCCCAACAGTTCATCCTTGCTGCCCAGAACTCCGGACAATTCCAGCGCGTCAGCACGCGCTTCGATGCAAGCTCACCACGATGGCGACTAGAGCTGGACCGAAGCCAGATGGCTGCTCTGGACCTTCCGGTGGGTCCCACTCTCAGGGACATCGGAACTGCCATCGGAGGCCGTTTCATTGATGACACCTTCTCGGGAGGGGAAATCCGCAGCATCTATCTCCAACTGGAGGGAACAGATCGCAGCACGCCTGGAGATCTCACCAGCCTGATGGTGCGCAACCGCAGCGGCGATCTGGTCTCTGTGGCAAACGTTGCGCGGCTGAAGCGTGATTCAGGAGCGAATCGAATCACCCATTACAACCAGAACCGATCCATCAGCATTACTGCCGTCACAGCGGAGGGGATCAGCAGCGGCCAGGCCATCGATCTACTGCAGTCGATCAGTGATCAGACCGGAGGCAACAACCTGGGTCTCGCCTTCACCGGTCTTGCCAGAGAGGAGACCCGGGCGGAATCCGTGTCCTGGGTGCTGTTCGGCCTTGGCGTCACGGTGGTGTATCTGTTGCTGGCGGGCCTCTATGAAAGCTTCGTAGACCCGCTGATCATCTTGCTCACAGTGCCGATGGCACTGCTGGGAGCACTGATCGGCCTGAAGCTGCGCGGTCTCAGCCTCGACGTTTTTGCCCAGATGGGCCTGCTGGTGCTGGTGAGCCTGGCCGCCAAGAATGGAATCCTGATTGTTGAATTCGCCAATCAGCGTCTAAAGCAAGGCGTCGCATTGACGGATGCAATCGAGGAAGCAGCGCTGAACAGGATGCGACCGATCCTGCTGACCGCAGTGACGTCGTTGGCAGGATTTCTGCCATTGCTGCTCGCCACAGGCACAGGCTCCGCCAGCCGCATCAGCATCGGTACCGTTGTGTTCAGCGGGCTGCTGGTGTCCACGCTGCTCTCACTCTTCATCGTGCCGGCAACCTATCTGCTGTTCAAGCGCTGGCGAAGAGTCGATGCGGCAAGTCCGGAGCTGGACGGCTGATTTCAACAGGGCTCAAAACGATCGTTCACAGCAGGGCCACCCCCAGGAGGGATAAGGCACGCCCCGCCGGACGACGATTCAGCGGCTAACGCCCTAGTCGCGATCGAAGCGAACGTCGTCGGAGCAAATGGCGGCTGAGGTGCTGCACGCTCAGCAATCTGCTCATCCGCCTCAAGCTGAGCCAGATCGATTCGCTCTCTGGGCAGGATCTGCAAGGTGAGGTTGTAACCGGCGGCGACGCCAACCAGCAGCACCACCAGCTCCAGCTTGGGGGGAAGAGAAGGGAATGACATCCAGAACTCAACCAAAGCGGTGAAGGTCCAGTAGACGCGGACAACAGGATCAAAACGTGACTGAGATCGATCAAAGCCATGACGCTTTGCATACGAAAACCAGACGCACAGATTTGTAAGGTGTGTGCTCCCTGAAGCGCTGAGACGACACGGCATGCTGAGCAGCGCAACGAATCGCCAAACGTCATCTGCTCAGGCTCAGTATTTCTCCTACGGCGAAGCGGCCAATCCGATTCGCAGCGGACTGACTGGCACCGTTCCCTATCGCTCCTTTTCCCCGGCTTTCTTTTCCCAGAACGGCAGTGCCGTGATGCCTCTGGATCTGAGCGAAGAACTGCAGTGCAGTGGACCTGCCACCGGCCCATCGTTGTGCGCCAACTTCATCCGACTGGATGGCGACGAGCTGCGCACTGCCGCTGTGGCAACAAGCCAGTTGTTCTTCGTGGCCGATGGCCAGGGAGACACGGAAGCTTGCGGCGAACACTTCCAGTGGAGCAAGGGCGACATGCTCGTTCTCCCCGCCGGAGGAGATGCCATTCACTGCTGCTCTGGCAAAGCGGCTCTCTACTGGGTGCACGACGCGCCACTGCTGCGTTTTCTGGGTGTGACTCCCAATGAAGCCCGTTTTGAACCAACGTTTTACAGCCATCACGACAGCCAGGGGCGACTGGCTGAGATCGCAGCCAGCCCCAGCGGAGCGCGTGCCAACCGGGTCAGCGTGCTGCTGGGTAATTCAGCGTTTCCCCAAACAAGAACTGTCAGTCACACTCTTTGGGCGATGCTCGGCATTCTTCCCGCAGGACAGGAACAAAAGCCCCATCGCCACCAATCGATCGCCCTGGATTTCGCCGTGAACTGCGAACCTGGTTGCTACACCCTGATTGGAACTGAGCTCGATGATCAGGGAAGAATCCGAAACCCACACAGAGAAGATTGGGCAGCTGGTGCCGCTTTTGTGACTCCACCGGGCTACTGGCATTCCCACCACAACGAGTCAGGTGCAGATGCCTATGTGCTGCCGATTCAGGACGCAGGACTCCACACTTATCTGCGAACGCTCAACATTCTTTTTAGCGGCTGATCAACGGCTGAATTGTTCTCCGCCATTCAGATTTAGCCAACAAAAAACCCCCGCCAGATGATCTGGACAGGGGTGAATGAAAGATTGCCCTGCAGTGAGGGCAATCAGGATTGATCAGCCGAACTTGCCGGATGTCGATGCAATCAGGAAGGCGGCGTACGTGAGGATGTAGCCAATCGTGAAATGGGCGAGACCCACAACACGAGCCTGAACGATGGACAGAGCCACAGGCTTGTCGCGCCAGCCAACAAGGTTGGCGAGCGGTGTGCGCTGATGAGCCCAAACAATGGTCTCGATCAGCTCCTGCCAGTAACCACGCCAGGAGATCAGGAACATGAATCCAGTCGCCCAGACGAGGTGGCCGAACAGGAACATCCAGGCCCAAACAGCGAGATTGTTACTACCGAAGGGGTTGTAACCGTTGATCAGCTGGGAGGAATTCAGCCACAGATAGTCGCGGAACCAACCCATCAGGTAGGTGCTGGACTCATTGAACTGAGCCACGTTGCCCTGCCAGATAGCCAGGTGCTTCCAATGCCAGTAGAAGGTGACCCAACCGATTGTGTTCAGGGCCCAGAAGACGGCCAGATAGAAGGCGTCCCAGGCAGAGATGTCACAAGTACCACCACGGCCAGGGCCGTCGCAGGGGAAGGAGTAACCAAAGTCCTTCTTGTCTGGCATGAGCTTGGAGCCACGGGCATCCAGAGCACCTTTGACCAGGATCAGAGTTGTGGTGTGCAGACCAAGAGCGATGGCGTGGTGAACCATGAAGTCACCAGGGCCGATCGGCAAGAACACGTCGGTGTTCCCGTTGATGGCATCCATCCAGCCACCCATGTAGGCAGCGTTGGCATTGGCTGCAGCACCAGCGGAATTGGAGAGCAGAACGTCGAAACCGTAGATCGCCTTACCGGAAGCGGCTTGAACGAACTGGGCAAAGACGGGCTCAACCAGAATCTGCTTCTCAGGTGTTCCGAACGCCACAACAACGTCGTTGTGAACGTAAAGACCAAGCGTGTGGAAACCAAGGAAGAGGGTGATCCAGCTCAGGTGGCTGATGATCGCTTCCTTGTGCTCAAGCATCCGGGCCAGGACATTGTCCTTATTGGCTTCGGGGTCGTAGTCACGGATGAAGAAGATCGCTCCGTGGGCGAAAGCACCGCACATCAGGAAGATGGCGATGTACTGGTGGTGCGTATAGAGAGCAGCCTGTGTCGTGTAGGCCTTCGCGATGAAGGCATACGACGGCATCGCATACATGTGTTGTGCCACCAGGGAGGTGACCACACCCAGCGAAGCAAGAGCCAGGCCGAGCTGCATGTGAAGGCTGTTGTTCAAGGTGTCGTAAAGACCCTTGTGGCCAGCGCCGAGATCACCGGGAGTGCCCTTGGGAGGATTGTGAGCTTCGAGGATCTCCTTGATGGAGTGTCCGATACCGAAGTTGGTCCTGTACATGTGACCAGCGATCACAAACAGGCAACCAATCGCCAGGTGGTGGTGGGCGATGTCAGTGAGCCAGAGAGCTTCTGTCTGAGGATGGAAGCCACCGAGGAAGGTGAGAATCGCAGTTCCAGAGCCTTCGGCCGTACCAAAGATTTGACCCGCTGAATCAGGATTCTGTGCATACACACCCCAGTTGCCGGTGAAGAAAGGTCCAAGACCGGCGGGGTGAGGCATCACGCTCAGAAAGTTGTCCCACCCAACGTGCTGACCCCTGGATTCAGGAATCGCCACGTGCACCAGGTGTCCGGTCCAGGCAATAGAGCTGAAACCGAAGAGGACAGCCAGGTGGTGGTTCAGACGCGACTCAGCATTCTTGAACCATGCGAGTGACGGGCGGAACTTGGGCTGCAGGTGCAGCCAACCGGCGAAGAGTGCCCAGGCCGACAGGATCATCATGAAGATGGAACCCTGATACAGCTCGGCATTCTTGGTCATGCCAATTGTGTAGAACCAGTGGTAAAGGCCTGAGTAGGCGATGTTCACTGGCGATGTGGCTCCCGCTTGGGTAAAGGCGGTAATAGCGCCTTGACCGAAATGGGGATCCCAGATTGCATGAGCAATGGGCTTCACGTGCAGAGGGTCGGCGACCCACTGTTCGAAGTTGCCCTGCCAGGCGATGTGGAACAGGTTTCCCGAAACCCAGAGACCGATGATCGCGAGATGCCCGAAATGGGTGGAGAAGAGCTTTTGGTAAAGCCTCTCCTCCGTCATTCCGTCATGGCTCTCGAAGTCGTGAGCCGTGGCGATCCCGTACCAGATGCGGCGGGTTGTCGGGTCCTGTGCCAGACCCTGGCTGAACGAAGGAAATTTCGTTGCCATTAGAGGGAAAGTTCAGGAAAGGTCAGCCGCCCACCACAAGGATGTGGGCGTGGAAGAAGGACCACGTGACTGTGATGCCGCCCAAAAGATAGTGAGCAACACCGACAGCACGGCCCTGGATGATGGACAGCGCACGAGGCTGGATGCCAGGGGCCACCTTCAGCTTGTTATGAGCCCAGACGATGGACTCAATCAGCTCCTGCCAGTAGCCGCGGCCACTGAAGAGGAACATCAGGCTGAAAGCCCAGATGAAGTGACCACCAAGGAACATGATTCCGTAGCCGGCTGTGTTGGAGCCGTAGCTGTTGATCACCTGAACGGCCTGAGCCCACAGGAAATCACGCAACCAACCGTTGATGGTGATGGCGCTGTTGGCGAAATTTCCATTGGTGAGGTATTGGACTGAGCCATCAGGCCTCACCGCACCCCACACGTCGCTCTGCATTTTCCAGGAGAAGTGGAAAATGACGATCGACAGGGAGTTGTACATCCAGAACAGACCCAGGAAAACATGGTCCCAAGCAGACACCTGGCAGGTGCCGCCGCGACCAGGGCCATCGCAGGAGAAGCGGAAACCAAGGTTGGCTTTGTCTGGAATCAGACGGGAATTACGGGCGTAGAGAACACCCTTGAGCAGGATCAACACCGTCACGTGAATCGTGAAGGCGTGGATGTGGTGGACCATGAAGTCCGCCGTGCCCAGCGGAATTGGAGCCGCCGCGACCTTGCCGCCTACGGCGACAACGGAACCGTTGAACACTTCACTGACACCAGCGAGAGCGTTAGGAGCGGTGCTGCCGGCAGCTGCAGCATGCATACCCTGAATCCACTGAGCGAAGACGGGCTTCAGCTGGATCGCGGAATCACTGAACATGTCCTGGGGACGACCCAGAGCACGCATGGTGTCGTTGTGGATGTACAGGCCGAAGCTGTGGAAGCCAAGCCAGATACACACCCAGTTGAGGTGGCTGATCAGAGCGTCACGGGCCTTGAGCACTCTGTCCAAGACGTTGTCCACGTGCTTGGCAGGGTCGTAATCGCGAATCATCGCGATGGCGGCGTGAGCTGAAGCTCCGACGATCAGGAAGCCACCAATCCACATGTGATGGGTGAACAAACCGATCTGAGTCGGATAGTCAATCGACATGTACGGATAGGGAGGCATCGCGTACATGTGCTGGGCAACGATGATGCTCAGGGAGCCGAGCATTGCAAGGTTCAGAGCCAGCTGGGCATGCCAGCTGTTGATCATGAACTCGAACAGGCCGTCATGGCCCTTCGTTGCAGGGAAAAGCAGAGGATCGCCTTTCTGGCCCTCGAGGATCTCCTTCATTGAGTGACCGATTCCCCAGTTGGTCCGGTACATGTGTCCGGCCACGATGAACAGCACCGCGATCGCCAGATGGTGATGAGCGATATCGGTCATCCACATGCTTCCGGTCACAGGATTGATTCCACCCTTGAAGGTGAGGAAATCGCTGTATGCAGCCCAGTTGCCATTGAAAAAAGCACCGATGCCGGCACTGAATCCTGGATAGAGCTGAGCCAGCAGATCCTGATTGAAGAATTCGTGGGGAAGAGGAATGTCTGCCACGGAAGCAATGGTCTTGCCGTTCAACACCAGCGGCTGGCCGGCGTCGATGGCATCCATCAACTTCGTGGTTGGCAGAGACACATGCAGCAAGTGACCGGTCCAGGACAGTGAGCCCAGGCCCAGCAGACCAGCCAAGTGGTGGTTGAGCATCGACTCAACGTTCTGGAACCACTCAAGCTTCGGAGCTGCCTTGTGATAGTGAAAAACGCCTGCATTCAGCATCAGGCCGGCCATCACCAGAGCGCCAATGGCAAGAGACATCAACTGCGTCTCATTGGTGATGCCCCAGGCCCTCCAGACATGGAAGAGACCGGAGGTGATCTGGATGCCTTGGTGGCCGGCACCCATATCGCCGTTGAGGATTTCCTGGCCGAAAACCGACCAAACCACCTGAGCGCTTGGCTTCACATGGGTGGGATCGGCAAGCCAGCCGGAGAAATTGGAGAAGTGGGCGCCATGGAAAAAGGCACCACTCAGCCAGATGAAGATCACGGCCAGATGGCCGAAGTGAGCACTAAAGATCTTCCGAGAAACCTCCTCAAGGTCACTCGTGTGGCTGTCGAAATCGTGAGCGTTGGCGTGGAGGTTCCAAACCCAGGTGGTGGTTTTGGGACCTTTCGCGAGGGCTCGGTCGAAATGTCCGGGCTTTCCGAACAATTCGAAGGTCGCTGGATTGTCGACCTTCTCGACTTGAGTCTTCGCGGTGCTCCCACGCTCTGGTGGGCTGATGGTCATCGAGTCGTTCCTCGAGGGACGGGATCGAGGTGGTGGGACACCCCTCCGGAAATCCATGGGATTACCGGGGCCCCGGGCGCGGATCAGCAAGCTTCACCGTGGCCGGGCGCCAGTGGCGTTCAGAGCAATGAACCCTGACTCTCACTGGAGCTAGGGCCCCAAAGAGGGGACCGCTGCGGGAAGCATAGGAGGGGGAGCAGTCATCACACGACAGGGAGTTACAAAGGTTCAATCCGGTCGCGGGCCTGTCCAGACCTGGAATCTGCATCAGCTCGAGCATCAGCGAGGAGACCCCGATTAGGCGCGTTGAGCAACACAAACAGGCGACACATATCGATCTATTTAATGCAAATCATTCCCAATAGTGCGTCCTTCCCATCGGTGCCCAGAATGGGTCGAATCAAGCTTTGCCCCATGGCGGCATCAGGCCGGACGGTCCACCTTCATCACTGGCTGCAGACTCTGCTTGCACTGTGGATCATGGTGGTCCCCGCCGCAACCGCGCAGGCCTGGCCCTGGGGAGCAGACAGCTCAGGCGATGGAGAGCGCTCTGCAGAGATCATCAGTGTGTCTTCACCTTCCGGGCGACTGCAGGAAGTCAGTCCCCCGGGCGCTGTGCAGCAGCTACAAGCAGCGCTCAGCAGCCATACCCCCCGACTTGAACTGATCAGACCCTCCGATGGCGCTCTGCTGAAAACCGGTGAGGTGCAAGTCACGTTGCGGATCCAGGATTGGCCGTTGGCTGAGGATCCACAACTGGGCCTTGGAGCCCATGTGGCCCTGCAGATCGACGACGATCCACCACTGCGTTTCGGGCACGCCGAAAACGATCGACTGCAGATCACGCTTCCCGGTCTCAGCCCAGGAAGTCATCGCTTTACGGCCTATGCCGCCATGCCCTGGGGTGAAGCCGTGAAATCTCAGGGAGCCAGCCTCCAGTGGCGACTGGATCTCCTGCAGCAGCTTTCAGGAACGCAGCCCAATCAGGATGCTCCCTGGCTTGCCATGGTCAGCCCCTCAGACCTCAGCAACGGTGATCCTTTGCTGATCGACTGGCTGATCTGGAACGCCCCACTGCAGAACCTACGGGAGGGAGATGGCCGCTGGAGGCTGAGGATCAGCGTTAATGGCGACAGTTTTTTGGTTGACCGCCAGGAGGCTCTTTGGCTGAAAGCATCAGGCAACGGGAATGGCAGCGTGCAGATGGAACTGCTGGATGGTCTTGGTGAGCCGATCACTCCGGTCTTCAACAATCAATTACGAGCCACAGCAGCGCGTCCCGGCCTCCGTCCGATTTGGATGCAGTCGAAGCTGAGCGATGAACAGATGGCACGTCTGCTTGGCGTCGCCATTTCTGAAACAGAACAGTCATCTGAGCGAGATGCAACACCGCCACAGACTGCGCTCAATCCTGACTCTGAAACCGAAACTGAGACTGAGAAGTCCATCCAAGACAACCCTTCAAAACCGATCAACACACCGGCTGCACCAAAAGCTGAGGAACCAACAGTTGAGGAATCAACCATGGAAGAACAGTCCATGGCTCCAAGCCCTCAGCAGATCGACTCCTCGCCTTCGGCCACCACAGCTGACGATGAGCTGCCAGTGCTGCCTGATCAATCAGCTGACGACACTGAAGAACCGCTGGAGACCAGCAAAGCCGACAAGGCTGCTCCCGAGCGAAGCATCAGGACAACAGAACCGACAGCCGCGCCAGAGAAGCTACGGATCACCAGCAGCCTGGGAGGATCAGCCAGGGAGCTGTTGAACGAGGATGGCACCCAGCGCTGATTCCCTGAGGCCACTAGCCCTGAACGCTGTCGACACCACCTCCATCCAGCCGATGGAAGCGCCACTCGCACTGGGCCTATCCGTGAGTGCCTGGCCCCTGCTTCAGCAGCTGCAACAGGCGGGACAGGCGGATCGGGTGGGATTAACACCTCTAGCCGCCGCAGCACTGCAAACAACTCCCAGCGACTTGTTGGTCGCACCGGCTGCGGAATTTCTGAGCGACCAGTGGCGTAGGGGTGAGCCCACAATCGTGATCGGAGCCATGGGTGCCGTCACACGACTGATCGCACCGTTGCTGAGCGGTAAGCAGAACGATCCTGCCGTGGTGGTGATGGATGCTCACGGTCAAAACATCGTGCCCCTGATTGGTGGTCATGCGGCAGGAGCAGAACAGCTGGCCCATGCACTGGCTGCGGCACTAGGCGGGCAAGTGGTGCTGACCGGTGATGCAGCGAGCCAGGAGCGACTGGCTCTCGACGCCTTCGGAGAAGCCTGGGGATGGGTGCGTGGCGGCACGCCGAAAGCCTGGCATGACCTCATGCTCTCCCAGGCCTCTGGACCAAACCTCAAAGTTGTTCAGCAAACAGGAACGGACCTCTGGCGCAGTAGTACTGCCGGTCAACACTTCGGCGTTACCGCTGACTCCGAACACGGGATTGCGCTCGCCATCGGTCCGCGCTCCGACGGGGCTCCCTGTCGCTGGCACCCAGCCACGCTCTGGATCGGCATCGGCTGCGAACGCTTGAGCAGCCTTGCCTTGATTCAACGAGCTGTGGATCGCTCTCTTCAGTCCGCAGGACTGGCCAAGGAGGCCGTGGCAGGCATCAGCAGCATCGAGGCCAAGGGTGACGAGCCGGCTCTGCTGGAGTTCTGTGAGCATCAAAATTGGCCGTTACGACTGTTCGGCGCCGCTGCCCTCGCCGATGTCGCCGTGCCCACGCCCTCTGAAGTAGTGAAGGCGGAGATGGGCACAGCATCCGTTGCGGAAGCCTCTGCACTTCTGGCATCAGGAGATGGCGCACAGCTGTTGCAGTCCAAGCGGATCTTCCATGCCGAGGGCGGCGAACAGGGTGCCGTGACGGTGGCAATCGCAGAGGCTGCTCATCCCTTGGCAGCCAGCAAAGGAGAGCTGCATCTGGTTGGCAGTGGGCCAGGGTCACTGCAACTGCTCACTGCTGACGCCCGCACAGCGCTCAGCCGCAGCGTCCTCTGGGTGGGATATGGCCTTTACCTGGATCTGCTTGAACCGCTGCGTCGTTGCGATCAAGTCCGATTGGACGGACAACTCACCCGTGAACGGGATCGCTGCTGGCAAGCACTGGATTTGGCCCGTCAGGGCGCCCGTGTGGCACTGATCTCCTCAGGAGACAGCGGCATCTACGGCATGGCTGGGCTGGCGCTGGAGCTTTGGATGGACCTGCCTGAAACAGAACGTCCTCGCTTCCAGGTGCATCCTGGCCTCTCCGCACTGCAACTGGCTGCCGCCAGGGCAGGGGCACCACTGATGCACGACTTCTGCACCATCTCTCTGAGCGACCGGCTCACGCCCTGGCAGGTGATCGAACGACGCATCGAGGCAGCTGCCTCAGGCGACTTTGTGGTTGCGATCTACAACCCTCGCTCCAGGGATCGCAACTGGCAGCTGACAAGGGCCCAGGAGATTCTGCTCTGCGCGCGGCCGGAGACGACTCCTGTGGTGATGGCTCGCCAGCTTGGACGCAGTGACGAGCACGTCAGTCTTCACAGCCTGGGCAACCTGCGGCCTGAAGACGTAGACATGCTTACGGTGTTGGTGATTGGAAACAGCAGCAGCCGAGTCCAGGACGGCCGCATGGTGACCCCCAGGGGTTACCCAGGTGCCACTCTGAATTGATGACGACCTAGTGCAGTCGGGATGACAGGATTCGAACCTGCGGCCCCTTCGTCCCGAACGAAGTGCGCTACCAAGCTGCGCCACATCCCGATGGCCCGACTGTAGAAGATGACCTCAGTTCTGAAACCTGACTGGTTGCGCGTCAAAGCCCCTCAGCGGGAACGCATCGGAGCTGTTGCCGACCTGCTTCTTGACCTCAAGCTCAACACGGTCTGCCAGGAAGCAAGTTGTCCAAATATCGGTGAATGCTTCGCCGGGGGAACCGCCACATTTCTGATCATGGGGCCGGGCTGCACGCGTGCTTGCCCCTACTGCGATATCGACTTCGACAAGAGCGTTCGAGCGCTGGACCCCACCGAACCGGAGCGTCTTGGCGAAGCGGTGTCGCGGCTGAAACTCAAGCATGTGGTGATCACCTCGGTGAATCGCGACGATCTGAGCGATGGAGGAGCGAGCCAGTTCGTTGCCTGCATTGAGCAGGTGAAACGACGCTCTCCCTTCACCACAATCGAACTGCTGATCCCCGACCTTTGCGGCAACTGGGACGCACTGGAAACGGTGATGGACGCCGCGCCGCATGTGCTCAACCACAACATCGAAACCGTCCCACGCCTTTACAGACGAGCCAGACCTCAGGGCAATTACGAACGCTCTCTGGAGCTGCTGAAACGGGTGAGAGATGGATGGCCCAGGTCGTACAGCAAATCAGGTCTGATGGTGGGCCTGGGAGAAAACGATGAGGAGGTGATCGACGTGTTGCGCGACTTGCGCGCCCACCGCGTCGACATTGTGACCATTGGCCAGTACCTCTCTCCCGGCCCAAGACACTTACCTGTGAACCGCTTTGTGACTCCGGAGCAGTTCGACCGTTACCGGCGCATTGGTGAACAAGAGCTGGGTTGCCTGCAGGTGGTGAGCAGTCCACTCACACGCAGCAGCTATCACGCCGGCGAAGTACAGCGGCTGATGATCAGCCACCCACGCTGACGATCAGAGCTCATCACCGCCGATATGGATCCATTGCTGCAACTGCCAGTTCACCAGTCCGGCCTGAATCATCGGATCGTCTTGAACCCAGCGGTGAGCGTCTTCAAAGCTGCTGGCTTCAAAGATCAAGAGTCCACCGCCGCCGGGCCGCTGCTCACCATCCACCAGATAACCACTGTGGATGCGACGTCCGCTGTTGCCATGGGACATCACCCATTGGCGATGAGCCTCAAGATGAGGCCGCTTCTGCTCAATGGGCAGGGCGGCCGTCTCCGGGGTGAAGGTTTCGGTCTTGATGAACCAGGGCACGGTGCGGAAGAACGATCAGGCCGCAACCGCCTGTTTGTCGGCAAGCCCCATGGCAGCCCGTTCGCTGGGGGGGACCAGAACCTTGAAACGGCTCCTTGCGGCAGACCAGTCAGACAGAAGGCCCGAAGCTTTCTCACTGCCGGTGGCCGCGACGTGAAGCTCAAGCAGACCCTTGAGCGTGGCCTCCTGCTCAGATGTGGTGATGGGGCACACCTCCACGATCTCCGGGTTCACGCGTGGAGTGACCCGGTCACCTTCATCGAGAAGGAACGTCACGCCACCGGTCATCCCAGCGCCAACATTGCGGCCAGTGCTGCCAAGCACCACCACAACGCCACCAGTCATGTATTCACAGCAGTGGTCGCCGGCACCCTCAACCACCGTGCGGGCACCGCTGTTCCGCACACCGAATCGCTCACCAGCGCGCCCATGAGCGAAGAGCTCACCACCGGTTGCTCCATACAGACAGGTGTTGCCAAGAATCACCTGGTCACCCGGATTCGCAGTGGAATCCGATGGCACAAGCGTGATGCGACCGCTGTTCATGCCCTTGCCGACATAGTCATTGGCTTCCCCTTCAAGGCGCACATTCATGCCCTGAACGAGAAAGGCCCCGAAGCTTTGACCAGCAGCTCCACGGAAGGTGAGATCAAGCTGGCCCAAGAAGCCACGATTGCCGTAGCGCTGGGCAATCTCACCGGCCAGACGAGCGCAGACACTCCGGTCGGTGTTGATGATCTCAACCGTGCGGCGAATGGATCGCTGACTGTCAATGGCCGCCATCAGCTCGGAGTCGGCCAACAGTTGGTCTTCGAGAATCGGCCCATTGCCGTGAGCTTGAGCACTGTGGATCAGCCATGAACGATCTTCAGAACCACTGATCGGTGCCAGAAGGCTGGAAAGATCCACGCACTTGGTTTTGGCCAGCGAAACGCCTCTGGGCTTGAGGAGGTCGCTGCGACCAATGAGATCCTCCAGTCGAGCCACACCCAGCAGACTCATCAGCTGGCGCACCTCTTCGGCGACGTACCAGAAAAAATTCACGACGTGCTCAGGCACTCCCGTAAAGCGCTGACGCAGGTTCTCTTTCTGTGTCGCCACTCCAACCGGGCAGCTATTGAGGTGACAAACACGAGCCATCACGCAGCCTTCGGCGATCATGGCGATCGAACCAAAGCCATATTCCTCAGCACCAAGCAGAGCAGCGATCACCACATCCCAGCCGGTCTTGAGACCGCCATCGGCTCTGAGCAGAACTCTGTCGCGAAGGCCATTCTCGAGCAGAGCGCGATGCACTTCTGTGAGGCCCAGTTCCCAGGGCCCACCCGCGTGCTTGATCGAACTCAGCGGGGAAGCACCGGTGCCTCCGTCGTGGCCGGAGATTTGGATCACGTCCGCGTTGGCCTTGGCCACCCCGGCAGCGATCGTGCCGATACCGATCTCGGCGACCAGTTTGACGCTGACCGGCGCCGAAGGATGCACCTGGTGCAGGTCATGGATCAGCTGAGCCAGATCTTCGATCGAATAGATGTCGTGATGAGGTGGCGGTGAAATCAAAGCGACACCAGGCTTGCTATTGCGAAGCCAGGCGATGTACTTGTCCACTTTCGGCCCGGGGAGCTGGCCACCTTCTCCAGGCTTGGCACCCTGAGCCACCTTGATTTCCAGCTGTTTCCCGCTCCTGAGATATTCAGCAGTCACACCGAAGCGTCCTGAGGCGATCTGCTTGATCGCAGAGCAGGCGGTATCGCCGTTCTGAAGCCCGCCGATGCTGGGGAAAGCAACGGACCGGCCGTCGCCATCCACATCGCTCAACACCTGGAAGCGAGCAGGATCTTCACCACCTTCACCGCTGTTGCTCTTACCGCCAATCCGGTTCATGGCCACCGCCAGCACCTCGTGCGCTTCACGAGATAGAGCTCCGAGGCTCATACCGCCGGTACAGAAACGGGTGCAGATGCTTTCAACGCTCTCCACCTGATCCAGGGGCAACGGCGTGGACGCGACCTTGAACTCCAGCAGGTCACGCAGCGCCATCACCGGACGGTTCTCCAGCAAGCTCTTGTACGTGGAGAAATGGTCATAGCCTGGACCCTGTGCCAAAGCCTTGTGCAGGGCCTTGGAGAGTTCAGGGTTGTTGCGGTGATACTCCGCACCGTTGCGGTATTGCACGAAACCCATGAACTCGAGCTTGCTGCGGTTCAGCTCGGGGAAGGCCTTGGCATGCATCGAGAGTGTTTCGTTCGCCAGTTCCGCAAGGGTCATGCCGGCAACCCGGCTGGTCGTGCCGCTGAAAGCGGTCTCGATCACATCGGCACCGAGCCCGATCGCCTCGAAGATCTGAGCACCGTGATAACTGGCCAGAAGTGAAATGCCGATCTTGGACAGAATTTTTCTGAGGCCGTTTTCCAGAGAGACACGCACATTGGCCTGAACCTGATCAGCACTGAGGTCGGGAAGCTTTCCCTGCTCAATCCGTTTTCTGGTTTTGGGGTGTTGGAGCCAGTGGCGGGTGGTCTCCCAGGTCAACCACGGACAAACGGCACTGGCCCCATAGCCGATCAGGCAGGCCATGTGATGGGTGCTCCAGCACTGAGCGGTGTCCACCACAAGGGAGCAGCGCAGTCTCAACTTGCGGCGCAACAGATGGTGGTGGACGGAGCCAACAGCGAGCAGTGCCGGCATCGCCACCGTGGTGGCCGTCAGTGGTGTGGGCTCAGCGTTGGCATCAACGCGGTCGGAGAGCACCAAAACCTGAGCCCCAGCGTGCACGGCTTGCTCAGCTGCCTGGCATAGGGCATCAAGAACAGCTTGAAATCCACCGGTGCAGGATTCAACCGCCACCTGGGTGGACAAGAACTGAACCGGGAGACTTTGCTGGCTGATCTCTTCCAGCTCGGCCTCATTGAGAACCGGGGTATCGAGATGAATCACAGAAGCAGCTTCCGCCTGAGGTTTCAAGGCCGGACGACGCTCACCGAGATGCATCTCCAGGCTCATCACCAGTTGCTCCCGCAGAGGATCGATCGGTGGATTCGTGACCTGCGCGAAACGCTGTTTGAAATAGTCGTAGAGCAAATGGGGCTTGTCTGAGAGCACCGCCAGTGGGATGTCATCCCCCATGCAGAAGGTGGGCTCCTTCCCTAAGGAGGCCATATCGCCGATGATCAGGTCGAAATCCTCTGCGGTGAAGCCCATGGCGGTCTGCAGTCTCAGCAGATCGAGTTCTCCGACCTGCTGAGACTGAGTCCAGGCTTGCGGACGCACATTGCGGCGGTGTTGCTCCAACCAATCGCCATAGGGGAAACGTCCAGCGGCGTCTTCCTTGACCAACCAGTTATCAAGGAGTTGGCCGGTCTGCAGATCCACCGCGAGCATCTGACCTGGACCGAGCCGACCTTTCTGGACCACGGTCTTGCCGCTGAGATCGACCACACCGGTCTCGGATCCCATGATCACGAAGCCATCCTCCGTGGAGCACCAGCGAGCTGGACGCAGGCCGTTGCGATCCAGGGTTGCTCCAACACGCTTGCCGTCAGCGAACACCAACAGAGCCGGGCCGTCCCAGGGCTCCTGGATACCAGCGTTGAATTCATACATGGCCGTCACATCAGGACGGCTGTCGAGGTCCGGCTGGTTGCGGAATGCTTCAGGGACCAGGGTGATCAGGCTGTCGGTGACGGAACGACCACTTCGCACCATCAGCTCAAGGGTGGCGTCGAGGTTGGCTGAATCGCTGAAAGCTGGATTCACAACAGGGTTGAGGTCGTCCGCAGCTTCTCCCCAGACACCAGCGAGGCTGGCTTCAGAGGCCTTCGCCCAATTGAGATTGCCCAGCAGGGTGTTGATCTCACCGTTATGCCCCAACAACCGCATCGGCTGGGCAAGGGGCCAGCGGGGGAGGGTATTCGTGCTGAAGCGCCGGTGATACACCGCGAAGCTCACTTCAAAGCGGGAGTCCCGCAGATCGGCGTAGTACTGAGCAAGCACTTCCGATCGCACCATGCCCTTGTAAACAACCGTTCGGCTGCTCAGAGAAGCCACATAAAAATCGCGTGAGCCCTCGAACCCCCACGCTTCCCTGGCCCTGGCTCCAACACGGCGCCGGAGACGCAGAAGAAGCGCCTCAAAGGCATCACCTTCAGCATCCCCCTTCACCAACCACTGCTCAATCACCGGGGCCGTTTCACGGGCCAGAGGCCCAAGCACTGCTGCATCGACAGGCACCTCGCGCCAACCGGCGAACTGCAGACCAAGTGCAATAGCTTCCGCTTCAAAGAACTGGCGAGCCTGCTGGCGACGTTCAGCGTCTGTGGGCAGGAACATCATTCCAAGCCCTTTTGCGTCAGCGGCTTCTGGCCAGATTGCCCGGAGATAGCTCCATGGGATTTCACACAAAACACCCGCACCATCTCCGGAGTCAGAGTCACCCCCACAACCACCGCGGTGTTCCATGCAACCGAGGCCACGCAAGGCCTGCTTCAGCACCCAATGGCTGGGATGCCCCTGCATCTGCGCTAAGAATCCCACTCCACAGGCGTCCTTCTCACCGGCCACTGCCTGGGGCGCAGCGCTGTCGCTGTAAGGCCAGGAGGAGCCGGTGAGGTGTGTCATGACCTGGATAAGAGTCGGGCTGATCCCGCTTTGGATGCAACATCCATCACGGTGCAAATTCGATCCTAAGGATTGGCCACCCCGGCTAGCGTCAGCGGATGTTCCTGTCGCCTCCTCCTCCAGTCCCGGTTGCCGAAGTGCGCACAGCCGACCGTGTGAACGGCAGCGAAGTGAAGGTCGCAGGCCTTGCATCCAAGGGGGCATGGCAGTGGGTCGGAAACGACCAACGCTCACCAATCCAGCTCTGGATCCCTCTGGATGTGCTGATCGGTCGACTCGGCTTCCAGCGGGTTCGTAGTGAAGGAGGGGAAGCACTGGAGTGGTTTGGTCAACGCGTCCCTCTACAAACGCTGATCAAGCGTTCTCTGGACGATGAGGTCGCGATTGACGCAGCACCTTGGTTCAAGCGATTGAATGTCGCCAGCAGCCATCGACAGGGTGTCCTGTCGATTTCACTGGAAGCACCCAGGGTTCAAAAGCTGCGTCAGGGCCGCGGCAGCACGGCGGGGCGACTGGTCCTCGATCTCAGCGGACCTGCGCTGATGCAACGGCAGAACGACGACCTATTACTCGGGGTGTCGATCACTGCCGCCCAGGACGCCAAGTTGCGTGCAATGGGCCTGAAGACCAAACGCGAAAGGCGAGGTCTGCGAATCGAGGGACGAGCCGATCGTCCGACGCTCACTCTTGCAACACCCTGGCGGATTGTGATTGATGGATTGAGCAGCTCCCGCACCACCCGAGTTCGTTCGTCGAGGAATGGATTGCAGTCGGCTCTGCTCAACCCAGAGATCCAAGTGGCACGCCGCAACGGGCTTGTGCTGGAAGCCCGCACGTTTCGTGTGGGGGTAAAACCGGTGACAATTTTCAGGGCAGGTGTTCCCTTCAACAGCAAATCGCTCGAACTGCGACCACTCGCTGCTCGTGGCGCACAAACCGGGATTCGATTTCTAAGCCAACTGGCCCAGCCTGAACAAGCTTTGTTGGCCGTGAATGGGGGGTTCTTCAATCGGGTTCGTCAGCTTCCCCTGGGCGCTCTGCGTGTCGATGGAACGTGGCTTTCAGGACCCATTCTCAATCGGGGAGCGATCGGCTGGACAGCAGGACAAAAGCTTCTGTTCAACCGTCTGCGCCTCGACCAGTCCATGCAGATCAATGGAGGCCGTCGCTGGGGCCTGGGGTTTCTCAACAGTGGCTATGTGCAAGGAGGCTTGAGTCGCTACACCCGGGCATGGGGGCCGGTCTACAAGGCCCTGAGCGGCGAGGAGAAGGCCATCACCGTGAAGGATGGCGTCACCATCAACCTCCACAATCGCGCCGAATTGAGCCGGGGGGTTCCTCTGACACCCGGAGCGTCCCTGATCGTGTCGCGCGCTGGAACACCGCTTCCCGCTCAACCCGGTGATCGGGTCAGCATCAGCCTGCAGCCATCCAATCCAGTCGGAGAGCAACCGCAAGTCCTGGCTGGAGGACCACTTCTGATGAAAGATGGTCAAGTTGTGCTGCGCGGTCGTCAGGAAGGTTTCAGTGCCGGATTCCTGTCCCTTGCCGCTCCGCGAACGGTCGTCGCCCAGGACCGCAGTCGTGTATGGCTGATGACACTCAAGGGCACTTCAGGCAGTGACCCCACGCTGCTGGAAACGACGCTGGCTCTTCAGCAACTGGGCATGCTTGATGCCCTCAACCTTGACGGTGGGAGCTCTACGACGCTGTTAGCAGCGAATCGAACGGTGATGACCGGACGCGGCGTGACGCCCAGGGTTCAGAACGGTCTTGGGCTCGTTCGCCACTGAACAACAGCTGGCACACTGGACGCCTTCCCGAGCATCGGTCCATGGGCTCCACGCTGCAAATCACCGCAACTGCAGCCGCCGAACTGGGGCGACAGGCCGCTGTGGCAGGCACCCCCGGAGTGATGCATCTGGATCTCACGGCGGGGCACTGTGAGCGCAATGTCATCCGTCTGCAGCCAGGCAGCCTCAATGGAACACCCGCCGCTCGGGCCGAGGGAGTGACCCTGCATGTTCCCGATGCCCAGAAGGCATTGCTGGAGGGGCTGACACTGGACTATCGAAGCGACATCAGTGGCGGAGGCTTTCTGATCCTGAGCAGCGATGCAGTGCGTTGCTGCGCCTGCGGCAGCGCTTTCAGCCGCCTTTGATCAGATTGGGCAGGTCGAACCGGTATTGTGATGGATTGTCGAACAGGTCGGATCTCCGGCCGCTACGCGACCGTCGATGCCAACCATTCAGCAACTGATCCGGACCGAGCGTCAGAGCTCAAAGGCGAAAACCAAATCGCCAGCTCTGAAAGCCTGCCCCGAACGCCGTGGTGTTTGCACCCGTGTGTACACGTCCACTCCCAAAAAGCCCAATTCGGCTTTGCGCAAAGTGGCCCGTGTGCGCCTCACCTCCGGATTCGAGGTCACCGCCTACATCGGCGGCATCGGCCACAACCTGCAGGAGCACTCGGTTGTGCTGATCCGCGGCGGTCGCGTCAAGGATCTGCCTGGAGTTCGCTACCACATCATTCGCGGAACCCTTGACACCGCAGGAGTCAAGGACCGTCGTCAGTCCCGCTCCAAGTACGGCGCCAAGTCTCCGAAGGAATGATCACCAAAGATCCCCCTTCAGGATCGTGATCTGCCCGTCACCTTCACCCTTCTCCGTTCCTTTTTCATTTGACAGTCCATGTCACGCCGTAACGCCGCCGTCAAGCGCCCGGTCCTCCCCGATCCCCAGTTCAACAATCGACTCGCCACCATGCTTGTGGCTCGGCTGATGAAGCATGGCAAGAAGTCCACGGCACAGCGAATCCTGTCCGACGCCTTCAGCCTGATCGGCGACCGCACCGGTGGCGATCCCATCGAACTCTTCGAGACGGCCGTGAAAAACGCGACTCCTCTTGTCGAAGTGCGTGCCCGACGCGTCGGCGGTGCCACCTATCAGGTGCCCATGGAAGTCCGCCAGGAGCGCGGCACAGCCATGGCTCTGCGCTGGCTTGTGAGCTTCTCCCGTGCTCGCAACGGCCGCAGCATGGCTCAGAAGCTTGCTGGTGAACTCATGGACGCTGCTAATGAAGCCGGCAGTGCCGTTCGCAAGCGCGAAGAAACCCACAAGATGGCCGAAGCCAACAAAGCTTTCGCTCACTACCGCTACTGATCCAACACCGCTCTGAAGCCTCGTTTGCTCAGGGCGGACCTGTAGGATCTCACCGCCTTTTTACGCCCCACCCCGGAGTTTCCTGTGGCTCGCGCCTTTCCCCTGGAACGCGTCAGAAATATTGGTATCGCTGCCCACATTGATGCGGGCAAAACCACCACGACAGAGCGCATCCTGTTCTATTCAGGTGTGGTTCACAAGATCGGTGAAGTGCACGATGGTGCAGCGGTGACCGACTGGATGGCCCAGGAGCGCGAGCGGGGCATCACGATCACGGCTGCGGCCATTTCCACCAGCTGGAAAGACCACCGGATCAACATCATTGATACCCCTGGTCACGTGGACTTCACCATCGAGGTGGAGCGCTCTATGCGTGTTCTCGATGGTGTGATCGCTGTGTTCTGCGCCGTTGGAGGCGTCCAGCCTCAGTCAGAAACCGTCTGGCGACAGGCCGATCGCTATTCCGTTCCCAGGATGGTGTTCGTCAACAAGATGGACCGCACCGGTGCAGACTTCCTCAAGGTCCACGGTCAGATCAAGGATCGCCTCAAAGCCAATGCTGTTCCTATTCAGCTGCCCATCGGCGCTGAAGGCGAGCTGAGCGGCATCATTGATCTCGTGGCCAACCAGGCACACATCTATAAAGATGACCTCGGTCAGAACATCGAAGTCACCGATGTTCCTGCTGACATGAAGGATCAGGTGGACGAATGGCGCAACGTCCTGATGGAAACCGTTGCCGAGAACGACGAAAACCTGATTGAGAAATTCCTGGAAACAGGTGAGCTCTCGATTGATGAACTGAAAAATGGCATTCGTGAAGGCGTTCTGAAGCATGGTCTCGTGCCTGTGCTTTGTGGCTCCGCCTTTAAGAACAAGGGTGTGCAGCTTGTTCTCGACGCAGTTGTCGACTACCTTCCCGCCCCTGTTGATGTCCCCCCCATTCAGGGTGTGCTGCCAGACGGCAAGGAAGCCGTTCGTCCGTCCGACGACAAAGCCCCCTTCAGTGCTTTGGCCTTCAAGGTCATGGCTGATCCCTACGGCAAGCTCACCTTTGTGCGGATGTACTCCGGTGTGCTCGAGAAGGGCAGTTATGTGCTCAACTCCACCAAAGACAGCAAAGAGCGCATCTCCAGATTGGTGGTGCTGAAGGCCGACGATCGTGAAGAAGTCGATGCACTGCGCGCCGGCGATCTGGGTGCTGTTCTTGGTCTGAAGAACACAACCACCGGTGACACTCTGTGTTCCGTGGAAGATCCGATTGTTCTTGAGACTCTGTTTGTTCCGGAACCCGTCATTTCCGTGGCAGTCGAGCCCAAAACAAAGGGCGACATGGAGAAACTCTCCAAAGCTCTTGTCTCACTGGCTGAAGAAGATCCCACCTTCCGGGTCAGAACTGATTCAGAAACTGGCCAGACCGTGATTGCCGGAATGGGAGAGCTCCATCTGGAGATCCTGGTCGACCGGATGCTGCGCGAATTCAAAGTGGAAGCCAATATCGGCGCTCCTCAGGTTTCCTATCGCGAAACCATTCGCGCCTCATCACGAGGCGAGGGCAAGTTCTCTCGTCAGACCGGTGGTAAGGGTCAATACGGCCACGTCGTGATCGAAATGGAGCCGGGCGAACCCGAATCCGGCTTTGAATTCGTCAACAAGATTGTTGGCGGTGTCGTTCCCAAGGAATTCATCAAGCCCTCCGAAATGGGCATGAAGGAGACCTGTGAGTCCGGCGTGATCGCCGGATTCCCGATGATCGACGTCAAAGTGACCATGATCGACGGTTCATATCACGATGTGGACTCGTCGGAAATGGCATTCAAGATTGCCGGTTCGATGGCCTTCAAGGATGCGGTCAAGAAGTGCAACCCAGTTCTTCTTGAGCCGATGATGAAGGTCGAGGTCGAGGTCCCCGAGGATTTCCTCGGCTCGATCATCGGCGACCTGTCCTCCCGCAGGGGCCAGGTCGAAGGTCAGGCAATTGACGATGGCACGTCAAAGGTCTCGTCCAAGGTGCCCTTGGCCGAGATGTTCGGCTACGCCACCGAGCTCCGATCCATGACCCAGGGTCGGGGTATTTTCTCGATGGAATTCAGCCACTATGAGGATGTTCCTCGCAACGTGGCCGAGGCCATCATTTCCAAGAATCAGGGCAATTCCTGATCTCTACCCTCCTTTAATTCCACCCCCGATTCTTTAACCAAAATGGCACGCGAGAAGTTCGAAAGGAACAAGCCCCACGTCAACATCGGCACCATCGGCCACGTTGACCACGGCAAGACAACCCTCACCGCCGCGATCACCAACGTGCTCGCCAAAAAGGGACAGGCAGAGGTCCAGGACTATGCCGATATCGACGGTGCTCCCGAGGAGCGTGAGCGCGGCATCACCATCAACACCGCTCACGTCGAATATGAGACTGACTCGCGTCACTACGCCCACGTGGACTGCCCTGGCCACGCGGACTATGTGAAAAACATGATCACGGGTGCCGCTCAGATGGACGGCGCCATCCTCGTTTGTGCCGCCACCGACGGCCCCATGGCGCAGACCAAAGAGCACATCCTGCTGGCCAAGCAGGTGGGCGTGCCCGCCCTGGTGGTTGCTCTGAACAAGTGCGACATGGTCGATGACGAAGAGATTATCGAACTGGTGGAAATGGAGATCCGCGAACTGCTCTCCAGCTACGACTTCCCCGGCGACGATATCCCCGTGGTTCAGGTCTCCGGACTGAAGGCCATCGAAGGTGAGGCTGAGTGGGAAGCCAAAATTGAAGAGCTGATGGCGGCTGTGGACGCCAACATCCCTGAGCCTGAGCGTGAAGTCGACAAGCCCTTCTTGATGGCTGTTGAGGATGTCTTCTCCATCACCGGTCGCGGCACCGTGGCGACAGGCCGTATTGAGCGCGGCATCGTCAAGGTTGGCGAAGAAGTTGAAATCGTCGGCATCAGAGAGCCTCGGAAAACCACCGTTACCGGTGTGGAAATGTTCCGCAAGCTGCTCGATGAGGGCATGGCGGGAGACAACGTGGGTCTGCTGCTCCGCGGCATTCAGAAGGAAGATATCGAGCGCGGCATGGTGCTCGTAAAGCCTGGCTCAATCACTCCTCACACCAAGTTCGAGGGTCAGGTTTACGTCCTCAAAAAAGAAGAAGGTGGTCGCCATACCCCGTTCTTCGCTGGCTACCGCCCGCAGTTCTACATCCGCACCACGGACGTGACCGGTCAGATCACCGCATTCACCGCTGAAGATGGCAGCAACGTGGAAATGGTGATGCCCGGAGACAACATCCAGATGACTGGCGAATTGATCTGCCCAGTCGCCATGGAAATGGGCATGCGCTTTGCTATCCGTGAGGGTGGTCGCACCATCGGTGCAGGCGTCGTCTCCAAGATCATCGAGTGATCTCACCGGGATGATTGCAAGGATGGTCTGACCGCTGTCAGGCCATCCCTTAGCATTCATGGATGAGTTGAACGCTGCCTAGACACGTTCAATCAGCACCTCGACAATCCACCTCTCGTGATCTCCCTAGGAGATTTCTTCGCGCTTCATGTCCACTGCAATTGCCCAGCAGAAGATCCGCATCCGTTTGAAGGCGTTCGACCGCCGCATGCTGGATCTGTCCTGCGACAAAATTATTGAAACGGCCGATAACACAGCAGCAACTGCCATCGGCCCCATTCCTCTTCCAACCAAGCGCAAGATCTACTGCGTGCTGCGCTCCCCTCACGTGGACAAGGATTCACGCGAACATTTCGAGACCCGCACCCACCGCCGCATCATTGATATCTATAGCCCTTCCGCGAAGACCATCGATGCTTTGATGAAGCTCGATCTACCCAGTGGCGTGGATATCGAGGTGAAGCTCTGAGCTGAGCACGCTCATTCGGTCAGCTGCCTAAGATTCGTTCCCTGAGCAATTTCATGCGTGGCTGACCTGTCCGTCAGAGAGCTTCCCCTATTTCCTCTGCCGGATGTCGTTCTGTTCCCCAGCGACGTACTGCCACTGCACATTTTTGAATCGCGTTACAGGATGATGCTGCAAAGCGTCCTCGAGACCGATCAACGTTTTGGTGTCGTTCGTTGGGATCCCCGCAGCCAAAGCATGGCGTCCATCGGCTGTTGTGCCGAAGTGATCCAGCATCAGACAGGCGACGACGGCCGCAGCAACATCGTGACGCTTGGGCAACAGCGTTTCAGAGTGCTGAATGTGACCCGCGAGACTCCCTTTCGCACTGCGATGGTGAGCTGGATTGAGGATGAGCCGGAAGGCGATCTCGATCAGCTCCATACCCTCAGTGATTCCGTCACCAAAGCGCTCAGAGATGTGGTCGAGCTGACAGGAAAGCTCACCGACTCCCCCACCGCACTGCCCGACGATCTGCCCGACCTTCCGAGGGAACTTTCGTTCTGGATCGGCGCTCACCTCGGTGGTCCCGTGGCCGATCAACAGCAGGAACTTCTGGAGCTCACGAGCACCAGGATCCGGCTCGAACAGGAGTACGAAATGCTCGATGAAACCCGTCGCCAGCTGGCAGCACGAACCGTGCTGCGCGACACCCTCTCCTCCGCCGATTCCGGCAACGGTTGATGTCTCTCTCCACTGTTCTGACTCCGGCCATCATCGGGCTCGCAGCCGCTGCGGGCGCCTACGCACTCTGGACTCGACGAAGTCGGACATATCACTCCAGTGAAAGCGTCGCTTCTGCCTATGACGCCTGGACTGAAGATCGTCTGCTCGAAACCCTCTGGGGTGAGCACGTGCATCTCGGACATTACGGTGATCCCCCAAAGCGACGGGATTTCCGCCGCGCCAAAGCCGATTTCGTGCATGAGTTGGTGCATTGGAGTGGATTGGATCGTCTGCCTCCCGGCTCACGGGTGCTCGATGTGGGCTGCGGGATTGGCGGCAGCGCCAGGATTCTTGCCAAGGAGTACGGCTTTAACGTGCTTGGGGTCAGCATTAGTCCCGCACAGATCCAACGGGCCACCGATCTAACGCCGGACAACCTGTCCTGCCGCTTTGAGGTCATGGACGCACTGAACCTGAATCTTGCGGACGCTGAATTCGACGGGGTTTGGAGTGTGGAAGCAGGCCCACACATGCCGGATAAGCAACAGTTCGCAGACGAACTTCTGAGGGTTCTGAAACCAGGTGGAGCTCTGGCTGTCGCCGATTGGAACCGTCGCGATCCTCGCGACGGTGCTCTGGATGCCCGCGAGCGCTGGGTGATGCACCAGCTGCTGACTCAGTGGGCTCATCCGGAATTTGCCAGCATCCCTGGGTTCCAGCACAACCTGGAGTGCAGCAGTCAGCGCAGGGGGCTGATCGATACTGACGACTGGACCAGGGCGACTCTTCCGTCTTGGAACGAATCGATCCTGGAGGGATTTCGCCGCCCGTCGGCGGTACTCAGACTCGGCCCACCCGCCCTGCTCCAGGGGCTACGTGAAACGCCCACGATTATGTTGATGCGCTGGGCCTTCGCTCGGGGGATGATGCAGTTCGGCGTCTTCCGCCTCGCCGCTGATCAGTTGAATTCGGAACTGGGATAAGCGCCGAAATCAGCCAGATGCTCACACAGAGGGCTCAAAAGGGTCTGGAGTTTTGTCAGGACGACATCCGCACCAGAGGTTGGCAACTCCACATCCACAAAGAACACGTACTCACCTAATTCACGTTTCGACGGTCTCGACTCGATCCTGCTCATATTCAGGCCCAGGCCAGCAATCGCCTGCAGAGCTTCAATCAAGGCCCCAGGAGCATTGCGATGCAGAGAGAACGCCAGGCTGGCGAGCTGACCTCCGCGCAGACGCTCGCCGCGATGGAGCAGCAGAAAGCGGGTTCTGTTGCCCACAACATCATTCACCGGGAACGCCAGTTCCTCGAGACCCTGCAGTTCGCCAACGGACCGATCTGCAATCGCTGCTCTGAAACGGCTGCCCTTCACCATCCGCGCTGCTTCCGCAGTGGATGTGGTCGGAAGTTGCAGCGCCTGCGGCAAGTGGGTTGCTAGCCAGCCGCTGCATTGCGCCAGTGCCTGGGGGTGAGACAGCACCTCCGTGACGCTCTCAATCGAACCACTACTGAGCAGGGCGTGGCGGATCGGCAGAACCAAAGCGCGTCGAATGCACAGATCGGGATGAGACCAGAGAGCGTCAAGACTGGCCGTGACACCACCCTCCACAGAGTTCTCAACGGGCACCACAGCAGCCTCACAACGACCATCCGCCACGTGGTCGACCACTGAACGCAGCCCAGTGCATGCAACCAACTCAGCATCACTGATCTGTTCGAGCCGGATCATCTCTTTGGCCGCTCGCTCGCCATAAGTGCCTTTCGGCCCTAGAAACGCCATCCGAATCGGCATGGATCCAAGCACTTGCATCGATAGGATCATGCCGCGTCAGCACAAGGGGCATGACCCTTGCCTTCCGCGCCAGTCAGCATCTCGATCTGCCGGTCGCCAACCAGACCCAGCCCCTACGCAGCTACCTGCAACAGGAAGACCGAGTCATTAAAGCTCTTCTGGATGCGCGTCAGCTCGACAGGATCGGTCCAGGTCGTTACCGGTACACGGTCACCACACTTCAGGTGTTTCAACTGCAGGTCTGTCCTGTCGTATCCCTGAAAATCGAGCCGGGTGATGGAACGATCTCCATCCAGGCAACTGACGCCACGCTTGAAGGGCTTGGGCTTGTGGATGATTTCCAGCTGAGCCTGGAAGCACAACTGCAAGTGACGGATCACGGCTTGCAGGGCGAGGCCAAACTGGGAGTGAACGTCAGTCAGCCACCACTGCTGAAGCTGATTCCC
The DNA here is from genome assembly GCF_900473955.1 of Synechococcus sp. GEYO. Taxonomy (NCBI): domain Bacteria; kingdom Bacillati; phylum Cyanobacteriota; class Cyanophyceae; order Synechococcales; family Synechococcaceae; genus Synechococcus; species Synechococcus sp. GEYO. The sequence goes on from NZ_UCNL01000001.1 coordinate 140,649, forward strand.
AAACGGGTGCTGGAAAGCACCGGCGAGTCGATCCTGAACGGCATCCTGATGACAATCAAAGGTCGGGTCGGGCGACAGCTGGTGCGTGATTTTCAGGACTGGGCACTGCAATCACCAGCTGAGGACACAACAGGTTCAGATCGGCGCTCAGACCCTGGCGAACACCTTGGTGAGGAAGGTGTGACGATGCATCGGAGTGGCACCTGAAGCAAGCAGGGCCGCTCGATGTTGAGCGGTGCCATATCCGGCATGGCGTTCCAGGGCATAGCCAGGGAAACGTCGAGCCAGGCGACGGATCAAGGCATCGCGAGCTTCCTTTGCCAGCACGCTGGCGGCAGCGATCGAGGCTTCACTGCTGTCACCACGCACAATGGTGCGTTGAGGTCCTGTCCAGAGGCGTAGGGGCAATACCCCATCCACCAGCACCAACTCTGGAACCTGGGGAAGTTTTTGAAGAGCGCGGAGCATGGCGAGTTCCGTCGCCACCCTGATCCCCTTCGCATCCACATCACGCGCAGCCGCTTGGCCCAGGGCCCAACTGGTGGCTCGAGCTTCAATCTCGGGAACCAGCGCAGCTCTGCGCTTGGGGGAGAGGGCTTTGCTGTCCGTCAGGCCGAGATCGGAGAGTGCATTCGCGGCAGAATCAGTGAGGCAGACCGCGGCAGCGAAGACAGGCCCGAACCAGCATCCACGGCCAACCTCATCGACACCAGCAATCACTCGGCGGTGGCGGAAGACCGACGACGACGACGGCCAGGGCGGGCCTCTTCAGCCGGCTTCTCAGGCTCGGCAACTACTGCTGCAACGGGTTCAGGAACCTGTGACTCAGGAGCAGCAACCGTTCGCGACGCTGTCGGAGCGTCGTTGGCAGGAGTTACCTCCAATGGGGTGATCTCAACCAGCAGTGGTGCCTCATCAGCAGTTTCCGTGGCCGACACAGGCGAAGGTGCGGGAGCGGTTGAGCCATTGCGTGCTCCACCTCGACCTCCGCGGGAGCCGCGGCGACGGCGGCGACCTGAACTGGCCGCCAGCTGCTGACGTGCATCTTCCAGGACCGCGTCGGCATCTTCTCCCGGTCGCACCACCCGAACGAGCAGGTTGTCAGTTTCAGGAGGTGGATCCAACAGAAGCACTGGATTCAGTCCCAACCAGCCAAAGACCCTTTCCTGGTCATCGTCCATCGGGACAGCGACCAGTTCAGGATCCTGACGGCGGTTGGCGCCTGCGGGCTCGGTGGCATCCGATGTGGATTCACCGGCCACCGTCGCCTCAAGGGTCGGATCCACCAGCTTGTTCTCCGTGGATCCATTCACCCGGCCGCGGCCACCACGTCGGCGGCGGCCGCCTCCTGAGTCAGCAGGAGCCGCGACTTCCTCACGCGTCGATGTCGCCGATCTCACCAGACCTGTGGCGGCAGCTTGAGGCTGAGGAAGATCCTTGCCAGGCAGCACTGCCTCGTAACCAGGGGAGACTCGACCAAACAACTCATAAATGTTCTGGCCCTGACGCTTGCGCGTCATCTCAACCAAGCCGAGCTCGGTGAGTTGGGCGATCTGAGGGCGCGCCGTGTCATCGCGCATCGCCGTCATGAAATGCTCCAGCAACTGCAACTGATCGCGACGGGAATCCATGTCGATGAAGTCGACGACGATCACTCCTCCGATGTTGCGGAGCTTCAACTGCCGTCCAATCTCGACAGCTGCCTCGCAATTGGTCCAGAGGACTGTCTCACGGGCATTGGCGGAACGGGTGAACGAGCCCGAGTTCACATCGATCACAGTGAGAGCCTCGGTAGGCTCGATGATCACGTAACCGCCGGAGGGAAGATCCACCCGAGGTTTCAGAGCATCACGGATGGCCGCATTCACCTTGAAGTGCTCAAGCAGCTCGTCGGATTCGGTATGTGCCTCCACTGAAACGTTCGCCCCTTCCTGCCCCAGGAAGCTGGTCACTCGATCAACAGCTGCGGCGTCATCCAGCACCACACGGGCCAGATCAGGGCCGGTGTGGTCTCTGAGAATCCGATGGATGAAATCCTCATCCCGGTTGAGCAGAACGGGAGGCGAAGCGGTTTCGGCTGCTTTTTGAATCGCTTCCCACTGACGCAGCAAGGATTCGAGATCGTCGATGAGCAGGTCTTCACTGATGTCCTCTGCTTCCGTACGGACGAGTAGACCCGCACCCGGCGGTTTCACCAGCACCCCGAGAGCTCGGAGGCGATTGCGCTCCCCTTCGGCGCCAATACGACGGGAAATATTCACGCCCTGGCCACTGGGCTGCAACACCAGATAACGGCCTGGAAGAGCCAAATTGCCGGTGAGACGTGGGCCCTTTGTGCCGGTGGGCTCTTTCATCACCTGAACGAGCACCTTCTGGCGCGGTTCGAGCAGCTCTGTGATCCCTGCAGCACCTTTTTTAAGGCGCAGCGGGCCCAGGTCGCTCACATGGATGAAACCGTTTTTCTCACTCTCACCGATGTTCACAAAGGCGGCGTCAATCCCCGGAAGCACGTTCTCCACCGTTCCGAGGAACACGTCACCGATCTGATAGCGGCCTTGCGCCACGATCAGCTCATCAACACGGTCACCGGACAGAACCGCCGCGATGCGCAGCTGCTCGGCGATGACGATTTGCTGGGGCATAAACAGAAACTGACGACGCCCGTCAGGGCAGTGACCGGTCAGTGAGCCGCTGGGCTCATCGATCGGGGGTGAATTGGAATTTCTTTGAAAAGACCCTGGGGTCGAAATGGCACGGAGTGGATCACTCCTATGGCCGATCAACATCAGCGCGGGGGCGCTGGCAGGAGCGGAGGCCTAGGCCTCTCGTTCCAAACAATGATTGGGACAAGAAGGCCGGGACGAATCTGTGGCTCAAGCCTCTGGATTGAAGTCCTGAATTGAATTTAGCACTGCAGCAGAGTCAGCTCCACCCGTCGAACACGGGAGAGTGACAAGTCAAACCCCAGAGATTGCGAGAGCCAGAACTGCAACTGAGCAGGCTTAAGACTGCGGCCCTGGGAATCAACGGCAGCAAGCAGCTCCAGCTCCGCTCTGGCGCCAATGTCCTCCGAGCAGGGCTCAAGCTGCTCCAGCAGTCGCAGATCCTGGAGCAGTTCACGCACATCACGACGACGCGGACGCCCTTTCTTGTCGGTGTCCTCCCAGATCAGCTCGTTCTGTGCCAGCAAAGCCGCGATGGCCTGCGACCAATCGACGGATTCACTCTGCGACAGCAGCTCAGAGCCACTCAGCACAAAACGCCAGCGGCTGGTTTGCACCTGCTGAGCCAGGCTGGGAGATGACACGGCCACCTCCTCAGCCGTGATCAGATGCAATCCCGGTGGCAACGTCTGCTGCCAACGTTCTTTGACCATCAACGCGTCCACTGTCTCCACAAATTCCAGATCCATCCATTCGCCTCCCCCTTCCACTCCCAAAGGCAGCGCCAGTGCGAGCTGAAGCCGAGGCAATGGATGAAACCCACCTGTGAAGCTCACGGGCAGCTCGGTCCTGCGCAGTGCTCGCTCGAGAAGACGCACTAGATCCAGATGGCTGAGCAAGGCCATCGCTCCAGTTTTGCTGAAGCGAAAGCGAATACGACAGACACGGTCACTCGGTGGCGCCTGCTGAGGCCTGGCCACTGGAATTGCAGGTGGCGCCACCACAACGTTATGGCCCAGATCAGGGCCGCAAACGCCACAGCTGCTGCACGTTTCAAAAGAGCAGTCGGGCACAACACTCGAGGCAAGCGCATGCTGCAGATCCTGGGCAAGCCAGCCCTTGTCGATGCCGCTGTCGATGTGATCCCAGGGCAGGGGTTGCCGGCAAAACGCCTCAAGATCATCACGATCCAGCGCCGACACTGCACTCCAGCCACCAAGCTCCATCTGCCGGTAACTCCCATCAAGCCCGGCCTGGGCAATGGCACTAGTCCAGGCGTTGTAAGTGCGATCCAGGGCCTCGAACCAGGCATCCATGCCTGCGCCGGCACGCCAGGCCGCTTCAATCACAGGCGCCAGACGCCTGTCTCCGCGACCCACAAAATCTTCCATCGCCGACAGGCGCACATCCGTGAAGTTGAAGCGCACACCTCGAAGGCGTCGACCTGCATCACGCAGCAGTTGCTGACGACGGAGAAACTCGCTTGTAGAAACGCTGTGCCATTGAAAAGGAGTGTGGGGCTTCGGTGTGAAGTTGCTGATGGTGGTGTTGAGGCTGAGGCGGCCCAGATCACGGCAACACTCCTGAAGCATCCGACAGGTTTCGGCGATGCCGAGCACATCGGCATCGGTTTCTCCCGGAAGCCCGATCATGAAATAGAGCTTGACCTTGCGGTATCCGTTCTGCATCGCCGTACGGATGCCCTGCAGCAGGTCATCGTCGGTCAACCCCTTGTTGACGATGTCGCGCAGACGTTGCGTGCCGGCTTCCGGAGCGAAGGTGAGTCCTGCCTTGCGTGCACCTCCGAGAATGTGGGCGATGTTCTGGTCGAAACGGTCCACTCTTTGGCTAGGGAGCTGAAGAGTGACATTGCGATCCGCAAGCCGATTGCGAAGCTCCACTCCCACTGCCGGGAGAGCGAGATAATCACTGCAGCTGAGCGAGAGCAGTGAGAAATCGCTGTATCCCGTTTGCCGCATCCCCGTTTCAACGGCCTCGATTACGGCTTCGGGCTCCACATCCCTCGCCGGCCGCGTGAGCATGCCCGGCTGGCAGAAACGACAGCCACGCGTGCAGCCCCGTCGGATTTCCACCGTCAGTCGGTCATGGACGGTTTCCACGTGGGGAACCAGACCCATGGCGTAATGGGGCATCGGCGTAGCGACCCGTCTCAGCACCCGTTTGGGGAGTTCTGGCTTAAGCGGTTCAAGGCTGACTCCATCCAGACCCGGGGCATAGAGAGACGGCACATAAACCCCTGGCACCATGGCCAGATCAAGCAGCAGAGCCGAGCGCGTCAGCCCTGCCTGCTTGCCTTCGGCCAGCACCAATCCGATCTCCGGCAACAGCTCCTCACCATCACCCAAGGCGAAGAAATCGAAAAAGGCGGCATAAGGCTCTGGATTGCTGGTGGCCGTTGGCCCTCCAGCAAAGATCAGCGGCGGTGCCTGAGGGTCGCTCAGGGGCAAGTCACCGCGGTCTGCCGCTCGGATCGGAACCCTGCAGAGATCCAACATCTCCAGGATGTTGGTGGCGCCCAGCTCATAACTCAGGCTGAAGCCAAGGATGTCGAAGGCGTTGAGGGGCCAGCGGCTCTCCACACCGAACAGCGCCTGCTCACGCTGCTTGAGGCGTTCGGCGAGATCGGCGGCAGGCAGGTAGGAGCGATCACAGACCTGCCCAGGCAAGGCATTGAGAATCGAGTAGAGAATGATGTGCCCCAGATTGCTGGAGCCCACCTCATAAAGCTCGGGATAGGTGAGGGCCCAGCGAACCCGGGCGGCATGCCAGTCCCTGGGCTCCACACCCAGCTCATGGCCCATATAGCGAGCGGGCCTGTTGATGCCCGCATCCACCAACTCGTCAAACGCCACAGGCGCATTGGATGGATTCAACGCGACGGCCACGGTCTTCCGACCCGACTTCCTTCATCGTATGTAGCAGGATGCCCGCAGAAATCGGTCTTTCTGTGGTTCAGGTCAACGGCAATTACCTCAAACTCAAGGCGGGCTATCTGTTCCCTGAAATCGGACGTCGGGTGAAGGCCTTTGCTGCCGCCAACCCCGATGCAGCGTTGATTCGCCTGGGCATTGGCGATGTCACGGAACCGCTCCCCCAGGCCTGTCGTGAAGCGATGAAATCAGCCATCGATGAGATGGGCACCGCTGAAGGTTTTCACGGCTACGGCCCTGAACAGGGTTACGGCTGGCTGCGGGAGGCCATCGCCAAGCACGACTTCCAGGCCCGCGGATGTGACATCAGCGCTGAGGAGATCTTCGTTTCCGATGGCTCCAAATGCGACAGCAGCAACATCCTGGACATTCTCGGGGCCGGGAACAAGATCGCCGTCACAGACCCTGTCTACCCCGTTTACGTGGATAGCAATGTGATGGCCGGTCGCACCGGCGATGCCGGTGACGAAGGTCGCTATGCCGGTCTCACTTATCTGCCCATCAGTGCCGACAACAGCTTCACGGCCGAGATCCCCAGCGAACCTGTGGACCTCATCTACCTGTGCTTTCCCAACAATCCCACAGGAGCCGTCGCAACGAAGGAGCAGTTGAAAGCCTGGGTGGACTACGCCCGCGCCAACGGCTCTCTGATCCTGTTCGACGCCGCCTACGAGGCCTTCATCCAGGACCCGAGTCTTCCCCACTCAATCTTCGAGATCGAGGGAGCCCGCGACTGCGCCATTGAATTCCGCTCGTTCTCCAAGAACGCAGGCTTCACCGGCACCCGCTGCGCGCTCACCGTTGTACCCAAGGGACTCAAAGGCAAAACCTCCGCTGGTGAAGCGGTTGAACTCTGGGGCCTTTGGAACCGCAGACAAAGCACCAAGTTCAACGGTGTGAGCTACATCATTCAGCGTGGGGCAGAGGCCGTTTACTCCGATGCCGGCCAGCGAGAGGTCAAAGGCTTGGTGGCCTTTTATATGGAAAACGCCGCGATCATCCGTCGCGAACTCAATTCCGCTGGCCTCACCGTCTATGGCGGGGAGCACGCTCCCTACGTATGGATCAAAACTCCGGATGGCATGGACTCCTGGGGCTTCTTTGACCATCTGCTCAATCAGGCGAATGTGGTCGGCACCCCGGGAAGTGGCTTCGGCGCAGCCGGAGAGGGTTACTTCCGCCTCTCGGCCTTCAACAGCCGAGACAATGTCGACAGCGCCATGGCGCGGATCAAGGCCCTCTGATTCGCCAGCTGTGCTTCCAGTCCCTTTAGATTCCTTGTCTGTGAGAACCATGGTCATGGCGGTGGATACCCCCAGCCGCAGTCCAGGTGGAGCGGCCGTCCTGGACAAGGCACCGGAAAAGGTGCGCAAGCGCTCTCCCCGGTACAAAGTGCTGCTTCACAACGACCCTGTGAACTCGATGGAGTACGTGGTCACCACCTTGCGCCAGGTGGTGCCCCAACTCAGCGAGCAAGACTGCATGGCCGTCATGCTTGAAGCTCACAACACAGGCGTGGGTCTTGTGATCGTCTGCGACCTGGAGCCGGCCGAGTTCTATTGCGAAACGCTCAAGGGCAAGGGGCTCACCAGCACAATCGAGCCGGAGGAGTAATCGTTAAACCCATTGCCGAAGCCTGGGGTGGTCTGCTCAGCCACCAACCCCGCTGGGTCACGGCGATCATCCTGATTCCCGCGCTGTACGGACTGGGATGGTTGATGGCACAACCCATCGCCTACCTGCTCCCTGGGTCCTCACCTCCACGGCTGTCGTTGATCGGCACCGTCATCACCTTCGTGCTGTTCATCCTGGTATTGCCCAGCTGGGTGCGCCAACGCTGGAACAGTCGCCAGCCCTGGCTAACCCTTGGAGTTCGCAGCCGACGCGGTGAGTCATCAGCCGGATCCTGCTTGATCCAGGGTCTGCTGCGCTCCGCTGGTCTGCTGGCCCTGATTTGCCTGCCGTTGCTGTTGGGATCCTGGGGACGCTGGCTCGGGGAGCTCACCACGGGTGATGTGATCAACGCCTTGTTGCTCTGCTTCGGACTCGGATTAGCTGAGGAACTGCTCTTTAGGGGCTGGCTGTGGGGAGAGCTCAACGCACTGACCGGTCCTCGCACAGCCGTCATCGGTCAGGCCGTGATCTTCAGCCTCGCGCACACCCGATTTGATCAGGGTTTTCTGCCAATGGTTGGTCTACTGACAGGGTTGTTGCTGCTTGGTCTCATTCTTGCCGTGCAACGGCGCCTGGACAGTGGATGCCTATGGGGCTGTGTCGGATTACATGGAGGTCTGGTCGGCGGGTGGTTCGCACTGCGTTCAGGCTTGCTGCAGGTCTCACCCAGTGCTCCCGACTGGCTGATCGGCCCCGGTGGTGCCCATGCCAACCCCTTGGGCGGGCTGGTGGGAATCATTGCGCTGATCGTTCTGCTTTGGCGTCAGCTCACAGCTTTGGCCAAAGCAGCTCGACCCTGAAGCGGTGCACGGAGTGCTTCCTGCAGAGGAGCCATGCCGTAATCCCTCTCAAGCAGTGACATCACGGTTCGGCCGAAATCGGAAGGATCAAGGTCAAAAGCCTCTAAACAGATTCTGCCGAACGTGCTTCCCATCGGCTCTGGATTCCAGAGAAGCTTGCGCGCCGTCCAGGGCATCATGCTCATGGGGTTGTAACCGGGTTTGATCAGACCCTGATCGAATCCATACTGCTCAAGGTGGGTGTGGGGCTGAAGCCCGATGAAGAAAATCGCTGGTTCAACAAGATCTGCGCCGAAGATGCGCTCCAGCTCACGGTGATAAGCAACGGTTTGGCGAATCGTCTCCGGACGCTCGTCGATCACGTTGAACGAATAGTTCACCGACACATGGTCGCGGAAGCCAGCGTCCGCCAGCATCCTGCAACTTTCCAGAACCGTGCGCAGGTTGTAGCCCATCCGCATTTTGCGCACGAGCTCCTGCGACCCCGACGTGATGCCGATCTCGAAATAGCTCATCCCGGTCTCCACCATCAGCTGAGCCAGCTCTGGATCCAGATTGTCGGCCCTGATGTAGGCAGCCCAACGGATGTCGGTCAGGCCCTCAGCCTTGATGGCACGTAACAGCTCCTTGGCGTCCTCGATGTAGCGCTTGGCCGGAATGAATTGAGCGTCGGTGAACCAAAAGCCTCGAACACCTCTGTCGTAGAGCTGACGCATCTCCGAAACCACTGCTTGAACAGGGTTCAGACGCACCTGCTTGCCCTCTACAGCCGTGTAAACGCAATAACAGCAGTTATGGGGACAGCCGCGTTTGGTCTGCACTCCGACATAGAAATCACCGGCCTCGAGGTACCAGTCGAGCTGGGGCCAAATCGAGGCGATGTAGTCGTAGTCGCATGCCGTTTTCGGTCGACTCTCCGGTTGCTCATGGATCAGCCCCGGCCGAGGGGGATCACCAACCACGAAGCAGCGCTCTCCATCCAGTGATTGACCGAGAAGCAGTTTCTCCAGAAGAGGCTCGCCCTCGCCCACGGACACAATCGTTCCCTTAGGCAGAGAACGTCCGAGCTGTTCGTAAAACACACTGACGGCGCCGCCGCCAAGCACGGCCCTGGCTTCAGGGCGATGACGCCTTGCTTGACGAAGCCCTCTGCGCACCAGAGCCTGATTGCGGGAGAGCTCTCCGTAATGACTGGTCATCAGGCGGAGTCCACCTAATGCACCGTGCAATCGCTTCAGGGGATTGCGGGCGTAGAAGACTTCAAACGAATTCTGCAGTGGGTTGCCACCCCGACCATCAACAGGGGCATAGATCTGAATGTCCCGCCAGGAGAACACCAAAAGTGTGGGGCGGAATTGGTCAATCGTGATGCGCAGAACCCGGTGCACGTCCAGAACCGGTAACGCCGCCAAGTCGAGAATCCGCTGAGGGATTCCTGGGAAACACTTGTGCAGGTGATCAGCCAGATAGATCGGGCCAATCGGGAAAATGGGGTTGCAAGGCAGCCTGACCAGCAGCACCCTTTCGCCGGAATGCTTGGGCTGAGTCAGGAGCTCAGGCGGTTGCAGAAGGCCTTGCATGGCTTGGACGCTAACAACCACGTCCCTGAGAACGCCTGAGCGAGGTCTCAATGGTTCTTCACGTCGGCTTCATAAAGCAAGCGACAT